>CALZIE010000001.1 GCA_945787565.1 uncultured Lachnospiraceae bacterium
TTTCAGAACTTAGCTGACTACTAATAAGCCGTTATAACCAAAGTTATAACTATTAATGTCATCTTGTTCCGTTACTGATTTAGGGTTGTGATTGATGTCATCTCTCACAGTTCTTATTTGTGTTTGAACGTTAGTTCAAACTATATTCTCAACGAATTTCAAGGTTGTTTCACTGTTCAGTTATCAAAGTACAGCTTGTCTTTTCAGACTTCGCTCTGCTGTTTCGCTTCAATGTGTCATTGCCGCGTCAGCAAAATTGATTATAGCAGAACCCAAAGCATGTGTCAACACTTTTTTTAAAGTTTTTTATATGTTTTTTTCTTCCATTCATTATTGGTATATATTCACTTGCCATAAAGCACCTTATCTAGGTACTTTTCTTACCATTCTCATACTACTTTGCTTGGTTTCCTCACTGCTATTTTACCGGTTTTCTTACGACTCTTTTACTAATCCATGTAAAATTCTTCATAGAGTCAGCAAGATTTCTTGATTGATTTAAAAATCACTTTTATCTATTATTCATTATCTCTTTACAATCTCTAAATTTATCTTTCTTTTTATTTCTGCATGAAACCTTGCAAGATCTTCAATTAACAAAAAAGAAACTCTGGGACTAAAAAGAATAAAATAAAAAAACATCACAGTCTTTACCACCTGACTCATACATTCACACATTTAGAAACAGTAACGTTCTCAGCCTGCCCCCTTTTTTGCAGAGCAATTCCACTTTAACTAGATCAAAAAAAGACAGCCATTGCTGACTGTCTTCTTTTAATCTAGTTAACTAGCGTCCTACTAAATGTACAGCGAATCCGCCGATTTCATCTTTTAAGTAGATTGCCATTAACTTGCCATCCTTATATTTAGCAGATTCCTTATTGAATTCAAATCCCTGCAATTCCATATGGTATACTGCACGTTCTACATAATTTGTCTGAATTGCAATATGACCCATTGCACCAAGGTAAGGAGTCTTCATTACTTCAATTGCTGTTCCTGCAAAGATTGAGCTGTTTCCAACTTTCTTTGTGAAACCAAATAATCTTTCGAAAGAAGTTGCAACACCATCTGCTTCTTCTTCGCTCTTTGCATTGATACCAACATGCTTAATTTCAAATCCAAGCATTGTATTTACCGCTTCTCTTGTTAATCTCTTGATTTCATCAAACTGTCCACCATTGATTAAGTCAGAGCTTACCATCCAGCTACCGCCGCATGCTAAAATCTTAGGGAAATCAAGATAAGAGATTAAGTTTTTCTGATTGATTCCACCAGTAGGCATAAACATTAAGTTTCCATAAGGAGCTGCCATAGCTTTGATCTTAGGAAGACCACCGGAAGCTTCTGCTGGGAAGAACTTAACTGCTTCTAAACCTAATTCTAAAGCTGCTTCAATATCAGTTGGGCTTGATGTACCTGGAGTGATTGGAACTCCTTTTTCGATACAGTATTTTACGACCTTTGGATTTAAACCAGGGCTTACAATGAATTTAGCACCTGCTGCTACTGCTTCATCTACCTGTTCTGTTGTTAGTACAGTACCTGCACCAACAAACATATCTGGGCATGCTTCTGTCATAAGACGGATCGCTTCTGCTGCAGCTGCTGTACGGAATGTTACTTCTGCAACTGGAAGACCTCCTTCGCAAAGCGCCTTAGCTAAAGGTGCTGCATCTTTCGCATCATCAATCTTTACAACTGGAATAATACCAAGCATCTGGAAACGCTTTAATACTTCGTTCATAATATGACTCCTTTACATGTGATTTATAGTGGTAACAAAGAAGTATATTCCCCCTCTGTTACAGCAATCATACACAGATTATTTCATCCATATCCCTGACATGCACCTATGTAAGTGCTTTCATCAAGAGTATACTCCAAATAGTGACGAATTTCAAGTCAAGTTTCCGGTATATTTCTAAATTATGGAATTTTCTGCACCAAGCACTTAAGACCTCTTTTTATAAATAAAAAAGGCGGCCGCTATACATAGCAAACGCCTTTTTTCGTACTCTTCCTACACATATCTTTCCTTACAAGAATATATTCGTAATAACACGCAGAATCAAATTATTATTATATAAAAAACTAAGAAATGCACTCTCATTTATCATCCCAAACACTTCCTGTCCAAAAGCACTTCCGCTAAATACAGTCACCAAGATTCCAAGCACCCAGATGATAATCAGCCCCTGAACACCCCCTACCAGCATTCCCGCTGTCTTATTGATCTGATTAAGAATTGGTAGCTTGCTAATAATATTTAATACTGAACATATAATATTCAGGATAATGATGATTACAATAAACGTTACGATAAACGCAATCGCATTTAAAACAATATTAGCAATCGCATGGGTTATGTATGTAGTAAAATTATCCACTGCCATTTCTGCATAAGCATCACTATTGTTATTCTCTATAATGGATGTCTTCATGGCCTCCGGAATGGGAAGCGAATCCACAAAACTAATTTGGTCCGTGATCTTATTTCCCAGCTCCTCTAATGGCAGAACAGCTTCTACCTTTCCCGACATATATTCCATAACTGCTTCATTTTCCTGTAACACCTTGCTTACCTGAGGGCTTATAAAGCTGGTAAGCAATATTGCTGCAATCATGGAAAAAAGAGAGAAGACTGTTTTGATCAGTCCCGCCTTTCTTCCATAAAGCGCATTCACAATCAGGATAAGAAGCACGATAATAAGTGCAATATTCATCCTATTTCTCCTTCTGTATTAATCTTATAATATCCATGGACTCATCCCCTACAACAACGTAACGGTCTGATTCACTTCCATTAAACACAAAGTTGGCATTCTTCTGAAACTCTGAATAAAACTTTAATTCACCTGTTATCGTATAAATGCTGCATTCCAATTTGTCATACATCACAATCTCCTGACCAGATATATAAACAGTTTCATATGCAGTATTAATCCCTTTATTCAACAGAACCTTCCCAGATGTATTATAAAGCTTTAACTGATACTTTGCATCCTGTCCGGAATTCTTAGAAATGAATCCGATATGGGAAGCGTCTGAGAATACACTTACCACTTCATCTGTGAATGTTTCGTTCACTAGCACCGACGGGTTCTCCTTCATCGAATATAATAAAAATCCGTCATCTCGATAGGCACATACTAAATCATTGGAAAGAAATTTGACTTCAGGAATAATGGATTCAAAACTATACGATCCTACTAGGTTATCGATATAATTCTTACCTACCTCGCTGAAATTGTAAAAGGACAACCACGTTACCACTTCATCCTGATTCATCGCAAGATAAGATGTTACTAATTTGGTACCATCATTCGATAAAGCAATATCAACTGGATAACCATCTGATTCTGTCTTTGTATTAATGTCTACATAGGCATCTTTCGTATCGGCGCCGTATAGATAAATATGATCCTCTGTTCCGTTATTCGTAAGGACCGCCGTGATTCCCTGGGCTGCCACATCAATATCTACAATGCTGTATAACAGACTGATCTCATTTGCAGTTCCTGATCCATCAATAATATATAATGTCTTAGCACCACGGTCTGCAACCGCCACATAGCTTCCATTCACATCCGCAATCGGATCTTTCATATTGTACGCCACGTTCCACAGTACCTTTCCGTCTGCGCTGATTGCTTCTACACCATCCCTGCTATACTTTAACATGCCAGACTTATAGCACATGTATCTGCCCGTATCCGTGCCTGTCAGATCAATTGTGTTGATTACTTCAAATGCTTGATAGCTCTGGTTCTTTTTATTCTGTATGTAAAAGATAGAAGCGATCCCAAGCACAGACACAGCTGCTACTAATATGAGTACGAGAACATTTTTCTTCTTTTTCTGCTTCTTCTTTTTTGCCTCTTCTTCTGATCTTAAATTAACTTTTTTAATCTTTTCCACGTTTTATCCTCCAGATTCTAAAAATGAACGCGACTAAATACTTTACTTTCGCCATCGCTACATTTTCAAAAACTTACAAAATGATTATACTCTATTCCCCTTCATTTGGCACTCTTTTTTTACAAAATCCGATTTTAGTGGAATGTATCCTGCCTAACCAAAGAAGGGTGCTGCATTGTATTATGCAACACCCTGACTGGCTATGGCACTAGCAGTTTCTGCCCGACGTAAATCTTATTCTCATCTTCTAGCCGATTGATTTCTTTTATAATTGTCACATTCTTATAATCACCATACAGCCTGAAACAAATATTCGCTAACGTATCTCCTTTCTCCACCACATACTCGCTTAGCACAGAATTTCCTGTCGTCTTGCTTGTGTCCGTCGTTTCTGTCGGCACCGGCGTCGTTTTTGCTTCCTCGGTCGGTGTAACTTCACCTGCACCCGATGGAGTCACCTGCTCTAAAGAATCCCCCTCCGTTCCTCCCGGCTGGGTTTCTGACAGGTTTGATTCCTCCAAGCCATTCTGTGCGATTTTGTCGTCTCCGCCTAATACAGAGCTGGAATTCGTGGATGCTTCCACTGAGTTACCTCCTGTAGTTTCATCCGGCCGATCAAATATATTACTACCATCCTGTGATTGCGATGCCGCACCTGTTATATTCTTAGCCAGATTGCTAATGCTTGTCTCAATTCCTTTAATCCGCTGATTATTATATACGACTGTGACACCAACTACTAATACCACAGCTGCCACAAGACCGCCTGCCGTATATACAAGCCGCTGCATGCTCTTCTGATCCTTCTCTTTTTCTTTTGCTTTCGCTCTTGTTTTGGACCTTGCAGGTTTTTTCTTCTCATCTAGGATACTTCTAATCTCCCGAATTGCGTGATCATCGACTTTCGTTTCTTCCACCGCTACTTCTTTATGATCCACCATATATCCTTGCATTTCTTGATTTTTCTCATAGTATATGTAATACCCTGGCTGCAGCATAATGGTTCCGCTTTCGAATAGATAGAAATTATCCTCTTTCTCTAAGACATCATAAGTAAGCAATACTTTATCACGTCCTGAGAAATTATCGATATGGACCTGTTTGATCATATCTCCATCCTCAGTCCCAAATCCTGTGCCGCCATAATACCATCCTACAATTTCACCTTCTGGGAAATACTTTTTTATATTCTCATAAACCGCTGCCCAGATTCCCTCATTAAAAGTCACCTTTCCATCAAAATAGGCACCTTCTGCTTCTACTGCACCATAGATAAATACATTCCTTCCTACTTCACTCTGCGTATACTCTCCTACCAGCACAGCAACACACCGTTCCGTATAATCGCCTTCTGCAAGTTGCCTTGCGTAGGTTTTTACATAATCCTCTACATATATTCTTAGTTTGTCGCTTATCTGTCCTATCTGTCTGATATTTTTCGGTATTTTTACCTTCGCGCCAGCCTTCGATGTGGTCTTTTCCTCGCTTTCATAACGCTTCTCTACCATCTCTGTACCCGCCCTCCATTCGCATACCAGTTCGGTAATACGCTTCATACAAGCATGGTATCACATTGGATATGCCGTTTTTGTCAAATCTCCCCACGCCCTAAATACAATCTCGTCGTTCTCTTTCTAGGCTTTTCATCAAGTAGCATATGTTTTCTAAAGCATTTTACCTTTTTCTCCGCGAAAATCAGATAATTGTGTCTAATTTCAATAAAATATTGTTTACGATTTTATGTCTATTCCCTAAGGGGGATGGCTATACTCAGTATAGAGACATTAATTTTTATCGTTTTCTTGGAAAATAAGAAGTTGTCTAACCCTCCCATAATGGACATCCTTAGTATAGATTCCTTCTATTTTTCGTCCTATATCCTATAACGAGAGGTGGAGTCTCCCATTGAAACAGTATTTAGAAAAAGAAAAGAAAATCTTTTACTTTGATTCCAAAGAGCGCAAAGCCCCTTATGAATTTAGTTCGGTTCTGACGAATCTATTAGAGGATAACCTGTACGGGAATAAATCACTGGTGTTTTTATGCATCGGTTCAGACCGCGCGACCGGAGACTGTCTTGGCCCTATTGTGGGCTATAAACTGACCGGACTTCAGCTGTCTAATCTTTCGATCTATGGCACACTCGATCAGCCGGTTCATGCAAAGAATCTAAAAGAAACCGTCAATAAAATTTATAAAGAACATGCGAATCCGTTTATCATTGCAATTGATGCCTCCCTCGGAAAATCATCCCATGTCGGATATTTTACGTTGGGAGAGGGTCCTTTAAAGCCTGGTGCAGGCGTAGATAAGGATCTTCCTTATGTAGGGGATCTGTTTATTACCGGCATTGTAAACCTGTCTGGAATGTTTGATCAGATGCTTTTACAGACCACAAGACTTGGCATCGTAATGACACTGGCAGATCATATTTATCATGGAATCAGCCTGTGTTTATATCAGCTTCATCGATAAAGCTGATCGTGCAAAAAGTAACACAGCTTCGTCATTACAGGCTCTGTGAATGCAAAAAAGGGACTGTCCCTCTTAGTGTGACAGCCCCTTTTCTTTTTAATCTTGCTTTTATTTTGTCGTTTCCTTTATTTAACTGTTGGGTTTATTGATTCTATATCTTTGCTCAACTCTTGTCTTCGTTTGGCTTTTTTGTGTTCTAATTTTTAACTGTTTTATTGTGAAAGCGTTTTCATTGTTGCCAGTGCTTCCGACACTGTATTGCAATTTTCTTCTTTCATAATCTCGATCAGCCGATCCACGGATGCAAGAGACATCACATTCTTTCCTAAATATGCTTCATATTTGTTTGCAATATCAATGGAACAAGCCTTTACTTTCTCTTCTGCCTGCTTCTGTTGCTGATATACGGTATCATGCTCCTTCTTTAGGGCTTCTCGTTCCTTTTTGTCTCTTCCTCTGATCTCATCGATTACCGCTTTCTTTGTATCGTTTTCAAATGCAGCAAGCGCTTTCTTTTTCTCTTTCGCTATCTTATCTGCTTCTTCTTCTAATTCCCTCAGCTCATGATCAAAATTTTCAAGTCCATATAAACTTTCATCTTTATCCTTTCGGATTGATCTTGTTTCAGCCTTGATTTTCTTATGATTAAGCGCTAATTTTTTTCTCACTTCTTTTATCTTTGCTGCCGCTGCCTGATTCTTCTCTTTTGTGAGATTTGCGATGAACAGATAGATTCCGCCAAATACCACAACCGTCACAACATAAGATAGAACCAGATACCAGGTTGACTGAGGCAGTGAAAAATGATACACCCCCACTGGAATCACAAAAAGCGTAAGAAGGATCATTCCTAAAACGATAAGTAAGTCTTTCAATGTCCTTGGCATAAACAATGCAAAGTATAATTTATTATTAAGCAGATTCGGAATCTTGCTGTTACGGAAAATGAGCTTTAATTCTTCTTCTAACTCTCTTTTCTCTTCACGTAATTCCCTTGTTTCTATCTTAATGCGTTCTGAAACTTTGGCATCTTTTCTCTTTTCTTTTTTCGCCTTTACTTTCTTGATCCGGCTTTTCGTCTTGCTGATCTGCTCTTCAAAGGAAGCCTCAATCTCCTGTCGTCTCTGCTTAACTACCGCTTCACTTTCTGCCTCTAACGCTTTTTCTTTTGATGCAATTTCCTTTTCTAGTGCTGACTCTTTTACTGCAAGTTCCGCACTGATTCCTTTGTACTTTTCTAATTCTGACAGGCTGTCTTTCATTGCATATAAGACGTCAATCCCACCGGACAGCACGTTTCCTTCACCCATGAAAAGAACCTCCATTCGTATCTTTTATATCTGTTTCATTTATGGCTTATTACAATTGTACTCGTCCATCTAATGCACGTAACAAAGTGACTTCATCAATATACTCTAAGTCACCCCCAACCGGAACACCGCTTGCAATACGGCTGACTTTAATCCCTGCTGGTTTAATTAGCTTGCTAATATACATAGCAGTAGCTTCGCCCTCCAGACTTGAGTTGGTTGCAATAATAACTTCCTCTACATCTCCTTGTAATCTCGTCATAAGTTCCTTTAACTTAATGTCCGCCGGTCCAATTCCTAACATTGGAGAGATTGCACCATGGAGCACATGATATACCCCATCAAACTTTCCAGTTTTCTCATAAGCCGCTAAATCTCTTGTATTCTCAACTACCATAATCACTTTCTGATTTCGCTTCTCACTTGAACAGATTGGACACACTTCCTTATCTGTTAAAGTCTGACACACTTTACAATATCGTACATTTTTCTTGGCTTCCGTGATTGTGGAAGATAGTCTTTCCACCTGGTCTTCTGGCATGTTGATAATGTGAAATGCCAGACGCTGTGCCGACTTCGATCCTATTCCCGGTAATCTGCCTAATTCTTCAATTAACTTATTAATCTGACTGCTATAATAATCCACGTTTCACACCATACCTTCATTCTATTTCTTAACATCCTAATGTTCATTTCTCAGAGCTATGTATCATTATGCTCTTTCGCATTCACCATCCTGTGTAGCGTGGCGACTTTCAATCTACTTTTAATCTTAGCTTTTTATTATCCCTGTTTCTCTTTATATTTCTTACTTATCATACTGTAATCTGGCCAAAGTTTCAAGGGCACAGGGCTATTTGAACTATGCTTTTCTTTTATTTTACTATGCGCCAAACAGGAGATAATAAAAGAAAAAGGTATCTTCTGTGCTTTAGAATAGTTTCTAAACAACACATCCGATACCTTTTTGTATTCTTATTATAAAAGCTTAGAATGCTTCTTAGAATAAACCGCCGAGTCCGCCGAAATTTCCTAATCCGCCTGCTACAGAGTTCATTAATTCTGCTGATTCTGCTTCCATCTGCTTTAAGCTAGCGTTGATAGCTGCCATGATCATATCTTCTAACATTTCGATATCATCTAAATCAATTGCATCTTTCTGAATCTTAATAGAAGTTACTTCTTTTTTACCAGAAAGTCTTACAGTAACAGCTCCGCCACCTGCTGTAGCTTCCCATTCTCTCTGCTCCATAATTCTCTGATTTTCTTCCATCTGCTTCTGCATCTTCTGAGCCTGTTTCATTAAATTGCTCATACCTCCTGGTACTGCTCCAGGAAATCCTCCTCTTTTAGCCATGTAAAAAACTCCTTCCTTTTATATCCGATTAATCGACGTATTCTATCGGAACATTTTTTATTATTTTTGTTAAATCAGGAAAATCACTCAGTGACTCTCCTTCATTGACTAACTTTGTTTGTATCGCTACTTCTTTTCCAATCACCTTTGCAATGGCACTCTTAATGTCTTCCATATGATTATCTGCATCGATAACTCGTTTATCCACCTCATTATCAAATACAAGCATCAGCTGATCATCGGATCCTGGCACAACTTTTGTTGTAATCAGTACTGTTCTTACAAGTGGTGGCATATTACTTAAAATATTTCTCCACTCTCCAGCTACCCTCTTTAAATCTTCTGATACCGCTTTAGGAAGAACGAGCGGCTCACCTTTCGGTGCTTCTGACTCTTCATGCATGGATTCTTCTTTCGAAACAATGCTTACTCCATCCTTTAGCTGTCTTTCAATTACCTTGATTCGGTCAATTAAAGAATCATATGTGGTTTCCATTGCTGGCTTACACAATTTAATCAGTGCTACTTCAACCATAACACGCTTTTGAGTTGCATATTTAATCTGATTAGATAGCTCAGAAAAGATGCGAATATATCGTATCAGCATCTCTGTATCTACTGATGCTGCTTCCTGCTTTAACAGCTGTAACTGATCCGATGACACTTCTAATATATCCTCAATATCATCAGATGTCTTTGCTAATAGCAGGTTTCTTAAGTACCAGGTAAAATCCACGGTAAACTGTGTCAGTTCCCTTCCGTATGAAATAAGTTCTTCTAAAAGACCTACACATTCAGAAACAGAACCTTTTCTTATATATCGTAATAATCTTGCAAACACTTCGATGTCTACTGTTCCTAATACATCTAGTACATTATCATAAGTCAGCTTCTGGCCTAAATAAAAGGCAATACACTGATCTAAAAGGCTAAGTGCATCACGCATAGAACCGTCTGCAGCTCTCGCTACATACTTTAATGCCTTTTCTTCCGTCTCAATTCCTTCTTTTGTAGTCAGTTCTTCTAACCTTGCAGCAATTCTCTCAATGGAGATTCGCTTAAAGTCATATCTCTGACAACGTGAGAGGATGGTAATCGGAATTTTATGAACTTCTGTGGTAGCAAGAATGAAAATTACATAAGATGGAGGTTCTTCTAATGTCTTTAACAGGGCATTGAACGCTCCTGCTGATAACATATGAACTTCATCGATAATGTATACCTTGTATTTTCCCTCCGTCGGAGAATACCGTACTTCTTCTACGATTTCTCTGATATTATCTACACCGTTATTGGACGCAGCATCGATTTCAATTACATTCATGGATGTCTGCGCTTTGATTGCCTTGCACATGGCACATTCGTTACATGGGTTTCCATCCACCGGATGCTCGCAGTTTACTGCTCTCGCCAGTATCTTAGCAATTGTTGTTTTACCAGTTCCACGTGTTCCGCAAAAGAGATAAGCATGTCCAATTCTCTCGGCTTTTATTTGGTTTTTTAACGTTGTAACAATATGATCCTGTCCTTTTACATCTTCAAAGGAGTCAGGTCTGAACTTTCTATAAAGCGCTGTATACGACATGTGGTTAACCGTACCTTTCTAAGCGTCACTCTGAACCGTTTTTGTTCTCCCCCTTTTTCACTAAGAAAGCGAACAGCTATATTATAACAGTTTCTTATAATAAAAGCAACGAAACTACTCAAATACCTTCTGGAAATGTTGATAATCCTTCGAGTCTTCCCAATTACCACCCCATGTAAATCCTCGTTTTATAAATGCATTGTAACATACATCTCCTTTTATTACATAATAAGGATTATCTTGGGACCTATCTGCGTATTCTGTCCCATTTTCAGGTAAAATTACTTCTTCTCCATCGATCGTACGCACATATGGGTTATATAAAGGATTAATGTCAATTGCCAGTCCATATGCATGATTTGATAGTTTAGAAGTACCATCTACCACTCGATAGTTAAAGCAAGACGTATTATTAGCAGCCATAGACAGATTATCATCTGCATCATAATTATCTACTAAAACCATACGTTCAATTGGGTATCTTGCATCAAATAACTCTTTAAAAATATCGATGATATCATCTGCAATCAGCTGATTCACTACCAACTCCCCAATATAGATTTCCCCATCAAATCCAAAATGAAGCACCCTCACATAACGAAGACTCTCAAGGGATGTAGTACATTCCTCGCCAAAAGACTTATTCTCCATTCTCATATACACCGATGGCTGAATCTCTTCTGCGTAGAAACAGGCAGCAAGAGTTGCTGCATTTGCTTCATATACGAGTACCTTACTTTCTGCAGGCATCGCTTTAATATTCTCAACCACAATATCATCTACCATTTCTGATGCATCTGGTTCTAAAAGGCTCCCTAAATTACTTAAAGCCTGATCTTTCGTACTCTCTTTTACTTGTTCTGACGCTGTCATCTCTGACTCTTCCTCTTTATCTTCTTCAGGCTCACTTTCTTCTTGCTGTTCTTTATTATACGCTTCTGTCCTAGAATCATTCGAAGAGAATGTATTCAAGGAATCATCCTCTGAAGCTTGTTCTTTGTCGTTCGTTATCAGGGCCTGATTATCTGTTGTATGTACATCCGTAACAACAAAACTGGATGATTCACTCTCTTCTACTTTATTATTCTTTGATTTACACGCAGTCAATGAAAGCAAACTGCAAATAGCAAGTAGCATAAGTCTTATCCTTAACTTAACCCGTTTCATTTACATTTCCTTTCTTGTACGATATAGTATTTTATCGTCTCCTGCTAATCTTCTTCAATTACTTCAATTTCCAAATAATCAAATTCTATTGTATCAATAAAATTATCCTTTGTAAATCTTGTCTTGTCATGCCTTTTAAAATCAGCTACGGTTACATCTAACCAAATTGGCTTTGACAAATCAAATGCATAACAGATCTCATCAATAGCAGAAAACACCTTTTTGGTTCTTGTCATATCCTGATTTGCATTTTCCACAACCATATCACTTATCATCCGGTTTTCTTTAAATATCTTGGCCCAGAGTCTAAACATCTTCTTCTCCTATCCCTATATCAGCTTATGAAATGCAAAAATCTGATCAAAAGCTCTTAATGCCTTGAAATTTCCCTTTGCTGAAATCTCTCCTGACATAAAGGCTCCCTGGAATGTGGTTCTTCCGTCCACAATTTTATCCATATTCTCTTTTGTCAGTTTTGCAATAACCTCAGCATCCATCTTTTCGCCATAATAGCACTCTAATTTTCCTTCTATTATGTCTACAATCAGTGTCTTTTTTAAATCTGTGATCTGAAGTGCATAGCTTACTGTAATTCCTGGTTCTTGTGGTGCGAACTTTTCTTTAAAGTTCTTCACATACTCCTCTTTCTTTCCTTCTTCGGAACCTTTCATAAGTCCCTTGAAAAGCTGTGCTAATTCTTCAATATCTTCTTTCTGCTTTTTTACATACGTATCATCCGATACGTAAACCGACAGCTGCTCACTTTCTTGCGGTGTAAGTTCAATTTTTGCCGTATTTGGCATCATACGGGTGAATAAATAACTACTGCTTGGAAGAGGCTTTGTCTTCTTCTGTATCACTCGATACAAATCCTCTGCCTTTTTCTCAATAACTGCTGCATAATCTGGATTGGTCTCAAATTCCGTCTGATTTTCTGCATAAGCACAGATTCCATCTACTACTGTTCCATTTAGGAATTCCCAGGATTTAATTAATGTTAGCTCTGCGTCTTTTTCTCCATATGTATTGGAGATTACGACTGGCATCATATAGGATTTTTTCATTCGCTCTTTATCTGCATATAAATAGCAGGCATCCAAAAACTGCTGCATATATCCGCCAATTCCAATCCACTCCACATTAACAGCCAATATAATGGCGTCTGCCTCTTTCATTGTATTGGGCATTGTTGCAATACTATTCTTCTGCTCATACAGATTATATCGTTCCACCTCGACACGCAGTTCTTCTAATACCTCTGTCATCTTATTCATCACATAGATTGTGGAATCTTCAATCAGGCCTCTTCCGCCATAATAAATATTGACTTTCATCTTATTTCCTACCTCATTCTTACTGGTCTTTTATACACAATGGCTGTCAGAATACATCCGGCAAGCAGGCCGCCTACATGAGCGACATTATCCACTCCCTGGCTTGTAAAACCACCGTATAAACTTAGCACGACAAATAATACAATCTGTCTGCTGCTGATATCTTTCAAGCGTCCCCTATTTATAATAACGATATATGCAATGGCTCCCACAATCCCAAATATCGCACCAGATGCACCAATACTTCTGGTTATAAGCACTCTTTCCATATTATATCGCATAGAGCATACCCCGGCAATGATTCCTGCACCAAAATACAAAATAAGATACTTCGTTTTTCCAACGATTTTCTCTACTTTATCTCCAATAAAAAATAAAACCATCATATTATTGATTAGATGGTCAATCCCTCCATGTAAAAACATACAGGTTATCAGTCTGTAATATTGATGCTCATACGTAACCATCGGCCAGTATAAAGCGCCTTTATCTAACATAACATCGGTCAGATTAAATAAATCCATAATCAGAAAAACAAGAATATTCACTCCAACAAGGCATGCATTAACAATACTGACGGAATATCGACTATCTGACACTCCTTGGCGCCGGAAATTAGAATTATTTTTCTCGCCTTCTCTCTTCTGGTTCATGTATCCTTCTTTGCATAATTCCTCAAATGGCTGACGAAGACCGCAGAAATCACTAGATGAATGCTCATATAATAAAAGAGCTGATTGTGCTTCATCCAAAATCCATATATTCTGCTCTCCACATACCTTTTTTGCAATTTCAGGATATCTAGTTGAGGCAACCGTCAGCAGAAAGATATCAGAAAGCTCTCTTTTTTGAAAGCTCTCCTTAATCTGTCCTAACATATGTTCATATTGTTCTTTTGTAAACTCGTTTCCCTCATGAATTGAAAGAAGTACCACTACATAGGCATTTTCTTTAAAGATCTGATAATAAACCTGAATCTGAGGGACATTTACTTCCACTTTCCGAAACGCTCTTTGTTCTAATATAAGTGTCGCTTTCTGGTTCATATCCGTTCCTTTCTAAGAATTTCTATCTTTGCCTATTCCTCGTCATCCTCTGCCCAGGCAATTGCACATCTTACCGCTCTTTTCCATCCTTTAATGAGCTGTCTTCGTTTTGTTTCTCCCATGCATGGGCGGAAACTTGCTCCTAATGTCCAGTTGTCCTTAATTTCCTCTTTATCCTTCCAGTAACCAGTTGCTAGACCTGCTAAATAAGCAGCCCCTAACGCCGTTGTCTCAATACACTGAGGACGGTTTACGATGGTATCTAGAATATCTGCCTGGAACTGCATCAGGAAATTATTCGCACAGGCACCTCCATCCACTTTAAGATTCTTAAGCGTGATTTTGGAATCCTGTTCCATTGCCTTTAATACATCATATGTCTGATATGCCAGTGATTCTAACGTAGCGCGGATCATATGCTCCTTATTAAAGCCTCTTGTGATACCGACAATCGTTCCTCTTGCAAACTGATTCCAGTATGGTGCGCCTAATCCAGTAAACGCCGGAACCACATAAACACCATTGGTATCATCTACCGCCTTAGCATATTCCTCCGACTGTCCTGCACTTCGTAGCATTCTCTGTTCATCGCGCAACCACTGAATGGCGGCTCCTGCCACGAACACACTGCCTTCTAACGCATATTCCACTCGGTCCGGTGTGCTTGCTGCTATCGTTGTTAATAATCCATGCTCGGATTCAATTGCCTCTGTTCCTGTGTTCATAAGCAGGAAACATCCGGTTCCATACGTATTCTTGGCTTCGCCTGGTTCAAACAGGCACTGTCCAAATAAAGCCGCCTGCTGATCTCCTGCAGCTCCTGCTACAACAATCTCTCCGCCTAAAAGTCCACCTTCTGTATGACCAAATATACTGCTTGATGGCTGAACCTTTGGCAACATACATTTTGGAATAGACAGACGTTCTAATATCTCATCATCCCACTCTAACTTACGGATATCAAATAACATGGTACGTGATGCATTGGTGTAATCAGTCGCATGCACTTTTCCTTTGGTAAGATTCCAGATCAGCCATGTATCCACGGTACCGAATAATAGGTTTCCTTTTTCGGCTTCCTCTCTGGCCCCTTCCACGTTATCTAAAATCCATTTAATCTTTGTTCCTGAAAAATAAGCGTCTGGGATAAGTCCGGTCTTCTTATGTATTACACGATCGAATCCTTCTTTTTTCAGTTCCTCTATCATCTCTGCTGTACGATGGCACTGCCATACGATTGCATTGTAAACAGGTTCCCCTGTATTCTTATTCCATACAATTGTAGTCTCTCTCTGATTGGTGATTCCAATTGCACTAATATCCTCTGCTTTTGCGCCTATCTGCGCCATACTTTCTGCTGCCACGCTAATCTGAGATGACCAGATCTCCATTGGATTATGTTCCACCCATCCTGGGTTCGGATATATCTGTTGAAATTCCTTATGTGCCACACTGCAGATCTCACCCCGGTGATTAAATAAAATACACCGTGAACTTGTCGTTCCCTGATCCAATGCCATGACATATTTTTTCATTCTAAACCTCCATTGCTAAACATGAAAGCATCTCTTTCCTTGGCGCCATATCCTATGAACGCTTCTTCATGCATTGCCTTTTGTGCTTTCTTAGACACTCATTATACTATTATGTGCCTTATTTTACAACTCATGCCGCCACACCGGCTTTTTAGAACAAAAAAAGCCACGAAAAAAGATCTCTTTTGATCCTTCTTGCCTGACTTTCTCTTCCTATCCCACATAAAACTCTTTCATATCTTCAAGCCGCAGACACCCTAACCTGCCTTCTTCACGTCCACTTGCTAAATAACTGCATCCACAGTCAATATTCGTTACATTATTCCCATGCCAACAAGTCATAGGAAGCGTATCCTGATACCATATGGTTGGAGTGTGCCCAAAGATAACATAAGGATGGTTTTTAAAATCTTCTTCGGCCTCCATTCTCTTCCACAAAATGATACTTTCTAAATTACCCACTTCTTCAATCGAAAGCTCGCAGAGGCTATTAAATGTAACAACAGGGTCTGTAATTGCATCTGCAATACCCTCTATATCAGGATAAGCATGCACCAGATAAAACTTTTTTCCCTCTACATCGATTGTCAGAAAAAGAGGACACGCTTCTAAATAAGCAATCATCTTAGCCTGTTCTTTATAAGACAGTGTCTCAAAATACTGACGAGCGGTAACTTTACCGCCATTCTTTTCCCACCGGTACATTGCATTATCATATACTGCTCCCGAAAAATTCTCCAGTGTAATAACTTCTAACATCATAACCTCATGATTTCCAAGCAGTAAGGTTACATTGTCCCGGCTCATAATGTCCTGTAGTATCTGAATTCCAGAAGGTCCCCGGTCAATCACATCTCCTAGTATATACAGTGTATCTTCCTCTTTCAGATCGATTTTCTCAAGCATCCTAAGGTATGCTTCATACATTCCATGAATATCACTCATTACGTATGTATATCCCATCACTCTACCTCATTTCCTTTTGCTTCCTGCTTCTACTATAAAATCAAGTATTATCTTCTAGTTTAAAGATCACGTGAGGCTAGAACTAAAACTTATGTACTTTCTAATCTAGGCTTTTTTGCTTCTCTTTTCACTTTATAAGGAGGCATCCATCAGAAATCAGAGCCTAGCATTTCTTTTTTCTATTATATAACAGCGTTTTCCGAAGGACAAGTGAATATATAGTGAATATTGGAAAAAGAAACATCATCACCATCTGCTAAAATCTCTGGCTCTTCGGGTACTAACTGTCTTCCATTTACAAATGTGCCATTTGTGGAATTTAAATCAATTAATACTACATTCTCATTCCGCTTTTCAATCTTTGCATGAAAACGGCTTATGGTCTCTTCCGCTAGATTATAATCCATAAAACTTTTATGCTTTCCAATAAAATAGGGAAAATTCTTTAATACCATCTCATCGTATTTTCCTTTTTCTCTGGGCACAAGACGAATATGATGTAAATCCTCCTCTTTTGCTAAAAGCTTTGTCTTCTCATAATGTTCCGGCTGCTCTGCTAAAACGAATACATTTTTATTCGAATGATTCCCTTCTTTATTACTCTGCCTATTTTCTAGTTCTTCTTCCTCTTTATATGCTATCTGACTCTCCTGTTGTTCATACGCCGTTCTTTTCTCATATTCAATTTTTTTCTCCTGCTTTTCCTCCTCTTTTGACTTTGCCTTCATTTCTTCAAGCATTGCCTGTTTTCTCATTCGAGGAGACAAGATGCCGTCTCTTCCATTCCAAACATCCGGTTTTATCCTTGCTTCTTTAATGTCTGGATCTACATAAGTAACCCTCTTTGCCATCTTCGTCGATCGATTTTCTTTCTGAAATAACTTAAGATAGCCAGCTGTTACCGCACTTCCTACCACTAGCACTGTACCGAAAACTTTCTTAATATCAAGTTTCGTACCAAACGCATTATTAAGCACATTTAGCTTGATCAATAAAAATACTATCAGTATCCCGGCAATCGTAATACCTGCCGCCATCAGATAATATTTGACTTCAAAATATGAGACTTCTTCCTCGTCATCTAACCTCTCTGTCACAAATGGTTTTTCAATCATCCTTACTGGCCTTGTTCTATCCCTTTCATCCTTTGGCTCTGCTATAATCTGTCGTTTCCAATTCCACTGGTTTGTTGTTTCCTTTTCTTGTACCCATGCCTGTTTTGGCATCCTAAAAGCATTTTTTTCTTCTCCCCGTTCTTGACTTGGCTCGTCCATTTCATTTCTTTCACTTATTCCTTTTCCTTCACTTCTTTTTGCTCTTTCATCTCTTTTTGCTCTTTCACTTCTTTTCTTTTCATTATCGCTTTCATTATTTTCTGAAACGCCTTCTTCTTTTTCTCTTATCCTTCTAAACTCTAGACCTTCTAATTCCTCCTGCTTTCTCTGTTCTTTTAGAGGTGCTTCTAACTCTTCTTCCTCATTCTCCTCAAAAAAAGAATCCGTCTCCTCTCTTAATGCTTCTTTTTTCATTCGTTTTTCCTGACCCTCTATAATTTGAAACAGTGACTCTAACGTTGCTTCTTTTTCTCCACTTTTCATATACAGGGAATAAATTAAAAGAACTGCATCCTTATCTTCATATGCTACCTTATCCATCATACTTTCTAATAATCCATGAAGCTGTTCCATAATTTCTTTTCCATAACCAGGATAAAAGCAAAGTTTCACTTCTTCTTTTTCTAAATCAAGATAGATTTCCTCCATAGAAAGCATGAAGTCTTTTTCTTCTAACAGATATTCCTCACTATTGCGGATTGCCTGACTGATTCCATATAAAATCTTTTTAATCTGTACATAAGAAAGCTGCTTTTTTTCTAAAATTAGTGCTATGCTTTGTGCTCCTGTAATATCATAATAATATTCCATCCTGTTATCTAAAAATCTGATTTTAACCGGTAAAAATCCTCTTATGCTGTTATTCCGTATCATTTCATCCTGATACGTCATCTTACGGCCTTCTTCTGCGCATACTACTAAATAATTATGATATCTGTCCTTTCTAAACTCTGTTCGAAGCATCATCCACACTCCTCTTCTATTTTTTCTCCCTTTATCCACAATTATCTGATTTTATTCACAATATCTTTTACTTTCTCTATTGCTTCGCTTACTCCTTTGATCTGCTCTCCGGTCTCGGATACCACGGTAAGCACCCGTGCTATCTCTTCCCTCTTAAAATAACTTTTTTTCATCGAGATTGTTCGGTTTACCTCTCTCCATCCAAAAAGAGAGGCAATCCAAGGAATTGGGATATCAAAATGGGCTGTGACCGTGATTTCCACATTGCTTATTCCAATTTCCACTTTTGTGCTTGTAACAGAAGTAATAAAAAAACCGTCTTCTAGCTTTTTCTTACAGTAATTAGTTAAAATACTCTTTTTTGTTCCTTTCTGTATTCCAGCAAAATAAAGAATACTCTGATTCACGGCATTATTATAATTGATTTCTCCATTCTCCGGGTTCACTTCATATGCAATATAATTCACAGCCTCTTCTGTAAGGTTATGAAGCGTGAGATTAAGCCTGACTGAGTCATGCAGATAAAAGCAAAAAAAGATCATCGCTGCAACCACAAGAAGTACAATCGGTACCAGAATACTTGCCTCTACTGTGATGCTTCCATCAAGATGTGCCCCTTTCTTTCTTCTCCTCAATCTGTCACCCTCCGATCCATTGACAAAGTACAAATCCTGCAAATAAAAATGGAACAAGTGGCATCTTTCGTTTCTTATCCATCTTTTTTATACATAATAAGATGATTCCTGCTAATGCTGATAAAAAGAAACCATACATTACAACTTCCATAAAAGAGAGAATACCAAGATATCCACCTATAATCATAAGCAGGATTCCATCTCCCATGCCAATCTGCCCTCTAGTGACACGGCTTAAGAATATAAAGATTCCTCCCGCCGCTATTCCTGCTGCTCGCATCCATAGACTAATTTCTGGATTTACTCCGAAATCTGCTACAGCTACAACTGCCATCATAATGAAAAAAAGGATGTGGATCCGTTTTCTTATCAAATCTTCTGTCGCACATATAAGAAAAAACACCCCAAAAATAATTCTTACTAATTGAATGCTCACTTGACTCCCCCTATCTCATTTTTATTTTCCGCATTTGGAACACGGTCTCATTCCCTGCACTTCAGAAAGCCTCTTTTCTATTACTGTTCTCTCGATCTGAGAACATCCAGAACGTGCATGATAGCTTGTTCCATACGCCGTAATGTACACAAGCGAGTTAAGACCTAGCTTTTCTCTAGCGCAACAGTTTTCGCAAGGATAATATTTTGCTCCATTCTTATTCCTTCTGCTTCCTATTTGGCCATATAAAACACTTGTCACATCACGTTTGATATAAGTGCAGCTACTGCTTAAATGATATACGGTACCGTTTTTCGTGATATATACAATAGGATCCTCTTCTTCTCCATCTTCCCCTTCCTCGCCTTCTTGCTTTGTGAGCCTGGATGCTACATAGTGTCCAGTGAAGTTCCGTACGCTTACTCTTTGTATCACTGGAAAACTCAACTTATTAATTCCCACTAATGGGATATGTACTCGGTACGACATGACAATGGTGACACAGTCATCTGTATCACTTAAAGAAGATCCTAAAAAACTGATTCCGGTTACTCCACCTTTGATACAGCTGTCTGCAAGAGATAAATGATCGATTTTTGCAGATACCATCATCCGCAGGATTACCGTATCTAATATCTTATCCATAAACTCATCGATTACAACCTCACTAAAGTCTATTTCCTCATCCTGTATATCTTCCGCCAAAAAGTCTTCTATCACACCTCCATAGGAAGAAACTACTTCACAGGTGTGAGATGCCGCATAATGAAGATCCTCCTGAAGTTGCAGAATACAAAAAAAATACAGAAAAGTATAAACCGCAAAAATAAATATCGGAAGTACTAGCGCTGCCTCAATGGTAATCGATGCTGACATCTGTCGTTTTCTATCCTTCATATCCGCCCTTTCCTTAGCGCGTTTGGATCTCTGTTTTTTTCCAGGTGGCAAATGACTTCTTGGAGAGAGAACTTCATTTTTTTATGGTGAAAAAAACAGAGATCCAAACGCGCTAATTCATCAATAAGACACTCCTTCCGATATCTGATAGCCATACCCCTCTATTTGTTCTAATTCTCGATTAAATACATAAGGAATTCTTAGAAACAGCTGCGGCATAGTCAAGGTGCATTCGGCTTCATAACCGTATACACAGTTGGATATTAAAAATCCCTCCTCATATTCGATCTGTAGATTCGCCTGAATCAGATCCATGGCTCGATAACTCTGTTTGCTCCCATTTGATATATATAGAAAGAACTTCAGATACTCATCATAATTAAAAGATAATGCCTGCTCCTTTTCCTTATACTCTTTTCCTTTTGTCTTAATCTTTTCTTTTGTCATCTTAAATAATTCCTCAAAATCCACTTGGAAACTGTCCTTGGTTGGAAGGAACACAACCTTCTTTTCTTGTATCAATGCAGAGACTTCCACCAACGCCTCTTCAAATGCCCATATAAAAAGCGTTATATATTTTACTGCTGCAATTAGGAAGGATAAGCCGGTAAATCCTACAACCGATGCTGCAAATGTTGCAGCCTCACTCTTCTTCTTAGAATCCGTCACTACGTGTACCAGATTCATAAGCGTCCTCACTAAAATAAGCTTTGATGCCATCGCTTTTACATTATCTGCATCATTTGCCTTTCCAAATAAGATGTATTCTAATTCATACTGCATCGTCTGAGATGGCTTATACTGTTCTGACATATACTCCGTAAAATGACCATCTAAATACCCTAAAAACAATAAATCCTCTGCCAGTTCCTCTACTATGTTATCTCCATATAAATCAGCATCAAATAAACTTTCTGAAAGTGTAGCAAAGGATCGCCCGCCTTCCTCTTTTTGATTAATTGTGTCCTTGATCTGCTGCTCATCCTGAATTTCCTCTTCTTGGATTCCCATTAGATTCGTCGGAAGATAAATCTGATCTAACTCTCCATCTGCAAGAGAATCTGTATCCATAACCAGACTGGCAAGCCCGCTATTAATGAGTTTTTTCACCGTTTCTTTTATTGAGTTCTCTTCCTTTTCAAGAATAAGGCCAGAATAATCAAAAGCAAGATCTTCAATCTCATAATTTCGATACTTATTTGCGAGGGCATCTATGCTTGACTGCACAGATGCATCCGTCATATGCTCAATCTTAGAAAGTTCACCTGCATTTAAGCTCTTTAGAATATCTTTATCTTCTTCAAGTGCCTTCTCAAACAAAGAAACGTTCTTTATGATTCCAAAGCTGGATTTTGCTTCACTGGTATACTCCCTAATCTCCTGAACTCCTTCCATCAATCCATCATAATACTCCTCACTTACCCTATCTTTCTGCTCTTCATAGGTTTCTTCTAATGTATCTGCCTCCTCCCTTGCAGATGTTCTAAGCGCCTTAATCTCTCCTAATATCTGCTCTGCTGTTTCAATTTTCTCAATCAACGCTTCATTTCTGTCTCTTAACCTACCTGCCTCTATCGTTACCATCTGAATGCACTCTCTCATGGAATGTGAGATATTATCAAGTATTGTATCGTACTCCGACAGTTGCATTTCATAAGCGTCTATTATGCCCTCATTCTCTGTTGCTTCCTCTCCTGCTTCTCCACCATCTCCCTCTCCTTCACCCTCCTCTCCTTGAGGGAGGCTTTGCAAAAAACTTATGTACTCTTGGTAAATCTGATCCCGCTCTGCCTGTGCACTTTCATATTCTTCCCGATAGATTTTGTATTGCTCTACGTATTCTGTCATCGTATCTGCCACACTCTGCGGATCTAAATAGGAACCTTTCATTTCATTGAATATCTTCTCATGATTGGTTGCCACACTCTCCATTGTCACAAAATGCCCTGAGACAAATTTTTTTACAAAATTATCATTATGACTAAGTCCCTTGATTATTCCATAATCCACACCATATTCATCGGTACAGATTCCCTCTACTGTTTCCATAAGCTGCAACATAAGGGCATCCGCCCTAGCAAGCTTATTCTCTACATTGACTCTTTCATTCAGAAGATAGGTCACTGTTTCACTTTCCTTTACCAGATGAAATCCATCTAAGATACTAAGTGTGGCATCTGCGAGAATCTGATATTTCATGTAGGCAATGGCCTGCTTTCGAAACAATTCCCCATCATAACTAAGAAGCGTTGTATAATCTGTGATTGTCACATCCTTAAGCGATGGTTTGCAAAGAAGAAAATTTTCTTCTTTTACCCTAAGTTGTTTCGAAATAGCAGGATCAAAACTATAATTGGCATATTTCTTAATCTCTTTTTCCATCTCTTCACCATAGAAAAGACCGTCATAATCATCTTGTTTTAGAGCAAAAACATGATAATTTTCATATAAGGGTTCATAATAATCTGCCAGTACCGACTGCATCGCATCTAACATAACCCGCTCAGAATATATTGTTGCAGCACTGACTCTTGCGGTCTCAATCATAGCGGATACTAAGGATAATATGAGACAGATTGTTAGGGAAAGAAAAATTGTGATTGCTCCGCTGCATTCCTTCTCATATTGCTTCGTCTTACTAAAATTCACCAACTAACTCACCAATTCTCCTAACAATATCTGTTAACGTTGCTCCGATTGCTGTCCGGAATACAATTACCAGTCCAATTAATACAACGATAATGAGTACAATCTCAATAACCCCCATTCCACGATTATCCTCTGCCATTACAACTTCCTCGGTGGCTGCTTCCTGCATTGATTCCTCCAGATAATTCTCTTTCATAACACATTCTTCCTCTCCCATTTCTTCTCCTCGCATCTCTTCCATCTCTAACTCCATCCTTTCTTCATATCCCCATTCACTGCCCTTCATTTCTTCATACTCCTCTGCTACTTCCATCCAGCCTTCTTCCCTATCTCTTTCTAACATCGTAACTGCTTCTTCTACTACTCTCATATTTATACCCTCCTATATTCCAAATGATAAAAATGCCGGTACCATAATTAAAATCATTACAAGAATAAGCATCCCCATCATGGGTCCTAATAGCTTCGTTCCTGCCTTCTCCCCCATCTGTCGGATAAAATCTTTCCGACTTTCATAAGCTGTCTTTGCCTCTAGTTCTAGCATTGGCACGATTCCCTTGGTTCCTTTCTTCATATTCTGAACCACAATCGTACTAAATCTTAAATAGCAGATCAGCCGGCACCGTCTTCCAAACTCCTCAATTGCCACTCCCTCAGAAATCCCTGCCTTAATCTGACTAAGCATATATAGAATTTCCTCATAAACATAATGAAGCTGCTCTTCTTTTTTTCCCTCTTTCTTCTTATTTTTCTTACTTTTCTTCTTATCCTCTTTTTTGGGATCTTCACCAACCCGAGATGTCTTATAATCCATTCCAATTCGCTCAAATGCTGCAATCGGTGTCATTCCTGCATTTAAAAGAAGCGTGAACTTGCTTACCATTTCGGGATAATCAAGTAAAAGCTGTTCTTCTCGCCTTTCCTTTCCCTCCTTTATCTTTTCTTCATACGCTAACTTTACAAAAAATGCTGCAATCACTCCCATTCCAAATAAAAGTGCTGCTTTTTCTTCTTTTTCAATGGAAAATAGGATTCTTGCTTCTCCAACTGTATCGGGAAGGTTCATTGTATCCTCCGTTCGAGACTCCTCCTCACTTTTTATCAGTGCTTCCTCGATCTGTTTATACTGTATTTCCTCTTTTGTATACTCTTTTGGAAGAATATGAATGCCAAATGTATGATACCGTTTATCCTCAAAGTAAGTTAATGTTGCTGTCAAAAGTACATCCACACCTTCCTTTGGAACATCCTCATTAAGCAGAGTCCCATCTAAGCCCACATAATCGGAAGGCTCCATTGCCCAGCTGATGGTCATATTGCTATCCGGTATACTTTTAATCAAATTCAGGTTCTGGCTTACTTCATAAGTGGATACATTCTCCCCTAACACCATCTCCTTTATATAAAGATATACCGTCTCGTAATACTCCTCTAATTCTTCTCCCTGCAGACGCTTTTCACTGACTGTAAATGGAATCTGACTCTTCACCCCGTCCTCTGTCTCAAACCACAGGGTAATATCCTGCTTTCCTTCTCCTTCCTTTGGTCTTTCCAATGCGGTTATATACTCTTTACTTCCTTCCTGTCTTTCCTTTATCGTAAGAATGAACGAAAACACCAAAAATATATAGAATATTGCAAACATAGCTGAAATACACTGATAGGCATGCTCTCTTTTAACTTTCTCCTTATTCTCATTAACATAAAGGGATAAGAGTGCCTCATCTTGTTTTAATCCTTTTTTCTTAGAATGGATCTGCTGATACAGCTGATAAAGATATCCTGATATGGGATATAGAAATAAAAGCGGGTTCCTGCTTTTATCAAAAGATTTTGCTTCTTCCTTTCTGCCTCTTGTCATCACAAAAAGAAGAATGCCTGCTGCTAATAGAATGATTTCTATAACTAACAAAATACTCCCCCTGTTTTATTCCGCTATTGCTGTTATATGCTCCATCCACTTTGAAAACAGCACATAAATAATAAGCATTAGCGTCATAAAGATAATTCCAAAGCTGCCTTCATATAAGACAGACATCATATTCTTTGAAGTCATATTCATATACAATAAAATCCCTAGTGGAACGATTTTCATAATATTGGCTTCTAACTGTTTCTCCGTAATCATAGTCTGAATCTCTCTTCTCATCTCTACCTTATCCATAATCGTATTGCTGGTAGTCCGGATGATTTTTATAATATCCCCCCCTGTTCTCTTTGCTGTAATAAATACCTCTGTAAAGCTAAACACATCCTCATCCCTTGTTCTTACTGCCATCTGCATAAATGCGTCCTCCAATGTCACATGATCCTTTAGCTGCATTGTAATCCGGTTTAGTTCTCCTATAATCGGAGCATCCTCCTCATACATTAGCTTTAAGTCTGTAACCGCATATGAAATGCAATTTTCAATGGCATATCCGGCTTCTAAGGAAGCTGCGATGCAGTGAATTGCATCTTTAAACTGGATGCCAAACTGCATTCTCTTCTTTTTAAGAAGTCCCTCTTTTTGCTTTTTAATAAAATAAAGACTAAAAGGCAGTAGACAAAGAATACCGATGAAGCTCTGATAAAACAAATAACCGCAGATTATGCAGATTCCGATTCCATATAGAATGCATAGGCCAAACTCCTTTTTTGACAGCTTGAATTCCAGTTCGTCCACACTCTGCTCCTTTCTAGACAAGTCCTGCACGTATCAGCTTCTGACGCTGAATCAGAGCATGTCCTGTCTTTTTAAGACTTCCTATCACCTTTCCATTCGGTCCTTCTCCATCTTCTTCGAAATGATAAAGAGTATTTAACTCAATCTCCCCGTCAACACAATCAAGTACCTCTACAATCTCAAGCACCCGCCTTGACTTATCACGAAGTCTTCCAAGATGGATGATAATATCAATTGCTGAACCGATCTGCTTTCTTACTGCAAGTAAAGGAATATCCGCTCCTAAAAGAACCATCGTCTCCAGTCTTGCAAGCATATCAGCAGGTGAATTAGAATGCCCGGTACTCATTCCGCAATGCCCGGTGTTCAGTGCCTGCAACATGTCAATGCTTGAAGCATCCCGGACCTCACCAACTACGATCCGATCAGGCCGCATTCGAAGAGATGACTTAATTAAGTCTCGAATTGAAATTGCATTCTTTCCTTCCACATTAGCATTCCTTACTTCTAACCGAACCAGATTCGGAATATTTCTAAGCTGTAGTTCTGCTGAATCCTCGATTGTGATTACTCTCTCCTCCTGCGGTATGAAGTTTGATAATGCATTAAGAAAGGTTGTCTTGCCTGACCCGGTGCCTCCACTGATAAAGATATTGTATCCGGCAATTACGAGCTTCTTTAGAAAATTTGCTGCTTCCTCTGTTAACGACTGGTATGCAATTAACTTCTCCATCGTCATGGTCTCCTTCGGAAACTTTCGGATTGTGACAATCGGTCCTTCCAGTGCGATTGGCGGAAGGACAATATTGACTCGAGAACCATCCTCCAGTCTGGCATCTACAATCGGATTCGCCTCATTAATCATACGGTTCGCCCCAGCTACAATATGCTGTATGATATCTTCTAGCTTCTTTCTAGAATCAAAGGAACCTTCCCATCTGCTAATTCTTCCTTCCCGCTCAATAAATATGCTGCTTGCTCCATTAATCATAATTTCTGTAATGGATGGATCCTCTAACAGTTCCTGTAGCACATCAAGCCTCCTGATGGAATTAAAAATATCCCTTCGAAACTTCTGCTTTTCCTTCATACTTAAGAAACGTTCCCTGCTTTGATTCTTTATCTCTTCATCAATAATATCAAGCAGCTCCTCATCACTAAGCTCTCTTGAATAATCAACCTTCTCTTTTATTCTTTCCTGCAGCTCCCCTTTGATTGCATTCATCTCATCCCCTCCTTTGCTACCTCCTCTCTAGCCTTTAAACATCTTGGCTTATGAACCTCCTTGTAAACTCCCCTAACGGTGATAAAAGCAGTGACTTAATCTGCAACTCCTCACCTTCTATCTCTGCTTCCGGCATGCTAACCGTACGTATGTATTCTGCTTTCTCTTTCGGAATACTCTGTAACAGCTGTCTTTCTAGCTGATTATCCCTCCTTTCATAGCTAGAATTCGGATACGCAAGTTTATAAACCACATCACATCCAAGTAATGCCTCCTCCATCAAACAGGTCCCACATCCAAAATCCAAAACGATCACATCATGTTCCTCATCCTCAAGTAAAACCTCCATTAAAAGTCTGCATTCTTTTTCTGTCATCTCAAATAAATCTGTGTAATGCTCACATCCTGCAATCAGGTCAATACCTTCCCGCCTTCTCATACAGCTTCCAAGCTTTTGTGCAAATATCCCTTTTCCCTGCTTGCTATAATAAATTAGTTCACTGATACCATACCAGTCTTCCTCTGCTGTAAAAAGCATCCCATCATAAAATGGATTCATACTTAAGAGAAGTACATTTTTCTCCTTCCCATAACATGCAGCCATCAGTTCCGGCATAATAGAACGAAAACAGCCTTCATACGGAGAGAATATTCCTACTATCTGCTTTTTCTTATTCTCCTCTGCCTTCTTATACATCCTGGCTTCATTGCTCTTTTTTCCAATCTGCTCGATGATCTGCTTTGCGGACTGATACATGAAAATCTGATCATCCTCTTCTGCTGGTGCATCTGTCAGGTATAAAATCTTCTCCGTCTTAACAGAAAACTTTCCCTTATATGCTTCATTGCATAGCAGTAATGTAACTGCATTCTCATTTTCATAAGCAAGAAACAGTTCCGCCTCTGAAAATGCAAGGATATCGTAAAAAAAGCTGTCCTGATTCTTCATGTATTCCATAAGCTTCTCAACATAAGCCTTATCGTTGTGAAGTATGGCTATTATCTTTTTCATGCCATCTGCCTTCCTCCTTATACCACTCATATGATTTTTTTAACAAGGAAATAATCCGGATCTCGGATCTTGCGAAATAGAAATAATAAGAAAATCCGCCAAAGCCCTGTATCTGTAAGCTCTGTCAGTTTTAAGATAGTGTTATCATAACGCAGCTCCTTTGTGTTGTCAATGTTTGGAAGGCTTGTTTTTTTAACTTCATGATTATGCTTAAGCTTCTATTTTTTTTTCAGCTTAATGACGAAAAATACGATCCAGTTTCGTCATCTGACCTCACTGAATCGTATCTTTTTTTATACAAAATAACGAAAGAAAAAACTGCTTCCATATAGAAGAAGAATCCCTGGCACTCCTAAAAAAGCAGATACTCCGATTGTAATAGCATTGATTCCAACTCCGGATATCATCTGCCTGCTGTCTAAAACCGTATTCACCAGATAAAGAATCGCAATTCCAAGCACCGCCCGTAAAATCACATTCATCATTTTCTGGGTTCTAGCCCTGCATAATCCAACTAATAGAATTATAATCAATATACCTGATATGCCATAAATAATATACTCCCTCATTTTTCTTTTTCCTTCCCACAAGGTTTGTCTTACCATATCATATTCTTTTCCTTACCTGTTTATGAATGCATTTCCTGTGCTTCATCATGCACCTGAGAATATAGCTAAACTCTCTCTTAGGTCTTCCTATTTTTTCAAAAAAGCGTTATAATAAGTTGTATACAGTTTCCATTTTATGACTATAATATAAACAATTCACACGCTGATAGCATTACTTCTTGTGTATACTAAACTCTTTTATCCCGTCCATACATATTTTTCAAGAAAGGTAGGAATGCCCATGAGCATGTTTCATAAAAAACATGACCGGAAAGATGATTCACTCATTCGCGAGATAAAAAATACACAACGCGCACTCGAAGCCGCTTATGCTCACTTTAATAATGTTTTAGATCCAGATCTGATTGACTGCAGCATCTATGAACTCAATGCGATCCAGCTTCGCTACAAATTCTTATTAAAGCAGGCAAAGAATGCAGAACATTACTCAGCTATCAACATATAATCCAACTTAAAATCAGGAAAAGCACTTTTAATCGCCCCTTTCCTGATTCAACTCTTACATGAAGAAGGACAGCATATAAGGATTCTGCCTAATCTCTCTGCAGTTTTTCCTTATATACTGTCCCTTTTTTAATTACGCGTAACTCTTGTATTCCTTTTGATCCATGTCTTTGCAGCTCTATCCTTTTTCGTTATGATACCCTACTTTAATATTACAATCGAATATGGCGGAAGCGTCACTTCTTCTTGATTTAGTGTGACTTCCGTTCCATCTGCTGACAGATACCCTCTTATCCCTTCATACTTATGCTCTGCTTTGGACACCGTTATGGTTTTTGTGTCCGTTTTTGAAAAATTATAAAGCATAAGAATCGTACTGCCCTCATACGTCTTTTCTATGGCACAAACATCAGTATCCTCTATTTCCTCCATATAGGAAATGATTCCTCTTGCGATTTCTGGATTCTCATTACGGATTCGAATGGCACGTCTATAAAAGTTATAGATGGAGTCCTGATCTGCTATCTGCTCCTCCACCGATTTAAAAGAATGCACTACATTCTCCATTTTTTCTGGTCCCTTGGTCATACCAGAAAAATCGGTAGTGCTCCAGTACATCGGGGCTCTTTTATTTTCATCGATTCCGCTTCAAACTACATTCCTTGCGTAAAGACCTGAATCTTTATTTCTTAAATCCTCCTGTCTTACATGGATTTACTGAATAAAAAGAACAGGGCCACTGACAACACACAGCATCCCTGTTCTTGTTATACCGAAACTTTTCCAAACCATCAGCCTTTTACGGATCCAGATAACCCTTCCACATAATACTTCTGCATAACAATAAATAAAAGGGCAATTGGAATCGATACTACAACGGCGCCTGCTGCAAATCTTGTATACCAGGTGGTGATAAACTCTTTCTGCAGCATAGTCCATAAGCCAAGTGCTACGGTATAGTTTGCATAATCATCCCCCATGATAACCTTTGCAAAAATGAAATCCATCCATGGTGCTGTAAAAGAGGTTAAAATAGTATAAATGATAATTGGTTTCGATAACGGTATTGTAATTTTCGTAAACACTCCCCATCTGGTCGCTCCATCTATGATAGCGGCCTCATCCAGTGCTTTTGGAATAGTATCAAAGAATCCCTTTGCAATATAATAAGTCAGTGCTGCACCGCCGGAATAAACCAATACCAGTGCTGCCAAAGACTGTGAAAGCCCAAGTCCCTTTAAAATATAATAAACTGCGATCATGGACATGAATCCTGGGAACATTCCAAGTATTAAAAGCACATTCATAAACAGCTTTCTTACCTTAAAACGAAGTCTTGAAAATACATACGCAGTAGAAAGCACATAAAATGTTGAAATAATACAGGAGCAGATGGCCACGATAAAGGTATTCAAAAACCATCTTAAGAAATAGAACTGATCTGTTTCTGTAAACAGTTTCACATAATTATCAACGGTGAAGGATTTTGGCCAGAAATATGGGGTATAAGATCCGCTCTCACCACGGAAGGACGTTAAGATAACCCATAAGATTGGCAGAATCCAAATAATCGACATCGTAATCAAAATAATATAAGCCGGGCTTGTTTTTGTTGCCTTCATGGCTGCCACAATGCTTACAAGACTTAAAATAAGTCCAAGCCAGTAGCCAAAGCATAGATTCTTCACCATAAAGAGTTCACTGCAAAGCCCAAGTGCATTCATCTTCTTGGCAATGCTAAAAAGCACCACTAAAAACGATAAAAGGCTTAAAGCCGATAAAACACTGACAATACGATAAAATGATCTTCTATGCGAAATGATTGGAAGAATAGCAGCAAATACACAAGCTATCACTGGTACAAGCAATACTACTCGGTATAAACCATATAAGCTTACACTTTTTGTAACTGTTCCATTCCCAAGTGTCTTCGTAAGGTATGCATCCTTTTCAAAACATTCTTTCAAGAGAGAAAATCCAGTGTAAGAAATCCCGCCTGCTTCCCACTTTACAAACGGAAGAAACATGCACAAAAGAGTAAGCAGAGCAATGACCGGTACAATAATACGATATTGTTTTCTCTCTTCCATCCTATCACTGTGTTTCATTATTGGAATCCCTCCTCATTCTTGTAAGAATTCGTGCGTCTGTAGGTTAATAAAGAGAAGGTAGAACAGATCACGAAGATTAAGATACCGATTGTCGCAGCGTAGCAGTAATCTTTATTATCTACTGTCAGCTTATACAGCCAGGTAACCAAAAGATCGGTCTTTCCTGCTCCTTTATAATAATCAACCGTTAACGGTGCACCGGCACTTAAGAAATAGATAACATTAAAGTTATTGATATTCGAAATGAACTGGGTAATCAGATACGGGGTCGTAACAAATAGCATATATGGCAACGTAATCTTAAAGAAAATAGTTGCCGGGCCTGCTCCGTCGATTTTTGCACTCTCATATAAGTCGGATGGAATATTCATTAGAATCCCGGTTGTAATTAACATTGTATGAGGAATGCCGACCCATAGATTAACGATAATTACGGTCACTCTCGCCCATGTTGCATCCGTCCAGAATGGAAGAGCCTTATCAATAAATCCAAGCTCCTGAAGCAGGATATTTAACGAACCACTGTCCGCCAAGATCAGATGAATGGCTAAAAGGGATACGAATAATGGAACGGCAATTGACAGTACGAAGATCGTACGCCAAAGTTTCTTTAATTTGATTTCTTTTTTATTGATCAAGATGGCAAGAAGCATGCCGAAAATGTAATTTAAGAAGGTTGCAAATACCGCCCAGATTAATGTCCAGCCAAAGATTGGCCAGAATGTCTTTCCGATTTTCTCACCAGATAATAAAATGGTCCTAAAGTTTTTCATCCCTACCCAGGTAAATAAATTTCCCGGTGGCTGGTGATCGGAATCAAAGTTTGTAAATGCCATTAAGAACATAAAGATAAGTGGCATAATCGTAAAAACCAGAAGTCCCATAGACGGGAGAAATAAAAGTGTTTTGTGTGCTCCCTGATCGAACAGGGACTTGATATCATCCACAAATCCAGGAATCTTCTTCTTACTGTTCTTTAATTCCTGAACCTTTAATGCGGATTTAATTCCTGAATACCAGATGCATAAAAATAATAGAATAATAACTGCTGCAGTAACACCGTATAGCAGACATAACATAGAGTTATCACCCTTTATCACATCGTAGATGCCTGTCGTTTCATTATACACTTTTGACTGCTGTACAGTTCCTAATGAAACAAGCTTTCCAAGTGCAGCCGCTCCGAATGTAAACAGATAAAAGATAAATCCGCACTCCATCAGAAGATACAGCATTCCCTTTACAATCTGTCCTCTACATAAATTACCGAATCCTAAGATAAGAAATGATAGCTTTGTTACGATATCACCATCCTTAAATACATCTTTAATTACCTTAAATGGATTCTGCAATTTTTCTGAGTTCTTACTTGAAACATTTTTCCCTACTACATTTCCTTGTTTTTTGCGTCCCAAATAATCCGACCTCCTAACCAAATGTCTTCCCCCCTAAACAGACAATTGATGCTACTATTCTTCGTCCTCTCACTCTTTCCAATCGCCTGCTTAGGGTGAAAGGCACTTTATACCGGACCGGCCTTTTGGCCGGTCCGATCCTCTAAAAAAAGAGAGAAAGATTACTCTAATGTAGATAAAATACCGCCTACCATCAGATCCAGTTTTTCCTGCATATTATCCTTAGTAATCTCACCATTGATAATGCCATTACCGAATGCTTCTGCTGGAGACCAGTAATCATTCATCTTTGTAATGGTTGGCTGAATGGTAGAGAATGTTGTCTGAAGAGATAATGCTAATGTTGCTGGATCACTCTGTACCTCTGGATCTTCCATAAGAGATAATACCGTTGGGGCAACCTGTCTAGCCTCGAAACGAAGCTTCTGACATTCTTCTCCACCTAAGTATTCAGCTAACGCCATAGCAGCAAGAGGATACTTAGTTGCTGTATTAACACCGATGGATTTGAAATCTGCGAAGTTGCTTAACTGATAATCGGTTCCATCAATATTGATAGTTGGAAGCTTGCATGCTGCATAATTGTCACCAAGATACTCTTTGATGGTTGCTGCATCCCATGTACCAGAGCAACCGGCTGCAAGAGTGCCATTCTTTAATTCTTCTTTGAATTTACCATCTGCTTCTTCTGAATATTTTGGATTGTTTGCTAAATCAACCAGATAATTTCCGACTTTTACACCCATATCATTATTAAAATCACACTGGGTCTCATCGGTACCGTCTGCCCCGAACAGCGTGCAGCCTGCGCCTAAGAAAAATGCTTCAATGTACCAGCTGTTTGTCAGATCGCAAGAGAAGTTCTTTACATCAGCACCTAAATCCTTTGCCATCATAGTCTCTAACGATTTTACATCATCCTCTGTGTACATGCTCTTGTTATAATACATAAACCAAGCGTTTGGAGTAAATGGAACTGCATATAAGGTACCGTCTACCACACCGGAATTTACAGCTACTTCACTGTGAATTGCACGGATTTCCGCCTCATTCTTTGTTAATGGATAAATGGCATCTGCTGCAACTAATTCAGTAACACCGCCTGATGCAAACATAAATACATCCGCACCGGCCTCAGTATCCTTTAATAACTCATTCTTTGCATCGCCTTCTGCAACAACCCCATATTCATATGTAATATTCCATTCCGGATGATTTTCATTAAATGTATCGCACATTTGCTTTAAGATATCCTGTTCATCTTGCGGTCCCCAAACCTTTAGCTGAACATCCTCTACGGTTACTACTTCTTCTGTTGGTGCTGTTTCTGCTGGTGTTGCAGTTGCCTCTGTCTTAGTCTCTTCGGATGCGCTTGAACTACTTGTCTGATCAGAATCATCTTTCTTGCCACATGCTGCGAATGAGGTCATCACCATAGCAGCTACCATAAGTAATGCGGTTACTCTTTTTAAATTCTTCATAATCCTACCTCTCTCCTTTTCTTGCAACTGTTTTTATGCATGCCATATCTCTCTTGCATAGTCTCTAATGGTTCTGTCACTCGAGAACTTTCCAGCATTTGCTGTATTAATAAAACACTTTCTCCTAAACTCATACACATCGGAGTAATCCCTATTGACCTTAAGTTTTGCTTCCACATAAGGAAGAAAATCAAGTAACAGATAATAATGGTCCGGCACATGCCAGGTAGCTCCTTTTAATAAAGCCGTATGTAATTCTTTAAATATACCGCTTCCTCCATCATCAAATGTCCCATCGATTAATGTGTCCACAACCCTCTTGATCCTTGCCTCCTTCTTGTAAAGTTTAACTGGATCATATGTCTTACTAATCTTTCTAATATCTTCCACTCTGGCTCCAAAGATGTAATTATTCTCTTCTCCTGCTTCTGCCACAATCTCAACATTCGCGCCATCATAAGTACCAAGTGTCACGGCGCCATTTAACATGAACTTCATGTTCCCGGTTCCGGATGCTTCTGTTCCTGCGGTTGAAATCTGCTCAGAAATGTCTGCTGCCGGAACTAATTTTTCTGCATAAGACACATTGTAATTCTGAACGAATACAACCTGCATCTTATCCTTCATCTCAGGATCCGCTGCAATCATCTTGCCAATCTCATTGATATACTTAATGATCCCTTTGGCTCTTGCATAGCCAGGTGCTGCTTTGGCTCCAAAGATAAAACAGGTCGGATTGAACTCTAGAATTCTTCCTTCCTTTATACCATAATAAATATCCAGAATGGAAAATGCATTTAGCAGCTGACGTTTATACTCATGCAGACGCTTTACCTGAATATCGAATATAAAGTCAGGATTGATGCTAACCCCTTCTCGTTCGTAAATATACTCTGCAAGCTGTCTCTTCTTAATCTTCTTAATATCATCAAACTGCTTAATCGTAGCTTTATCATCTTTAAATTTCTCTAGCTTCTTAAGACAGTCTAAATCCGTGGTCCAACCATTTCCGATCTTATCCGTGATAAATCCAGACAGCTCCATATTCGAAAGAGCAAGCCATCTTCTCTGGGTAATGCCATTTGTCTTATTATTGAATCGCTCTGGATAGATCTGATACCATTCCTTTAAAGCATCCTTCTTTAAGATGTCGGTATGAATCTCTGCCACACCATTAATGGAATGACCGGCATAGATGGCAAGGCGCGCCATATGAATCAGATTCTCATCAATAATATTATAAATCTTCTGTTCTTCCTTTGTCTTAATTCCTTTTAGTTTCAGATCCTTTATTAACTGCTTTTGAATCATCTGTATGTATTTATAAACATTCGGAATGACCTTCTTAAACAGAGGGATGCTCCATTTTTCAAGTGCTTCTGCCATAATGGTATGATTGGTATAAGCAAATGTCTCTTTTGCGATCTTAAATGCTTTCGCAAAGGAAACGCCCTCCTCTTCCATTAGAATTCGGATAAATTCCGGTATTGCTACAACCGGGTGGGTATCATTTAGCTGAATGGCATATTCTGCGCTAAAATGAGAGAAGTCTTTCTCATGCTTTTTCTTATAGCTGCGAATGGTATCCTGGATCGTAGCGCTTGAGAAGAAATACTGCTGTTTTAAACGAAGCTTCTTGCCTTCATCTGTGGAGTCATTCGGATATAAGACCGAACAGATAGCATCTGCATCTACTCTTCCCTTTGCCGCCTCCATATACTTCTGATCATTGAATAATTCAAAATCAAATGCCTTTACCGGTTCCGCTTGCCATAAACGAAGAACATTGATTTTCGATGCTCCATATCCGATGACCGGTGAGTCATATGGAACTGCATATACGGTCTCATCCTTAAATACAACCTTAACCTTGTCTTCCTCTTTTCGTACCGACCATGGATCCCCGTATTTCATCCAATCGTCAGCCGTCTCCTTCTGGAAGCCATCTTCAAAATACTGTTTGAACAAGCCATATTTATAACGGATACCATATCCATTTAATGTGATTCCTACTGTTGCCCCGGAATCTAAGAAACATGCTGCCAGTCTTCCAAGTCCGCCATTTCCTAATGCGGCATCCTCAATATCTTCTAAAGCCCTGATATCTCTTCCCGCCTCGCTCATAAGTTCCGTAAATTGATTAAATAACCCAAGACTTAATAAATTATTGTATACCATACGTCCAATTAGAAACTCCGCTGACAGATAGCATACTTTCTTTGTATCATTCTCTCTTGCTTTCTCGCTAAAGTTCTTTCCGACTGTAACCATAGCTGCCTTTGATACCGCATTATACAGTTCCACAGTCGTTGCATCTTTGATGCTTTTCTCATACTCTAATTCTAATATCTTCTTCACATCATCTTTAAAGCTATTCATCTAAAGAACCTCCTTATGGTGTGCTGTTACCGGTTATACATCTCACATAACTTCTTATAATAGATTGTATCAATAAGCGCATACTGTTCTTTTTGCATCCTCCAGATCCAGTTGCCTCCTAACGTGGACGGATAATTCATCCTTGCCTTATTATCTAAGAATAACAGATCCTGCATCTGAATCATGACCACATTCGATATACTTGCAAACATACTTCGTATTATTGCCTGTGGCAACATGCTTCTCTTTCGGATATTAAAGAATGAAAGCAATTTACTAATATCTTTTCGCTTTTTTCCATTTAAAAAGCCCACAAGCGTCTCATTATCATGCGTTCCAATATACGTGATGATATTATTGGTCGTATAATTATGAGGCAGATAGTCATTGGCAGCATTGCCATCAAGTCCGAACTCCAGCACCTTCATGCCAGGATATCCTGCTTTTTTCATGACACGCTTTACTTCTGGAGTCATGACCCCTAAGTCTTCTGCAATGATTTTTGCATTTCCGATGGACTCATTGATTACCTTTACTAACTTTTCCCCCGGTCCGTTCTTCCACTGTCCGCCTACTGCGGTCTTATTCTCTGCAGGTATCGACCAGTAATTCACGATGCCGATAAAATGGTCAATCCGGATGACATCATATAACGACGCTGACGCCTGCATCCTTCTTCTCCACCAGTCAAAATTCTGCTGCTCCATATGAGCCCAGTTATAAATTGGATTTCCCCATCTTTGTCCGTCTTCTGAGAAGATATCTGGCGGAACTCCTGCAATATTCACTTCTTTTAAGTTCTCGTCCAGCTCAAATAGATTCGGATGCACCCACACATCTGCGCTGTCCATTGCCACATAAAGCGGAATGTCTCCAATTAACTGAATTCCTAAGCTATTCACATATTGTTTTAATGCATCCCACTGCATTCTGAACTTATATTGAAGGAATCGATAAAATGCGATTTCCTCCTCTAACTCTTTTTCCTGTCTTTTTAAAGCTTCCGGCTTTCTAAACTTAATGTCCTCTTCCCATAACGACCATTGCTGATTAAAAGAGGCATTCTTCACTGCCATGTACAAGCAGTAATCATCAAGCCAGTATGTATTCTCTTCACAAAATTCCTTAAACTCCGATTCTTCATAATGCCTGCTTCTTAAAAATGCCTTTTTTAAAATATCAAATCTTGTCTGATAAATCTGTGCATAATCAATCGTATCGCTGCTTATGATTCTGTATTCTTCTAGTTCCTCTTCCTGTAACAGCCCTTCTTCTTTTAGCTGACTTAAACTGATAAAATAAGGATTTCCTGCAAATGCGGAAAAAGACTGATAAGGACTGTCTCCAAAACTTGTAGGTCCTACCGGAAGCACCTGCCAGTAAGAAAAACCCATCTTCCTTACAAAGTCTGCATATTCATATGCTTCTTTACCAAGAGAGCCTATCCCAAATTCGTTTGGAAGGCTGCTTATTGGCATCAGTACCCCTGCACCCCTTTTGAGCTGCCGCTTTTCTACTCTCTCCATATCGTCACCCTCACGTATTTTCGATAAGTTTCGAAATCATGGTTAAAGAATAACACCATTTCCTATATTTGTCAATAATGTTTATAGGAATTACTGTTGTTTTTTCCTAGTTTCTGTATTCCTTTTTCCGTTTTTCTTGTGAAATATCACAACGTCCTTTTAAATTGGTATTTTTTACTATCATACGCATGCTTTTCTTACTGCTAAAATACAAATGAAATCCTGTCATATTTCGTTTCCCTCACGAAACTATTCGAAAGTTTCTTAAATCACGAAAATTTTTCGCGATTTCTTCGCTTTTTCGTTATGTAAATAAAAGAAGAAATTTTTGTGCTTGGATTGAAAAAGGAAAACTTTAGGATTATACTGTAACTATTGAGTGAATTTTAAGATTTGGAGGGCTTTGTATGGCCACAATTAAAGATATCGCAGACAAACTAGGCATTGCAGTCAGCACCGTATCAAAAGGCTTAAACGGTGCAAGCGACATCAGCCATGAGATGCGTCAGCTTGTACTCGATACTGCCGTTGAGATGGGCTATGCATCTAAGCGTTTAAAAGCCAAGGGCACAAAAAAAGTCTGCATCCTTATAGAGAATATGGATTATGAGAATATTGATCAGTTCGGCTATGAGATTATCATGGGCTTTAAGCTTTCCGCTGCAAGACGTCACTGGGATGTGTCGGTTATTCCTTCTAACCTGAATATGCAGACACAAGAAAAGTTTGATACTTATATGCTAAAGAACGAGTTTTCCGGTGCCTTCCTGCTTGGTTTTACCCTACACGACGACTGGATCAAACAATTACATAAAACAAGCGTTCCTACTGTACTGTTAGATAACTATATCGCAGGTAATAATCATGTAGGCTATGTGGGAACCGACAGTCATGAAGGCATCTCTTTAGCAGTAAATCATTTAGTGGGACTCGGACATAAAAAAATTGCATTTTTAAATGGATCCAAGAATTCCATGGTATCCGACGAACGCTATCAGGCCTTTGTCTCCTGCATGCATGAGAATGGCCTTACCGCAGATGAAAATCTGATTGAATATGGCTACTATGTACCTGACTGTGCCAAAACTCATGTGCCTACGTTCTTACATAATGGAGCTACTGCAATTATATGCGCCAGTGATGTGATGGCATCAGGGGTTATTTCGGAAGTGACCAAACATGGACTTAAAGTTCCAGATGATATAAGCGTCATCGGGTATGATGATCTTCCAATTGCAAGTCAGCTAAATCCACCTCTGACCACCATACGTCAGGACCGAATTGATTTAGGAAAAAGTGCTTTTCTTCTGTTAGATGGTCTGATTAACGATGTGACTATCAGCAAACTTTTGCTTCGAGCAAAATTCATAGAACGGCAGTCAACAAAAGCGGTTAAGAAAGCATAGACAAAAACTATAAAACATAAAAAAAGAAGGGCATTACCGTTTTGGGTAATCCCCTTCTTTTTTCTATTTTATCTTATTTATTTGCTGACTAGCAGATTTCAGCACCAGCTGGCATTGGCTTTTCTGGTGTCATAAGAGCAAGAACTCCGTTTTCATCTTCTGCACATAAAAGCATGCCTTCGGATACGATTCCTGCTAATGTTGCTGGCTTTAAGTTTACTAAAACCATAACTTTCTTACCAACCATCTCTTCTGCTGTGTAGTGAGCCTTAATACCAGACACAATCTGCTTTACGCTAGAGCCTACACGAACCTGGGAGCAAAGAAGTTTCTTGGATTTCTTTACTTCTTCACAAGCGATGATTTCACCAACCTGGAACTGTAATTTCGCAAAATCATCATATGTGATTTCTTCTTTTGCTTCAATATCAATTACATTTTCCTCAACCTTTACTTCTTCTGGTGTTTCATTTGCTTTATTCATTTCTTCCACTTTTGCTAAAACCTCCGCTAAATCTAATCTTGCAAATAAAATTTCTGGCTTATCGGTTACCTTTGTTCCAGATACATATTTTCCGAATGTATCAAGATCTTCGATGGTACGCTCTGTCGCATTTAACTGTGCGAAAATCTTATCTGCTGTTTCTGGCATAAAGGATTTTAATAAGCTTGCGCCAATTGTAATACCCTCTACTAAGTTGTAAAGCACTGTTTCAAGACGTGCTTTCTTTTCTTCGTCTTTTGCTAATGCCCAAGGCATTGTCTCATCGATATATTTGTTGCATCTTTTGAATACAGTGAAGATTTCAGAGATTGCATCTGCTACTCTTAAGTGTGCCATCTTCGCAACCACTTTGTCTTTTGCACCTAATACAACTTTCTTTAAATCTTCATCTACTTCTTCAGAAACATTTGTATTGTTTACAACACCACCAAAATATTTATTGGACATGGAGATTGTTCTGTTTACTAAGTTTCCAAGTGTATTAGCAAGATCGGAATTAAGTCGTTCCACCATTAACTCCCAGCTGATTACGCCGTCGTTATCAAATGGCATTTCATGAAGCACGAAGTAACGAACTGCATCCACACCGAAGAAATCTACTAACGTATCTGCATATAATACATTTCCTCTGGATTTACTCATCTTTACGCCTTCGCCATCTTTTGCGCTGTTATCAGCCTGTAATAACCAAGGATGTCCGAATACCTGCTTTGGTAATGGAAGATCAAGAGCCATTAACATGATTGGCCAGTAAATGGTATGGAAACGTAAGATATCCTTACCGATTAAGTGTAAATCTGCAGGCCAGAATTTGTTGAACTGTTCTGTGCTATTGCCATCGCAGTCATAACCGATACCTGTGATATAGTTGCTTAACGCATCAAGCCATACATATACAACATGTCTGTCATCAAAATCAACTGGAATACCCCATTTGAAAGAAGTTCTGGATACACATAAATCCTGAAGACCTGGAAGAAGGAAATTGTTCATCATTTCATTCTTTCTGGATTCTGGCTGAATGAATTCCGGATGGGTATTGATGTGCTCAATTAAACGGTCTGTGTACTTGCTTAACTTTAAGAAATATGCTTCTTCCTTTGCTGGCTCACATGGTCTGCCACAGTCTGGACATTTTCCGTCTACTAACTGAGATGCGGTAAAGAAAGATTCACAAGGAGTACAGTACATGCCTTCATATTCGCCCTTGTAGATATCACCCTGTTCATATAATTTCTTAAAGATCTTCTGAACCTGTTTTTCATGATCTTCATCGGTTGTACGGATGAATTTATCATAAGAAGTATTCATTAAATCCCAGATATCTTTAATGGTTCCTGCTACACCGTCTACAAACTGCTTTGGTGTAACACCAGCTTCTGCTGCCTTTAATTCGATTTTCTGACCATGTTCGTCAGTTCCTGTCTGGAAGAATACCTCATATCCTTCGAAACGTTTAAATCTTGCAATACTATCTGCTAATACAACTTCATAGGTATTACCGATATGAGGCTTGCCTGATGTATAAGCAATCGCGGTTGTCATATAAAATGGTTTTTTGCTCATTTTAACTCCTCCTGAAAATTATATAAATAAAGAATAGATTCTCCCGAAAAACTTCGATCTTCCTATTCTAAAATCCGAAAAACAAAGTGGCTTTGCAAATCATAAAATAATTGCCCATAAATAAAAAAAATCCCGTCTTATTATAAAGACGAGAACATTCCCGTGGTACCACTTTAATTCATTCTGCAACATGCAGAACCTTACTGGTTGCGTGCGAAATGCATTACAACCTGTCGCTTTAACGGGCGCTCCCGGCACAGCCTAAAGGATTCTTCCATTCGGCCATGCAGCTCCAAGACCATCTTCAATACGGTCGCCATTGCCTTTTCTCAGCATACCAAAGGCTCTCTGTGAATACGTTCCGATCTACTCTTCTCTTCCCTGCTTTTGTCTATTAAACTGACTAAAAGTATAACATGCCTGCATTTTTTTGTCAAAGATATTTTAACCAAAAAACCCTGTTTTTATGCCTGTTTGAGCCTTTTTATCGCTCTCACATTCCAATTGCAATGAAGGCTTTTAAGATTTAAGATAGCATGCCTTTTATACTGTCTTTGCTGACTTCTTCCTCTTTTATCCCACCACTAATTCATCTATAAATCTATAACTTAGGATAAAATGAGAGATAAATAAAATAAGATAGGAATAACGTACATCCTTATCGCAGCATTTAGATCAAAGCACATTCCTTAGGCTGCCGTTACAACCTAAATCCCGTTCTGCTTCTCTTCTTCCTGCCATCGAGCACATGGTGCAGATGCAAGTTACTTCTATCTTACTTTACTATAGTTTTTGCCCTAAAACGTTCCCCAACGCTTCATCCTCCGGACAATACCTTCTCGATATCGACCAAATACAGAATAGCATTTTTTGTATAATATGTCAATACTCTTCTTGATTCTTTCTATCATTTTGGTAATATTGACCTATTTTTGACGAATCATTTTCGTAAACGGGATAAAATATCCCAATTCTTGCTTTTTCTTCTATTCTCTTTTCTCTTCGTTGTTGTATTCCTTCTCTTCTTTCTTTTCTTTTCCCTTTTCCTCTTTGTATTCCTTTCCTTCTTTCTTTTCCTCTTCCTCTGTTTCCTGGCATCCACATACGAATATTCTTCCGCTTACAGCCCCAAGCTGTATCTCTGCCATCTGATCCTTTACCATAATCTTCTCTTTGGTCTGCACATCCTTTATGCAGGCCACTCCATATGGAATACGAACCCGAATCACTGCTTCTTTCTCATCATTATTAGCAGCAACAACGATTGTCTGCTTCTCTAAACTCCTTGCAAATGCATACTGCCTATTGGTTAACATCAGTTCCTGATAAGTGCCTTTCGTCAGTGCTTCATACTGCCCTTTTATTGCTCCGAGCATCACAAGATATGGATAGATTCCCTCGCTCTTTTTCTCCTCCATATCTTTTAGATCAAGAGCCGGTCGTATCGGTTCATCTGAACCGTTCACTTTCTTTCCTTCCATGCCAAATTCCCCGCCATAATAAATGGACGGTATTCCAGGAAGGGTATATGCAAGCAGATAGACATCCTTGATATGATCCTTATTGGTAAGCTTGCTTGCCAGACGGTCCACATCGTGATTTTCTGTAAATGTATACAGATACTGTCCTCTTGCAAGACCTCCATTTGGATCAAATAAGCGTTTCACGGTATGGGCAATTTCAAAATAATTATGGTCATTATGACCGGAATAAAGTCCTTTATGAAGCTCATAATCAGTAACCGAATGAAGCATCCCGTCATTGGCATATCTTCCATAATCTCCATGAATGACTTCCCCCATTAGCCAGAACTCTTCCTTCATGGTCTTTGTCTCACTCCGAAGCCTTCTCATGAAATCAAAATCTAATACATCGGCACAATCTAAGCGGATGCCATCAATCTCAAACTCTGAAATCCAGTAACGAACTACATCCATCAGGTAATCGCATACTGCTGGATTCTTAAGATTGAGTCTTGGAAGGATTCGATATCCATGCCAGGATTCATAAGAAAATCCATCATGAAACTCCGTATCTCCACCAAAATTAATACCACAATACCAGTTAATATATTGAGAATTTCCTTTTTTCTCTCTGATATCCTGAAAAGCAAAGAATTCCCTTCCGGTATGATTAAATACCCCATCTACAACCACTTTGATTCCTTTGTTATGACATTCGGATACAAAAGCTTTAAAATCTTCATTATCTCCTAATCTTCGATCCACCATCTTATAATCGGTTGTCTCATATCCGTGTCCTGTTGATTCAAATAATGGTCCGATATATAACGCTGTGACTGACAATTCCTTCATATGAGGAATATATTCCATCAGACGGTCAAAGCGATGCACCACTTCTTTTTTTTCATTGGTTGGTTCTGCTCCACACAGACCAAGAGGATAGATATGATAAAAAACGGCACGGTTATACCATGGGCACTTCTCTTTCCATTCCTCATTTGCAGCACATACAGATTCCAGTTTTTTTTCTGTCATAATAACGCCTCCATTCCAAAAAAAGCTCCTAATAACCAATAAAAATACTTTTATCCGATATTAGGAGCGCTATCCGCATTGTTTTTGTTATGCAGCGTATCTTATATTCCCGAATGGGATTTTCTTTTTGTTTTTTAGGGCCCAACAAAGTGACTTCTTATGCTTCTAAAAAGAATGCAGCCACCATCTTTTCAAGATGAACCTGATCTTCGATTCCCATCATCTCTCTTGCAGAATGCATTGCAAGAAGGCCTACACCCATATCGATTGTCTTCATTGGGAGCCAGGATGAGATGATTGGTCCTAGTGTTCCGCCACCTGTTACATCCGAGTTATTCACAAACTTCTTGTATTTCACGCCTGCTTTTTCACAAAGCTGCTGCATACAAGCAACTGCTTCTGTATCAAAGGTATATCTCTGATTGCTGTTGATCTTAAATACAACGCCATCATTCATTAAAGAATGGTTGACAGGATCATATTTATCTGTCTTATTTGGATGAAGGGCATGTGCTACATCCACAGATAGTAAGAAACTACGTAATACTGCTTCATTTAACTGCATCTTGTCAAATCCAAGAGCACCATAGATTTTTTCAAGAAGCATGGTAAGAAGAGCTGAATCCGCACCCTGTTTTGTTCCGCTTCCGATTTCTTCATTATCATATAACGCAATTACGTTAATTCCATCTTCGCGCTCTCCTGCAATAATACCTTTAACAAGTGCTAAACAGGATGTCAGATTATCTAATCTTGGACAAGAGATGAATTCTTCATTCATTCCAAGCAGGCAACCCTCTTCTGCATTATATACATAAAGATCAAAATCAAGAATCTCTTCTTTTTCAACTCCAAGCTCTTTTGCTAAAAATGTGATAAAGTAATCCGATGCATTCAGGGTATCATTTAACATGCCCATCAGTGGAAGCATATCAGACTGTTTCTTAAGCTCAATGCCTTTATTCACCTCACGGTTCATATGAATCGCAAGATTTGGAATGGTTAAGAATGGTTTCTTAACATCGATCAGACGCATCTCTGGCTTAAAGATATCGTTGCTTTTTAATGCCACACGACCTGCAACGGATAATGGACGGTCTAACCAGGTATTTAAGATTGGTCCGCCATAAATCTCTGTATTCACACGAAGATAGCCCTTCTGTGTCAGTTCTGCAGATGGCTTTACATGAAGGCAAGGATGATCGGTATGTGCTGCTGCCATATGAAAATTCTGATATTCTGTCACGTTCTTTCCTACTGTAAATGCAAATACCGTAGTTCCATAAGGCATAACATAATATTTTCCACCTTTTTCTATTGAAAAAGAAGTTCTCATATCCAGTTCCTTAAAGCCCGCTTCCTCTAGCATTCTAACTGATTCTTTCACTGCATGAAACGGAGAAGTAGCTTCTTTGATATATGCTAATAACTGATTCGCTGTTCTCTTGCTGTCCATTCTATATCCTCCATGATTCGTATAATTCGTCATAAGATTTAACTTCGCTATAACTATTTTATGATGACTTAAGTATAATCAACCGTTGTCTTCAAGTCAATATCAGGAAAATAAGAACTCGTCTGTTTTCCCGCCTTCTTCTGCTTTTTAATAACTTATTTTACACCGATACACAGATAGGAAAGATATGCGACATAAATACCGATACATAAAATACCCTGCCATTTATAAAACTTTTCCTTTAAAATAGCGGGGATGACAGCAATGCATGCTATGAGAAGACAGACTGGCAAATCGACCTTAAGAGCCTGTGCTTCTACCGGAATACTTCCCTTTGATATGATTGTACATATTGGTAAAATCAAAGCGGTATCAATAATATTCGCACCTACAATGTTCCCCACTGATATGCTGGATTCCTTTTTTACAATAGCTGTGATTGCCGTCACCAGTTCTGGAAGTGATGTTCCAATTGCAATGGCCGTCAGTCCAATGATCTTTTCCGGTATACCAATCTGTAATGCGATATCACTGCCGTTATTCACAAGCAGATTAGAACCAATTACAATACCCGCAGTCCCAACGATAAACTTAAAGATATTAATACCAGCCTCCCTTTTGGTAATGGTTTTTCGCTCTAATGCATGTAGCTCTGCTCTTTTTGAAGAACGGAGATTTTCATAAATAAAGCATGCGAAGATAGCAAGCAAAACAAGGCTTTTCACAACCGTCAGTTTTCCCGAAAAGCTTAAAATCCATAAGGATGCAATGGCAACGATTAAAAGAATTCCTTTCGGCATAAAATCTTTTCTTTTTACGATCATAGGCATAAACAAGATTCCAATTGCCATAATAAGACCGGTATTCACAGTTACAGAACCGACGGCATTTCCAATTGCCATATCTACCTTTCCCTGTGCGGCAGCAAGACTAGAAACAAAGATTTCAGGCAATGTGGTTGCAAGGCTCACTACCGTGGCTCCGATTACAAACTTCGGAATGCCCGACACTTCCGCCATCCATACCGCTGCATCCAAAAAGAAATCCCCACCTTTTACAATCAGAATTACTCCAATAATAAATCCAATTACTAACCATGCCATACTTTTCTTCTCCTTTTCTCTTATTTTTTATTCCTGTATCATCAGCAAATTCATTCTGGGTCTCTTCTATGTAATCAGCTATTCTGAATTTGATCCTTAAAAATAAAAAAACTTTTAGCATGACAAAAATGTCTGCTAAAAGTCTCGTTCCTCCATGCAACAAAGGTGTATGCCCACTGATCGCTCAGGGTTATGTTGAGCACACATAATAACTACTCCCCTTTAACACCTTTAAAGTATCACTTTTGGTTATATTTGTCAATTGTAAGCTACATTGTTTTAACTTTTTATGATAAGATTCTACTCTTCTATCTTTTTCATACGGCACATTTTTTAGATATGCTTTTCTTCCTGTCTGAATATAGTATAATGGAATCAGCCATTGCCTGTCCTTTGCTTCAGGCACATTATAATAGATGGAGAGAAAATGATGAAGGATCAGTTATTTAAAAATGCATGCGAAAAAATCATAGATCAGGAAAAGTGTTCAAACGGCATTGGCACACTAAGCGAAAAGACCATTCATGCGGTCCTAAAGCATTACTGCTGCGAGGATGAATCCTGTCATGAGAAAAAAGTCTCCTCTTATGTAGCGGATATTTTAATAGGCGATGAAATCATAGAAATACAGACAAGAAACTTTAATACCATGCGAAAAAAACTGGAGGCTTTCCTTCCTGACCATCAGGTGACCATCGTCTATCCCGTTGTTCATACAAAATGGCTTCGATGGATCAATGAAGAAACCGGTGAAATCAGCGCCCCTAGAAAATCTCCGAAAACCGGATCTTTTTACGAGATTTTTCGAGAACTTTATCGGATCAAGCCATATTTAAAGCATCCAAACCTGCATTTTAAGATTGTACGCCTCAACGTAGAAGAATACCGTATGTTAAATGGCTGGAGTCACGATAAAAAGCGAGGTTCCACCAGAAACGACGGGATTCCCGTCGGTTATGTGGACGAGCTCTGTATCGACAGCGCCTGTGATTATCAAAAGCTGCTTCCAGATGACCTTCCAGTTCCATTTACTACAAAAGACTACAAAAAGTCCTCTCGCCTTTCTCAGGGACACGCTGTTACTGCCCTAAATATTCTGTACTATATGGGAGTGGTAGAACGTGTCGGAAAACAAGGGAATGCATTTTTATATAAGAGAATAGAAGAAAAAGAAGATTAAAAAAAGAGACAGGCCCGAAAAATATCGGATTCTGTCTCTTTTATATGTTTTATGCAATTTCTCCTGCCTTCTTAAGAGCCATCTTTGTGATAACCGGGCCGGTTAATTCATAGATTACCGTACCGCATAAGATAATGGCACGGATGGTCTTTCCGTATTCCGGAACAACCGTCATTGCTGTACTTGCAAGACCGATTGCGACACCAGCTTGCGGAATTAAGGTATAACCAAGATATTTCTGTACAACTTTCGGTGCTTTTGAAATCTTTGCACCAAATAATGCCCCCAGTACCTTTCCAACAACTCGGAATACTACATAAAGAACACCAATCACACCTACCGTAGGCAGGATTCTGATATCAAGCTCTGCTCCAGATAAGAAGAAGAACAGCATAAAGATTGGTGGTGTAATACGATCCGCCTGCTCAAATACTTCCTCAGATGCCTTTGAGGTATTCACAAGAACAGCACTCATGGCCATACATGCAAGAAGGGAAGACCAGCCTAAATAGTCACAAATCCCAAGACATAAAAAGATCATAGCATATGTAATTGCCAGACGATTTCCTCGTCCTGAATAAAAACGTACTAAAAGCTTGAATATAAGTCCAAATGCTGCACCAATTAACAGTGCGCCGAGGATTTCCACAATTGGTTCCATAATTGTTGTAAATAAAGAAACCTGTTCAGTGGATGTAATTGCCTTTGCCACTGCAACCGATAAGCCAAAGCTCATCAGGGCAACTGCATCATCAATCGCTACGACTGGAAGAAGGGTATCCGTTACTGGTCCTTTTGCTTTATACTGCTTTACGACCATTAAAGTAGCTGCCGGTGCAGTTGCTGCTGCGATTGCTCCAAGCACAATAGAGAATGCCACATCATGTCCAGTTGCAATTAATACAAGATCCACTACAAATACAGCTCCAAGTCCTTCAGTGATTGCAATGACAATCGGCGCTTTTCCGACTTTTTTCAAATAAGATAATTTAAATTCTGCACCAATCGAGAATGCAATAAATCCAAGCGCTACTTCCGGTATGATCGAAAACGCTTCTACTACACTAGCTGGAATCAGCTTTAAACAATATGGTCCTGCTAAAAGTCCCATAATAATATATCCGGTTACATTTGGGAGTTTTACCTGTTTTACGATTTTTCCTGCAATCAGTGCCAGTAATAGGGCAACTGCCAGGTACATATAAGTCTCAAACATAATTACTCACCAAGCCCTTCCACATAGGTAATCGGCACAGAAAACATAATTCCCGTATTTGGTTCTTTTAAATCTCCGATCACTTCTTTAATGATGGCTCTTGTTGTTACTGCCTGTTCGTCTTTTAGTACAAACATCATCACTTCGCTGACTTCCTTCTCTTCATCCTTAAGAATTCGTCTTAACACTCCGAACATTGGAAGATCTTCCATATTCACAAGAGCTTCTGCCATACCTCGTCCTTCTAAGATGGTAGCTCCTCTTACTCCGCTTTCCGCTAATCTCTTTAATAGTTCATCCATTAATTCGACTTTTTTCAATATTAAAATCAATAACTGCATATAGAATTCCTCCATCTATTATGACATCGTGACATATCATAATCCTTCTTGAAAAAAATGTCAATGTACATAATATCTTAATTAATTTTATATTTTTTTAATTTTTTCAGTGGTTTTTGCTTGGCTATTCCTATTTTTCCGATTCCTTATGCTTTAAGGAAATCTACTGTTTATTTTAGGTGCTTTCTCTTTTTTAATTTGGATAATGGTGGTATACTAAGAATACGATAAGAAACTGTAGAAAGAGGTGCTTTTTATGAACGAAGAACTGAAAAATGCAGAAACTGCTGCTCAGGAAGTAAAAGAAATGGAGTCCATTCCTTCTATGTCAGAATTTGAAGATGAGATTACAAAATCTTTTCATACATTAAAAGAAGGTGATATCGTGACCGGTACTGTAATCGGTGTTTCTGATACCGAGGTAACGGTTGATTTATCTTACTATGTGGAAGGCCTTATTAAGTTAGAGGAATTAAGCAATGATCCTCGCTTCTCCATTAAAGCAGATATGGTAATTGGTGATCAGGTAACTGCCACTGTGATCGGAGAAGACCGCGACGGCAATATCTTATTATCCAGAAAACAGGCAGATGATGTACTCTCCTGGGAAAGCCTTGAAGATATGCTAAAGAACAAGACAGTCGCAAAAGTGAAAGTAGCGGAGGCCGTAAATGCCGGCGTTGTTACGTACTTAAAGGGGATTCGTGCTTTTATCCCTGCTTCTAAACTTGCACTGGAATATGTCGAAGATCCATCTTCTTATGTTGGTAAGGAACTAGAAGTCTATGTAATCACTGCTGACCGTGATGCAAAAAAACTTGTTCTTTCTGCAAAGGATGTTCTTCGTGATCATGCTGCAAGTGAGAAGAATGATCGTATCTCCCATTTGCAGATTGGTCTTGTAACAAAAGGAAAAGTAGACAAGATCATGCCATTTGGTGCATTTGTACAGCTTAGCGACGGATTAAGCGGACTGGTGCATATCTCCCAGATCTGTGGAAAGCATATCAAATCTCCGAGTGAAGTGGTTAAGGTTGGGGATGAAGTGAACGTGAAGATCTTAGATGTTAAGGATGGTAAGATCAGCTTAAGCATGAAGGCTGTTGAAGAAGATGAAGATGTTCTCGATGACGTTGAGTCAGCTCCAATGGAATTCTCCACCGGCGAAGACGCTACCACCGGACTTGGTGCGCTTTTAAAAGGCTTTAAATTGAATTAGAAATGCACGAAAGAGGAAAACACTTACTAATCCACTTTTAATCAGAGTTCATGGGTTTTAAAAATGAGAAAGGATGAAATAATATATTCTATTACTTCATCCTTTCTCATCCTCAGTGGTTAAAAGATAGCATGTTCTTATATCCAATTAATCAATCAAAAATTTTATGAATTACATTGCCAGAATTAAAATGCTCTAGCTTAAATGCTGGAATGAAACCAGAATACTTCTACCGCATCACAGGACTCATCACGCTTTATCGTGTGAGGGGTCCCAGCTGGTGCAATGAAGGATATCCCTTGGTGGACTTTGAATTCTTCATCTCCGATTTTGGCATAGCCACTGCCACTGATTACAAAAAAGCCTTCCTGATCGGCATGTATGCCAGGCTTGCCGTATTCCGTGCTACGGTAGTAAGAAACACCACTTGTACATCCTGCTACACATCCATGACTTTCTTCTAATAAGCGATAAGAAGTCTTTCCTTCCCCTTCCGACTTCTTTACCTCTGCTAAATCTATATATGGTTTCATCCCTTTTCCCCCGTATTCTTTTTTATGCTTTCATTTCCTTCTTCTTTTTCTTCTCCCTTACAAAAAGATTTGTCGGAAATGGTATCTTATCACTTTTTTCTTCCTTTTTCTCTTCTTTTTGAGAAGATTCATTCTCTTTTGCATCTGCCTCTTGGATTATCTTCTTTTGCAGTGCACTTAGCATATCATCGTCTTTTGGCTGTTCTAATGCAACCATCATATCTTCTTTTTTATTCTCGATTCCAACCGCTTCGATGGCATCTTCATCGTCATCATCATCTATTACAGTCCCATATGCTTCCTTCACTTTTTCCTGGAACATGTCTACCATCAGTTCTTTATAGGTGTTCATTGGATCATAATTATAGCCTTTGATTTCCTCATTTAGCGCTAGCATCTTCTGATCAAGGAAGGAGACGATATCCGCACATTCTTTTAACTCTCTTCGAATATGTGTCGGTGCATTTCCTTCAAACTTATAATACATCTTATGCTCTAAGCTGGCCCAGAAATCCATTGCGATGGTTCGAATCTGAATCTCTACCTTGGTCGGAATCACTTCATCCGACAAAAAGATTGGAACCGATATGATCATATGATAGCTTGTATATCCATTCTCCTTTGGAGTCTTGATATAATCCTTTACTTTTAAAACTTTCACGTCACTCTGTTTCGAAATCAGGTTAGCAATACGGTAAATATCAGATGTAAAAGAACAGATAATACGAATTCCTGCCACATCATTGATGTATCGTATAATATTCTCAACCGTTAACTCCCGCTGGTTATGTCTCATCTTCTTCGCAATACTTTGCGGAGACTTGATTCGAGATGTAATATGTTCAATCGGATTATACTGATGTGCTAGCTTAAACTCGCTGTTTAATATCTCTATCTTTGTATTTACTTCCTTAAGAGCTGCATCATATAATAGCAGCGCTCGATTCCACTCATCGGCTTCATTATAAAACATTGGTAACTCCATGGTAACCTCACCTTTTCCTTTTCCTTAAAACTGCCCCAACGATATTGCTTAATGCATGAGAGATAACTCTCAGCCTTTCACTTCTCTTTTCCTCAATCAATTATTCATATTATACCATACAATTATGAATAATTATTGAATACCAATAATCTTAAGCAAACTTTAATATTTTCTTCTTGTATGGTTTATATAGAATTTAGAGAAGATGGATATGACTTGTAAATATTTTTCTTATTTTTGTAATTTCAGGGGTTGACAGTAAATGGAAGGAGTCATATAATAAACGCGTAAGTTGATGGAATGGCTTGTTTCCATAACGATTCCCATTATGCAGCAAAGCTGTAACAATATTAAGAAAGAGAGGTAATAAACATGAGCAATAGATATTTTAAGAATCGTTTCGGTTATAACTTCATACAGAATGCTACATGCGAGATTACCTTAAGTCTGCATAACTAACATTACATAGCTATCTATGTTTCTGTCTATTATGCCGTGGTATCTTGCCACGGCTTTTTTTGTCTCTAAGCAGGGGACCTGTGACCCTTTGCTTATCTGTTCTTATTATTTGTCGTGTGCAAGTAAGGTTGCTTTGATCAGCTCTCTTATGCAATCCTTTCATTCCCAAAGACTTAAGTTCTCCCTATTCTGCATGCAGGATACGAACCCACCAGCTTTTTTAACCCAAAAACCTTTTTGAGGGCACTTTCATGCTCTGTAAAAATCATGCCGCACTGGCAAATAAAAAGAAGGAGTTCTTCCATCATGAAAAAAATATCAAGCTATATCCTCAGATATTGGTACTTCTATGTGCTTGCCATTATCTGTATGATCATGCAGGTCAGCCTTGATATGCTGACCCCGCAAATCACGAAACGCATCATTGATGATGTTATCGGTAACAATCAGATCAATCTGTTAACACCACTGCTTGTTATGATCTTTATCATCGGATGTGGGCGATGCATCTTTGGCTATATCAAAGAATTCACCTTTGATGTGGTAAGTTCCAAGATTGCCGTTGATATGAGACGTCATCTGTTCTGCCATATCCAGTCGCTTTCCATTAACTATTTTGACCGTACCAACACCGGAGAATTAATGTCCCGTGTAAAAGACGATATCGATCAGATTTGGAATGCCTTAGGCTACGTTGGAATGCTGATTATTGAAGTAACCATTCATACCTGTATCGTGCTTACCTGTATGTTTCAGTTAAGCCGCAAGCTGTTCTTAATTCCAGTGATTGCAATGCCTGTAGTTGGCGCACTTGCCATCATTATGGAACGGAAACTAGACACCGTTTATGAAGAGATCAGTGAAGAGAATGCTGTTTTAAATACAGTTGCCAGCGAGAATCTTGCAGGTGTTCGTACCGTGAAAGCATTTGCCAGAGAAAAATTTGAGATTGAAAAATTCCTATCCCACAATAACCGCTACTACGACCTGAATATGAGACAGTCGAAAATGCTAATCAAGTATCAGCCGGTATTTCAGTTAATCACAAAACTGCTTCCTGTCGTTTCAATTATCTATGGGGGGTTCCTAGTGATCAATGGCGAGATTACTCTTGGTACCCTTGGCGCATTCTCTCTGTATACGACCAATATCGTATGGCCAATGGAGATGCTTGGGTGGCTATCCAATGATTTTGCTTCTGCTATTGCATCCCGCAAGAAGATCAAGAAGATTTATGATGAGACGCCAATGATTCAGGAATCGAAAAATCCTACTGTGCTTTCTCATGTAGACGGACATATCCGCTTTGATCATGTAAGCCTTTCTATTGATAATAACCCGATTTTAACGGATATTTCTTTCGACCTTCCTGCCAGAAAGACAATCGGCATCATGGGTGCGACCGGAACTGGAAAGTCATCCATTATCAATCTGTTACAACGTTTTTATGATGCCACAGAAGGCACCATTACCTTAGATGGAGTCAATATTAAAGATTTAACACTAAAGGAACTCCGCAGTAATATCTCCTTAGTCATGCAGGATGTCTTCCTGTTTTCCGATACGGTGACCGCCAATGTTAAAATGGGGAAAAAAGATGCCGTGGAAAATGAGGATGTAGTCTCTGCCTTAGAATGTGCTCAGGCAAAAGATTTTATTGAAAAAATGGAGAACACCTATGAAACAATGATCGGTGAGCGCGGTGTCGGGCTCTCGGGCGGACAGAAACAGCGAATCAGTATTGCCCGCGCACTTGCAAAGAAAACGCCGATTCTTGTTCTTGATGATTCCACTTCCGCACTTGATATGGAAACCGAGCACTTGATTCAGGAAACATTAAATGAAGTAAATGCCACAAAATTAATCGTCGCACACCGAATCTCTGCGGTACGTAACGCAGATGAGATCATCATTCTAGATGGTGGACGGATTGTGGAACGAGGCACTCACGATGAACTGCTCCTTAAAAAAGGTGCTTATTATGAAACTTATATGGCCCAGTATGGCGATTTCTTAGAAACAAAAGAAGGCCGCAGATTTTTATACTCCTATTAGAAAGAGGTGACGTCATGTCAATCAATTCGGTAAAAGAAGATGAGAAAACCGTCTCCATAAGAAAGAAAGCAACCCTTGTAAGGCTGTTTTCCTATCTTCTCTCCTATAAAAAACAGATTGTGATCGTATTGTTCCTTATGCTTGGAACCGTATCCATTTCCTTAATCAATCCATTGATCATCGAGCATGCGATTAACGTGAACATTGCTGGAAATGATATAAATGGCTTACTTACACTTGGCCTATTTGCTGTTATACTAAATATAATCTATGTGCTATTCGTGAAAATCAGGATGTACATGATGGCAAAACTGTCTAACAGTGTACTATTAAAAATCCGTCAAGAATTATACAGCCACATCCAGACGCTTAGCTTCAGCTTCTTTGATTCCAGGCCAAGCGGCAAGATCTTAGCTCGTATTATCGGAGATGTAAATTCACTAAAGAATGTGTTATCCAACAGTGTAACTACCTTAATCCCAGACTTTATCACAATCTGTGCGGTTATCCTGATTATGGTGATCAAGAACTGGAAATTGGCTCTTGCCTCCATGATCAGTCTTCCACTTATGATGGCTGGTGTCTTCTTCGTCCAGAGCAAAGCTCATGTACGCTGGCAGATCAACCGCAAGAAAAACTCCAACCTAAATGCCTTCATTCATGAAGATATGGCAGGCATGAGAATTGTACAGAGCTTCAGTGCAGAAAAAGAAACCGAAAAAACATTTGATGAACTGTTACATGAACAACGAACTGCCTTTAAAAACGCAGTTATATACGCCGATGCATTTGGTCCGATTGTAGACTTTTGCTGGGGCATCGGAACCCTTTCTCTCTACTTTGTAGGGGTGAAGGTATTTGGTGTCGATCAAGTTCCAGTCGGAACCCTGATTGCGTTCGGAACCTATATCTCAATGTTTTGGAATCCATTATTAAACTTAAGTAACTTTTATAATCAGTTAATCACCAACCTTGCCGGTGCAGAACGAATCTTTGAGATTCTTGATACTCCTGCTGATATTGCCGATGCCAAGGATGTCACTACCCTGCCAGAAGTTCAGGGTGATGTCAGATTTGAGCATGTTTCCTTTTCTTATGATCAGGAAACCGAAGTGCTTCGTAACATCAGCTTCCATGTTAAGCCTGGTGAAACAATCGCATTAGTCGGTCCTACCGGAGCAGGTAAATCAACAATCGTCAACCTAATCAGTCGCTTTTATGATGTTCAGAAAGGCCATATCTATATTGATGGGTATGATGTTCAGAAAGTATCCATTGAAAGCCTTCGTAATCAGATGGGCATTATGACGCAGGAGAATTTCCTGTTCTCAGGTACCGTGAAAGATAATATTCGCTACGGACGTCTTGATGCCACCGATGAGGAAATCATCGCTGCTGCCAAGGCAGTCAATGCTCATGATTTCATTATGAAGCTAGAACATGGATATGATACTGAGTTAAAAGAACGCGGTGCCGGATTATCAATCGGTCAGAAACAGCTGTTAGCATTTGCAAGAACGATGGTTTCCATGCCAAAGATTTTAATCCTTGATGAGGCTACCTCAAGCATTGATACTCATACAGAACAGCTTGTTCAACAGGGTATCGAAGCACTGTTAAATGGCCGTACTTCCTTCGTAATCGCACACCGTCTGTCTACCATTCAAAAAGCAGATCGTATCTTCGTAATCGATGAAGGCGGCATCTTAGAACAGGGCAATGCCAAAGAGCTGTTATCCAAAAAAGGTGCCTATTATGATCTTTATATGGCACAGTTTAAGAATATTGCCTAATGTGTAAAATCAATTCATGCAAAGGGGGATTTTTTATGAACAAGAATACAGAGTCAGAATCAGATGCAAAGAATAAGGCCATGAAGGAATTTATTGAGGCTAAGAAACACAGCGCTAAGAATTCCTTTCTGACAAATGACCGTTTAAAAAAGGCCACCAATACCGAACACGGTTTTTCCACTCAGAAGAACCATCATATCAAGCATGGATGATTTGCACGTTTAATCCGATGCTGATTAAAACTTATTTTATATCGAAAAGAGTCTCACATGCACTGCATGTGAGACTCTTTTTATGTTCTTATATGTTTTCCTTGTATTTTTAACCTCTAATAACGGATTCTTGGAATTGTCACGATAAAGCTGGTTCCTTTCTTGTACTGAGAACGTACTTTAATCCTTCCGGTATGCGCAATGATAATTAGCTTTGCAATGGATAATCCAAGCCCGTGTCCATCAATCTTTCGATCTCTTACATGATGGGAACGATAAAAACGGCTGAATATATTATCCATATCCCTCTTCGTCATACCAATGCCGGTATCCTCAACTGTAATGACACAGTCCCCTCTCACATTCCTGCAAGAGATAATGATCTTATCACCTTCCACCGTGTACTTGGCAGCATTATCAATAAATACGCGAATTGCCTGTTTTAGAGACTGCTTGTCCCCATATACATCCACATCTTCTAAATACGGACATTCTACAATACGGTTGCTTGCCACAAGTTTCGTTTCCTTTACCATTTCCTCTACGATTGGTCTCATATTGAAATGTTTCTTCTCTAGCTTTAACGTCTTCTTATCATGTCTGCTTAAGAATAATAATTTCTCTACCAGATCCTGCATTGCTTTTGCTTCATTCTGAATCGCTTCAATGGACTCCTCTAAGACAGCCTGATCTTTGGCACCCCAACGGTTTAACATATTTACGTACCCTTGGATAACCGCAATTGGTGTCCTTAATTCATGGGAAGCATCCGATACAAACTGTTTCTGGCTTTCATAAGACGTCTCAAGTCTATCAAGCATATTATTAAATACGGCTGCCAAATCCTTTAGCTCATTCTTCGTACCTTCGATATTCAGACGCTCACTATGCAGATTGTTCACGGTAAGACGGTTCACGGTATCTGACATCTGCTTGATTGGCTCTAACATCTTAATATTATCTTTTCTTCCTTCTTTGATAATGCAGGCAACAATAATCAGATATAAAAGTCCCGCATTTATTACTAACTTCCACATCTTATGGTAGCTTTCCGTCATATTATAGTAAAAGACTGCACGATATACCTTCGTCTGCTGCTGAAAGGTCATCTCCTCCTCCATTACAAACCGATACTGATCATTCGACGACGTGTAATGAATTTTCTTAAAAATCCCTCCGAATCGCTTCGTACTATAATTTACATCGTTATATACTTCTCTATTACTTTCTTGTTCAAAAATAATCAGATTGAGACCGCGGTCCGCATACGGGTTGATCTGCTGTCCAAATGATACCTCATTGCCTTCCAAATTAACGATGACCTGTTCCGCCAGATTCTGAAAGGATTCCTTTTCTACATTTAGATATAACAGTATGAACACAAAGAAGAAAAGCACACCATTTAATAAAAGAAGCCTGAGATAATTGATTGCGATTCGGTATGTGATTGATAACCTGATTTTCCCCATCATGGCTTCTTTTTTCTTTCGAAACGGTATCACCGTCTTTATAAGAATCTGACGAATCTTTTCTATCAGCTTATTTTTCATCTTTAATTATATACCCCACTCCTCGCACGGTATTGATAATATGGATTCCGTATTTATCATCAATCTTCTGTCTTAAATAACGGATATACACATCTACCACATTCGTGTCGCCAAAATACTCATAATCCCATACATTATTTAAAAGCTGCTCTCTTGTAAGAGCAATATTCTTATTCTTAAGCAGATACTCTAATAGCTCATATTCTTTCTTTGTTAGTGTCAGTTCATCCTCTCCATAATGAGCGCTGTGACTGGAAAGATTTAGTACTAGCTTTCCATACTCCAAGATATCTTTCTTTACTTCATTTACAGCCTTTGAATGTCTTCCCAGTGCAACACGGATTCTTGCTAACAGCTCCTCAATTGCAAATGGTTTCGTCATATAGTCATCCGCTCCCATATCAAGACCGGCTACCTTATCCGTAATATCATCTTTTGCTGTCAGCATAATGATCGGCACCTGGGATTCCATACGGATTCTTCTGCACACCTCAATTCCGCTAAGACCTGGAAGCATAATATCAAGCAATACTAAATCAACCCCCGCATGGAGTGCCTTATCAAGCCCTGTCCGTCCATCATTTGCAATCTCCACCTCATATCCTTCATACTTTAATTCCAGTTCTACAAATCTTGCTATCTTAACCTCATCCTCTACGATCAAAATCTTTGCCATTGTATCTCGCTCCTTCCATGCACTGATGCCATATATTTCTATTCTATCGGGTTTTATAAAAGATTTCAATATGACCCGATTAGAAGTACATTAAAAAAGCGTCCATTTCACAGATCGGATTGTTCTGTGAAATGGACGCTCTTTAATTTGTCATTGACCGGTTATCTTACTGCCTACAGAATAGACTTTACAGTTGCAACAACATTTTCTGTTGTGAAACCGAATTTCTTAAACAATGTTGCTGCTGGTGCGGATGCGCCAAAGCCTGTCATTGTTACGGTTGCACCGTCAAGACCTACATATTTGCCCCAGCCGTAATCGATTAATGCTTCTACTGCTACTCTCTTACGAACTGCTTTTGGAAGAACGGATTCTTTGTATTCAGCAGACTGCTCTTCGAATAAATCCATACATGGCATGCTGACAACACGTACATCAACACCTTCTTTTAATAATGCTTCTCTTGCTTCTACTGCTAAAGATACTTCAGAACCAGTAGCGATTAAGATGGCATCTGGTGTTTCCTTATTGGAATCCTCTAATACATAAGCACCTTTTAAAGCTTCCTTGCTGCTGTTTGCAAGCTGTGGAAGGTTCTGTCTTGTAAGAACTAATGCAGTTGGAGTCTCTTTGCTTGTTACTGCGCTATACCATGCTGCAATTGTTTCTGTCGCATCTGCTGGACGGAATACATGGAAGTTTGGCATTGCACGGAACATAGCAAGCTGTTCGATTGGTTCATGAGTAGGACCATCTTCACCAACACCGATACTATCATGTGTTAATACATAAGTAGTTGGAATTCTCATTAATGCAGATAATCTTGCCATTGGCTTTACATAATCACTGAATACGAAGAAGGTAGAAGCAAATCCACGCATTCCATGTAAAGTCATACCGTTTGCGATAGCTGCCATTGCGATTTCTCTTACACCGTAATGAATGTTTCTTCCAAGACGGTTTTCTTTGGAGAAGTCACCAGCCTCCTTCATATAAGTCTTTGTGGATGGTGCTAAGTCTGCGGCGCCGCCGATTAAGTTTGGAACCTTATCTTTTAAGCGGTTAATTACCATTCCAGAAAGATTTCTTGTTGCTTCCGGCTTATTTTCAAAGGACCAGAATTCTTCATCGTCAATTAAATCCTTGGCGATATCCATATTGAATTCTCTATCCCATTCTTTTTTCATTTCAGGATAAGCTTCGCAGTATGCAGCAAACATCTGATTCCATGCTGCTTCTTCTTTTTCTTTCTCTGCTGCGATTGCTTTATAGTTTGCATATACTTCATCTGGAACATAGAATGGTTCCATGGAAGGCCAGGAAAGGTTTTCTTTTAATGCTTTTACATTATCGTCGCCAAGAGGCTCGCCGTGTGCGCTTGCCTTGCCCTGTTTTGCAGGACAGCCATAACCGATCTGGGTCTTTACCATAATCATGGTTGGTCTTTCTTTGTCTCTCTTTGCTTCTTCGATTGCTGCATGGATTTCTTCTAAGTTATTTCCATCTTCTACGACTAATGTCTGGAAATGGAATGCTTCAAATCTCTTTACAACATCTTCTGTAAACGCAATATCAGTGCTTCCTTCGATGGAGATCTTATTGGAATCATAAAGGACGATTAACTTGCTAAGTCCGAGTGTTCCTGCAAGAGAGAATGCTTCTGATGAAATACCTTCCATCATACAGCCGTCCCCACCTAATACGTAAGTATAGTGATCAACTACTGGGAAATTCTCTTTGTTAAACTTAGCTGCTAAATGTTCCTCTGCCATAGCCATACCAACTGCCATAGCCATACCAGCACCAAGAGGACCAGTTGTTGCTTCAACGCCTTTCGTATGTCTATATTCAGGATGTCCTGGTGTTAAAGAATCTAACTGTCTAAACTGTGCTAAATCTTCTTTCGTTAAGCCATATCCAAATAAATGTAATAAGGAATATAATAACGTAGAACCATGGCCGCCAGATAAAATAAAACGGTCTCTGTCTGGCCAGTCTGGATTACTAGGACTGTGTTTCATTTCTTTTGCCCATAATTCATATGCTACGGCAGCGCATCCGAGTGGTAGACCTGGATGTCCTGATTTTGCTTTCTGTACCGCATCTGCCGCAAGAATACGGATTGAATTAACTGACAAAGTATCAATGTTGCTCATTGTATATCCTCCTGAATTTAAAATTACCTATATATAAAATCTCACATCGATCCGTATTTCACACAAATACAAATCTCCGTAAAAAATTATGGACCAGATTAGTTTTTCTATGTTTAATTCTACTTTTTTATCCTATTCTCCGAATACAGCCTTATAATCAGCCTGGAATTTTGCGATTCCGGCATCCGTTAATGGATGTTTTGTACACTGTACGATAACAGAATAAGGAACGGTTGCAATATCTGCACCTGCTAATGCGCAGTCTGTGATATGGATTGGATTACGTACGCTTGCTGCAATAATCTCAGTATCCAGATCATATATATCAAAAATATCCGCAATGTTACGGATTAAATCAATGCCTGGTGTTGAAATATCATCTAAACGGCCAAGGAAAGGAGATACATAGGTAGCGCCTGCTCTTGCTGCTAATAAAGCCTGGTTTGCAGAGAAAACTAATGTAACGTTAGTCTTAATACCTTCGCTTGCTAATACTTTCACTGCCTTTAAGCCTTCTACTGTCATTGGAATTTTAACAACCATGTTAGGATGGATCTTTGCGATCTCACGTCCCTCAGCAATCATACCTTCTGCATCCACAGTTGTTGCTTTCACTTCTCCACTGATTGGTCCGTCAACAATAGAGGTAATCTCTTTGATTACTTCATTAAAATCTCTACCTTCTTTTGCAATTAAGGATGGATTTGTAGTAACACCACAAATAACCCCCATATCATTTGCTTTCTTAATATCTTCCACATTTGCTGTGTCAATAAAAAACTTCATAGTAAGATCCTCCTATATGGTTGTTTAGTTGTTAAACTATGTACGATTCATATATCTAAAGTACTTTACTTTAACCTAAATATACTATACACCAGTGAGAAATTCAAGTTAATTTTTTCCATTTCTTATCTTCTACTTCTTTCTCTTTGTTTCGTTTCTTATTATCCTTTGTTTCTTATTTGTGACACATTATTTTTAAATTTAGATTCCTTCTACATATTAACACTAAAAATAAGCTAATACAATATAGTAATTCCAATATTCCCATAAAAATAAAGAGGCTAGACAAAAGAGAAATACAACGCTTAAAGCACTGCCTTCCCTTATGTCACACCTCTCTCATTTAACCATCTTAATTTTATATTATACAATACAATTCTAGACGTACTGCATTATTGGGTCGCTAGTTCTGTCGCTTCTTTCATTACGGCTGCAATATCTTCATGAATCACCAGATCCGCTTTGCTATCTGCGGATGTTACACTCTTATTAATCAGTACAAGGTTCTTTCCATTAAAATAATCAATTAATCCAGCGGCCGGATAGACAATTAAGGATGTCCCTCCAATAATCAGCGTATCCGCCTGAGAGATTGCATGAACAGCGCCAGAAATCGTTGCCTCATCGAGTCCTTCCTCATAAAGCACTACATCCGGTTTTACCTTGCCTCCACACTTTTTACATACCGGAATGCCTTCTGACTGAAGGATAAACTTCTCATCATGAAATTCATGACACTTCATACAGTAATTACGTAATACCGAGCCATGAAGCTCATACACTTTCTTTGATCCTGCCGCCTGATGGAGCCCATCGATATTCTGTGTCACTACAGCTTTTAGTTTCCCCAGCTTTTCTAATTTAGCAAGAGCTAAATGACAATCATTTGGCTTCGCATCAGGATAAATCAGATTTTGTTTATAAAAGTCAAAGAACTCCTCCGGATATCTCATAAAGAATGTATGGGATACCGCCTGCTCTGGTGTGAAATTACGATTTAACTTCTTGCTATAAAGCCCGTCCGAGCTCCGGAAGTCTGGAATACCGCTTGCTGTAGATACTCCGGCGCCTCCAAAGAATACAATATTATTGCTTTCTTTTAAAATCTTAGATAGCTGTTCTACCTTTTCATTCATATAATCATCTCCGTACTTTTTCTTTTATTATACCACATCATACAAAGGAAATGGATTCTTCAACCTGCGGATTCCTTCTTCTCTCTATCTCGTTTTCTGTTAACTCACTCAAATATGAATAATTCCTCTATGGGCGTTTCTACTACTCTTGAAATGTCTATCGCCAGCTTAAGGGATGGATTATACTGTGCTTTTTCTAATCGTATAATTGCCTCCCTTCGAACCCCCACTTTTTCAGCAAGCTGCTCCTGGGTCAGATCCTTTAAAAGCCGATACTTCTTTAAATTACAAACAAACTGCTCCATCTTCATTCCTCACATTGTTCATCTATAAACGTCTCTGACATCTTTCCTTCGAAAAAGAATCCAAAGAAAATAAAAAAGCAAAATGGGAAGAACGTCTTATCAATGGCGTATGTAAAAAATCCGCTAAATCCCAGCAGTCCAAACAATCCTAAAAACCAAGCTTAGGATTTAGTTTCCTTATCTTTTATTTTTACATAAAAAAAAGTATCTGATAACAGATACTTTCTTTACTAAGAATGAGACATCGGGGATTCGAACCCCGGACACCTTGATTAAAAGTCAAGTGCTCTACCGACTGAGCTAATATCCCATGCTTTATGCATTTTACTATGTTTTTCGCATAGCAAATGCCCAGAACCGGAATCGAACCAGTGACACGAGGATTTTCAGTCCTCTGCTCTACCGACTGAGCTATCTGGGCATAAGTTAAAATCTATAAAGTTTTTAACTGAGTTGCGGGGATAGGATTTGAACCTATGACCTTCGGGTTATGAGCCCGACGAGCTTCCAGACTGC
>CALZIE010000002.1 GCA_945787565.1 uncultured Lachnospiraceae bacterium
CCGGGCGATAATACCCAGTAATTCTTGAATAAACTTCGGTCTGCTTTTTACATTTTGGACAAACATATACCTCGCCGTTTAAGTACCCATGCTCCTTGCAAATGGAATAAGTCGGTGAAATCGTATAATACGGAAGCTTATAGTTGTTTGCGATCACCCGTACTAATTTAGCAGCTGCCTTCCAGTCCGGAAGCTTTTCTCCTAAAAATGCATGGAATACGGTCCCTGATGTATATAATGTCTGTAGTTCATCCTGAATATCCAGCGCTGCGAAGATATCCTCACTAAAATCAACTGGCAGATGGGAACTATTTGTATAATATGGAGTATCGCCTTTCTTTCCGGCTGTCTTAATATCCGGGAACTGTTTCCTGTCATGTTTAGCAAGACGATAGGTCGTAGATTCTGCCGGAGTCGCCTCCAGATTATATAAATCACCATACTGCTCCTGATAATCAGAAAGACGATTCCGCATATGATTTAAGACTTCCCTACTAAATTCCTGTGTCTTTTGATCGGTCATATCCCCACCAAGCCATGCGGCATTTAATCCTACTTCGTTCATACCAATCAGTCCGATCGTTGAGAAATGATTATCAAATGTACCAAGATAGCGCTTTGTATATGGATATAATCCTTCCTCTAACAATTTGCTGATTACCTTTCGTTTCACGCGAAGGGATCTTGCAGAAACATCCATCAGATGATCAAGACGCTTAAAGAACTCTTCCTTCGTCTTAGACTGATAAGCAATACGTGGCATATTGATTGTAACCACTCCGATTGAACCAGTACTTTCCCCGCTTCCAAAAAATCCTCCTGTCTTCTTTCTTAATTCCCTTAGATCAAGACGCAGTCTACAGCACATAGAACGTACATCGCTCGGCTCCATATCACTGTTAATATAATTTGAAAAATACGGTGTGCCATACTTGGCCGTCATCTCAAAAAGAAGGCGGTTATTCTCGGTATCGGACCAGTCAAAATCCTTCGTAATGGAATAGGTCGGAATCGGATACTGAAACCCTCGTCCATTAGCATCCCCTTCAATCATAATCTCAATAAATGCCTTATTGATCATATCCATCTCTTTTTTACAGTCTTTATAGGTAAAGTTCGTCTCTTCTCCCCCAACGATACATGGAAGATCTGCTAAATCCGCCGGCACAGTCCAATCCAATGTAATATTAGAAAATGGTGCCTGGGTTCCCCATCTGCTTGGTGTATTCACCCCATAGATAAAGCACTGAATACACTGTTTCACCTCATGATAGCTTAAATTATCTACCTTAACAAACGGAGCTAAGTACGTATCAAAAGAAGAGAATGCCTGTGCCCCAGCCCATTCATTCTGCATAATACCTAAGAAATTCACCATCTGGTTGCACAAAGTAGATAAATGCTTTGCCGGAGAAGATGTGATCTTTCCTGGAATTCCTCCAAGCCCTTCCTTAATCAGCTGTTTTAAAGACCATCCAGCACAATAACCAGTTAACATCGATAAATCATGAATATGGATATCAGCCTCTCGATGTGCTGTCGCAATCTCTTCATCATATATTTCAGAAAGCCAGTAGTTAGCCGTAATAGAACCTGAATTATGTAAAATAAGCCCGCCAACAGAATATGTAACCGTAGAGTTCTCCTTCACTCGCCAGTCCTCTTCCTTCACATAGCTGTCTACAAGCTCCTTATAATCTAGTATGGTAGATTTCATATTCCGGATTCGTTCCCTATTCTTACGATAAAGAATATATGCCTTCGCCACTTCCGTATATCCGGTCTGTTCTAAGACACGTTCCACACTATCCTGAATACACTCTACTGATATTGTCTCTTCACTCACATTTTTCTGAAAATCAGAGGTAACACGCAAGGCCAGTAAATTAATGATATCCTCATCATATAAATTACCAGTGGCGTCAAATGCTTTGGATATTGCACTACCAATCTTCCCTAACTTAAATTCCGCGATTTCGCCATCTCGTTTTACTACCTTAATCATGCGTACATTCTCCCTTCTTTGTTACAACCTGAATAAGATCACGCTCTCATTCACTTCCTTATTTTAACAGAATAATACGAATCAGTCAAGGCCATACACACTATATCTATTTTATTAAAAATCATCAACCACAACATATAGTGGTTTCTATTTCATCTATAAAAAGAAACTATCTGACTTTTTCAATGCAGTATTTCACAACGAAAACCGTCGTTTTCGTTCCTTTCCTAATGTATTGTCGCTGTTGCCCAAATATTCTAAAAAGAACCGGATTTTAAATTTACTCTTCTAAAAGTTTCTATCCTCTTTAAAAAACAAACCTTTGTTTGAAAAAGAAATTTTTCCCTATCCTTCCTCATCTTCCTCCATCCCCACTCTCTTCAATAGCTTGCTCTCTCTTTTCCCTTCCCATCCCCTCTTTCCCGCCCACACAATTTCAAACAATTTTTCGATTTTTTCTCTTATTCTTTTCAATTTTCAGAAATCCTTCCTCTCTCATTCTTCTCAATTTTCAAAAATTCCTCTCCCCTCCCTATTCACTCTCCTTCTCACCCTGCACCTTAAGAGGAGGCGAAGAGAAGATGAGAGTGGGAGCCAAAAAGCTTCGAGCTGACGCCCTTTGCAGCACTTTTTTTCACATGTCCGGCTCATGACAAACAAAAGGCCGCCTCGCTCTTTGACTATTAGACAGTGATTTCCTGTCTGATAATCAAAGAGTGAGGCGACCTTTTGTCCACTCATGCGTCCGAACATGTGAAAAAAGTGCTGCAAAGGGTGGCAGTTCGAAGCTTTTTAGCCCCTACTCTCATCTTCCCTTCGCCTCCGACCGTCTCCTAAGCAAGCCCCAGATAAACGTCCTTTGGCAGGTAAGCTTTTACGTAGATGCCTTCCTCACGGTATTCTTCTTCAAGGAGTTCGCCGTATTTACGGATTCTTTGAATCTTTCCAGCCTCATGATACGGGAAAACCTGCTCAATTAATATCTTCTGTTCTCGAAGCACATCCTCGATCACATCCGTTAATTCCTTTACTCCAGTCCCCTGTTTTGCTGAAATCTTAACCGTACGGTCTGCTTTCAGATCCTTAATCACCGCATCCTCTTCCACTAAATCCTGCTTATTAAATGCGGTAATAATCGTCTTGTCGGTAACTCCTAAATTCTTTAATGTCTCATATACAATATGCATCTGCTTATAAGCATCTGGATTCGAAGCATCCACCACATGTAAAATCAAATCTGCATATTTTGCTTCCTCTAATGTAGAACGGAATGCATCAATCAGATGATGTGGCAGTTTACGGATAAACCCTACGGTATCCGTTAACAGCACCTGTCCGCCGCTTTCAAAGGTTAAGCTTCTTGTGGTTGGATCTAACGTAGCAAAAAGCTTATTCTCTTCTAAAACCCCTGCATCTGTCAGATAATTAAGAAGTGTTGATTTTCCTGCATTCGTATACCCTACGATTGCCACAACCGGCACTGGATTCTTACTTCTTAAGGAGCGGGATACCTCACGGTTCTTCTTTACTTCCTCTAACTCCTTATTTAACATGGATATACGGTCCTTGATCAGACGACGGTCCATCTCAAGTTTCTTTTCACCAGGACCTCTTGTACCAATTCCACCACCTAAACGACTTAGGGAGTTACGCATACCAATCAGTCTGCTTGAACGATACTTAAGCTGTGCTAACTCAACCTGAATCTTACCTTCTCTTGTTAACGCATGCTGTGCAAAGATATCTAAGATTAACATGGTACGGTCCATTACCTTTTCCTGCAAGGCGAGTTCTAAGTTCTTAAGCTGTGCAGGGCTAAGTTCATCATCACAGATCACACCAGTTGCATTGGTCTGTGCAACGATATTCGCAACTTCTTCAATCTTTCCCTTTCCAATATAAGTACCTGGGTGTACACTCTCCCTGTTCTGAATCACTTTTGCCACTGTTACGGCACCGGCTGTCTTAGCTAACTCCTCTAACTCGTCTAAAGACTCTTTTGTATCGTCCCCTTCACTTGTTGCAACGGCTACTAATACAACGCGTTCTTCCTGTTCTTTCATATCATATAATTCTGCCATACTGTTACCCTTCCGTGACATGCGTCACTTATTTTTTTTATGACTGGTAATTTGCTGTCACATTATTCTCAGTGTCTTTCGCGAACAGCTTTTATCCTTATTCCTTGTCTTTCACAATGCTATTTACCCTTGTCTGAAGGAATAAATAATCTTTCTCCACATCTTCGTCCTGTCCATATCGTCTGATGTATTTTTCCATTAAGGTAAGCGCCTTTTCAAACTCACCTGTATTTTCTAAGATAATGATTTCATTTCTTAAAAGCTGCTGATCAATTGCAATATGGGCATAGGATTTTGCATTAGCAAGCATCTCTGCTGCCTTCTCAAAATCGCCTAACTGAATATAACATACCGTAAGCTGATTAAAGAAAGTGGACGACAAGGTATTACCTGCTTCCTGATATGCTAAAAAATAAGACAGTGCGGTTTCGTACTCCTTATTAATCAGGGCAATATCTCCGAGATAATAATTTGCTTCTGTAAGCCCTTTTGATAAGGCATCATTAAATTCTACCTCACACTGCTCATAATTATTCTGATAGAAATGAACCTTTGCAAGATCTAATTTATCCTGATCTGTATTAATCTTGATCCGAGAAGCTTTTTCTAACACCTCTGCAGCCTTTACTTCTTCTCCCATTTCTCTAAATGCAGTATACGCCCCAAAATATACATCAAATTTATCCGATGCATAGGAAATTGCCTTTTCATAATCACTGATGCTGCTTTCATACTCACCAAGCTTGCGATAGATATTCCCTCTTGAACTATAAAGCGCTGCATTCTTTGGATTAGATTGAATTAAATCCGTATATGCCTCAATTGCCTCTTCATACTTTGCTAAATTATCATAACAGCTTGCGATATAAGAACGAATATCATCATTTAACTCGCTTAGTTCTGAAATCTGAAGTGCTAAATTTAAGTACTTCGTTGCTGCCTCATAATCCTGCATCGTAAAATAAGCGATTCCCATTCCTCGATATGCCCGCTTATTATTCTTTAACACCATCGGAATATCTTTATCCATTACAACCGTCTCAAACTGAGCAACGGCCTCTTCATACTGTTTCATGCCAATTAAAGCAAAACCATACTCAATTCGATATTCTGCCTTATCATCATTCTCTTGAATGGCTTTCTTATAATACTCTCCAGCTTCCTGATAGGAACCAGCCTGATAAAGCTCCTGGGCCTTTTTATAATGAGTATCTGCTTTATTAAAACTGCAGCCTGCCGTAACAACTGCTACGGCACATGCTACTGCTGCCATTTTTACTGTCTTCTTCATGTTTCCTCCAAGCTAACGCCTCTTACACATTTTCTTCTTTTTCCTCTTTTTCTAATGCTTCATCCACACTACGAATCAGATCTTTTATCGTAGTATCTTCCAGATTTGCACGTTCAAATGCATAAATCAGCTTTATTTTCTCGCCTCTGCTCTTATTGCAATTATAAAGCCTTCTATTTAAATAAGAAAACCCAGCCATCTCCGCCTCTTTTCCTACTGCTTCCATAACGACAATAAAGTCCTCTTCCTCAATATGATAGCAAGATGCTATATTTCGAAACGATAGACTAACAAGCCTTGCTGCTGTTTGAATCACTTCTTCTTTTGCTTTGCTTCCATATGTAAGCTCCGTATCCTTAAGCCCTATAATTCGAAACTTTACAAGACTGACTATATGTTCCGCTGATACATCCTCCTCTAATTCGCCTATCTTATTCTCATATGCCGTCCTGTTTAGAAGGCCCGTCATCGGATCTGCAAATACAATATCCTCCAGCTTTTCAATCTCTACATGGGCATTTAACGATGCAATTATTAAATCATATCCAAGGCAAAGAATATAAATGAAAAATCCTACACGTACGAATTTGGCATAATCATCGTGTTCCTTATAATAATAACGAGTGATATCAATCATAATGCAAATTCCAAGCAGTAACACTCCAATGCTTGTTAATGTTAGATATTTTCTCCGCTTTTCCTGTACCGCTAGATATCTCTTTGCCTGCCGAATAATAACATAAACCGCACATAGTAAGATACTGATATGGGAAAAGTAAACGGTTTCGGGAAAATCCTTTACTCCAGTGCACTGTAAGATTAAGCATGCAAGAAAACTCACTAGTGAAAAGAGACTTAACGAGGTTACTACCCTTGAATCCTCCTTACCATTCCTATATGCATAATAAAGCAGTGCCGGAATGCAGATCAGTCCAAGTGAAACATAGCTAATATACTGTAAGACATAAGCATTGGTGATGAAAAATTGCATAATCTGCGTCTCAAACAAAGACCAAATCGATACCGTAAGCGTGAAAAATCCCATATATAACAGATGTGGACGATTGTCTTTTCCAATCGCACGGATTAAATAGCAACAAATCAGCGCAACCCCCACTGCAGCGGTCAATGCACATAAAAGCATTGATATGGCATTTTCTCTGATCAGCCCTGTAATAATGGTTGTCCGTTCTCCTAATAAAAACCCACTCATATGAAGAGACGCCCTTTTATAAACCGGTGTATATTCTATCTTTATCTCTTTTCCATAAGCATCCACCGTCAACGGAATAAACGTATAGATAGCCCCTGGTGATTTTCCGATTGTATTACGGTCATCTACCGTAATGGAATAGACGAGCGTGTCCTCAATATAAGCATTCATCATGACATGATTAACCTTGACGCACAGCACGCTCCCTTCCGGATAATCATCCGGAAGGGTATGGGTTATCGTATATGTTTTTCCTACTTCTATCGTTTGCTTTAATGGTAAATCTATTCGTTCCTCTTCTCCTTTATCTGTCTCATAGTTCCATTCGCTATCAAAATCACGGATCGTATTCCAGCGATAATGGTTAACCTCTTGATTCGTATACTGGTAATTAACATATCCAATAAATAACACAGAAGCAAGAATAAGAAATAAATAAATCTTTATAATTTTGGTATGTTTCAATGATAATCCCTCCGGATTTTACATTCGATAATACCCTTTATTATAGTATGTTTCCGAAACGTTCACAAGTCATATTTTAAAGAGGCAGGGAATCTCTAAGACAAAGTGCTCCATAGCCAACTTCCTGATTCGGCCATTCTATATAGCCAGGAAGTCTTCTTGCTCCATTGATTAGATATGCTTTGATTTTTTCTCCATAAAGGTATGGATCATTATTCTTTACAATTCCCCATTCCATCATAACCGCTGCACCTCCGGTCACGAAAGGCGTAGCCATTGATGTTCCACTCCTTATGGCATACCCTCCCCCCGGTGCCGGTGCATTGATATCCACCCCTGGCGCCACAAGATCCGGCTTTACTAATTTATTGCCCCTTGTAAATCCTCGCCCAGAGAAGAACGCATAACTATCCAGATTCGAATCGTATGCTCCCACTGAAATCACGTTGTAAGCCGCGGAAGGAATCGTAAGAGTCGTATCGCTTTCTGGACGATTAAAGCCGGTTCCCTCACTTAACTGGCTTGTTGTAGGCAGCCACATATCATAATTTCCAGTAATGATTCGTCTTGGCGTAAGCTCAATTTTCCATACTCCAGAACTCATAAACCGGTTCACCGGAGTGAATTCCAGATAAATCTGCTGCGCCCGGTTAATTGGCTTTGGCTGCCCATAATAAAGGAATATATCCGTTCCTTCTAATTGAAACTGCTGCTTTCCAAGTATCTCAGGAATTGGCCCTACCCGCTTTCCACTTGGATGCATCAGGCTGATTTCAAAATGATCATAGTAATTCTTCCATATTTGGAGGTTAATCGTTCTCTGTCCTTCTGCAATTACTAACTCTACTGATGCATTATTCGTCCTGTCTAATATGCCTGCCGCATGATTCCTGCCTGCACCTTCATTTCCAGTGCCAATTACAATGCTCGTTTTCCAAATTCCCGATACATCATTTAAATATGTTTCCAGAATCGAATTTCCATCGTGAGATCCGTAGTTATTCCCAAAGCTGATATTGACGGCAATCGGTTTTCCTATCTTAATTGCTTGCCGTATCACATAATCCACTGCTGTCATAAGCTGCGTTGTCCTTGGAAATGATTCATTTAAGGAATTTCCAAGTTTTACAATTATCAAATCGCTTTGAGACGCAATTCCCCGATATCTTCCGTTTGATGCTCTACCGTTTCCTGCGGCGATGCCGGCTACATGAGTTCCATGTCCAGACAGATCTACACTTGGCACGATTTCTAACTGTTCCTGCCTTGTTTTTTGTTCTAGTGCTCGATTAATCATTTCCTTTGTAAATACCGTTCCCCCTACAAACCCTTCAGGCGGCCCAGGTATCTCCCCAGGTGGATGTTTGGTTATATCAATGGTTTCCGGACGAATGGACTGGTCCCATAAAGAAAGGATTCTTGTTGTGCCATCCTCATTTCGAAAATCCGGATGAGCATAATCAATCCCAGAATCTACAACCGCTACAATCACACCTTCTCCATACAGATTATACTGTGCTGTCTGGAGTGGATTAACACAAGATACCGCCCGTGCATTCGTTAGCTCGTAGAAAAGCTGCATTGGCTTTTCTATGAATTCAATCTCTGGATATTCCGTCAGCCTTGGAATCCTGCTTTCTAAAATATCCAAGACGGCATATCCATTAAGAAGAGGGCTATATAGAAATCCGACCTCTTTACTAACTGGCTCCAGGTCCCCATTATATTTTACAATCAGCTCCCATGTCTTCTCTTCCGGATTAAAGCCTACATTCAGATCAAGCGTCTCTGCTCGAGCTGCCTCTGGCATATCCAGTGCCAAATTGAGCTGATTATCCGCCTTTCCACTTCTCATTTTTCTTAATCCTCACTGTCTTTCTTACTCTATTTATATTCTGACCTGTTTTTTTTTAGTCTTTCCCCGTCTAATCCTTTACTCTTTCCTTTGATTTTCCTATAAATTCACGCATTCAGATGCTACTACCTGGCTTCTAAGAATAAGGGTTCCGAAGATACTGCATCTGAGGCATTCCACTAGAAACACCGAAAATTTGGTACGATAAGTAAAAAAAGATGGACTGTGAAGAACGGCCGGATACGGCCACTCTTCACAGTCCATCTTTTTTTATTGATTTACTTAAATTTGACGAAAACGATCGTAGCGGGATTTGGCTACCTGATCGTATGGAATATCCTGATACTTTAGGATAAAGTCTAAGATGGCTTCTTTCATCTTTAAGGCAACATAGTCCATGGTGTCTACGGTGAGAGGGTTCTTTTGAGTTTCTTTATTCTTTGAGGATTTGTCTTTAAAATCCTTGGCAGAGGATTCTAAATCTTCGTAAGGAGAGTCCGAATCTAAGAATTCTAGTTCTAGTTCTTCTGGCTGTTCTTTGATGACTTTATCGATGATACCAAGGTCTAGAAGATCAGCGGCTGTGATTTTCATGATGGATGCGGCTTCGTCACAGCGCTTGCTGTCTTTCCATAGGATAGAGGCAAAGCCTTCGGGAGATAGAATGGAGTAAGTGGAGTTTTCTAACATCCATACTTCGTTTGCTACCCCTAACGCAAGTGCTCCGCCTGAACCACCTTCTCCTATGACGATGCTTAAGATTGGCACTTTTAAGGCACTCATCTCATATAGATTCTTCGCAATTGCCTCACCTTGTCCTCGCTCTTCTGCTTCAATTCCACAGAATGCCCCCGGTGTGTCAATGAAACAGATAATCGGACGATGGAATTTTTCGGCCTGCTTCATAAGACGAAGCGCTTTACGGTAGCCTTCTGGGTTAGGCATTCCGAAATTTCGTTTCATGTTTTGTTTCATATTCCGGCCTTTTTGCTGACCAATTATGGTTACATAAACACCGTTAATAGTTGCGATTCCACCTACTAAAGCACCATCGTCCTTGCAAGCACGGTCTCCATGTAATTCTAAAAAACGGTCAAAGATTTTCCCCACATAATCAAATGTGGTGGGACGCTCGCTGCTTCTTGCGATCTTTACTCGTTCCCATGAACTTAATTCTTCCATCTTATCACCTCCATTCCTATTCACTGAAATCCTTCTCTTCCGATTCAATTTCATTATCGCCATCTTCTATGTCTCCATCTGACATCTGTGCTTCCTCTTCTTTGGTTAGCCTGTTTGGCGTTGCGCTCTCAATTAAGAAGCGCAATGTCTGACGAAGACGACTTCTTGTTACAATCTTATCTACAAAACCATGCTCTAGTAAGAACTCTGCACTCTGAAATCCTTCCGGCAGCTTCTGACCGATTGTCTGTTCAATAACTCTTGGTCCTGCAAAGCCGATTAAGGCTCCAGGTTCCGCTAAGATTACATCTCCAAGCATCGCAAAGCTTGCCATCACGCCTCCCATCGTAGGGTCTGTCAAAATAGAGATATACATAAGTCCTGCCTCACTGTGACGCTTTAGGGCTGCACTTGTCTTTGCCATCTGCATTAATGACACAATTCCTTCCTGCATTCTTGCCCCTCCGGAACAACAGAAAATAATCAAAGGAAGATTTCTGTCTGTGGCTCCTTCAATCAGTCTTGTAAGCTTCTCTCCGACTACGGCTCCCATGCTTCCCATTAAGAAGTTCGATGCCATTACCGCGATTGCGGTCTCATGACCGGCAAGCGTTCCAACTCCGGTAATCACTGCCTCATCTAAGTTGGTCGCGGACTTCATATGCTCTACCTTCGCTAAATAGCCTGGAAACTGAAGCGGATCGCTTACAAAAAGATCGGTATCCCATTCGGTAAAGCTCCCTTTATCGAGCACCATACTAAGCCTTGTTCTTGGCGTGATACGAAAATAATTGCTACAGCTTGGACATATATAATAATTGGAGATTACATCTTCCGAATAGATAATATCTCCACACTTCTCACATTTTTGAAATAATCCATCTGGTACTTGAGGCTCGCGCATTTTCTCTTTCAATTTTTCATTTCTTTTTGTTTCCTTCACACCTGCCACGCTCCTAGTTTTCTTAAAGATTCCTTTTTTTCCATCCTACCCTTCTTACTTTTGCTGCACTTTTCGTTATCTTTCTTCTAATACTTCTTCTACAAAACTGGTAGTAAAGTGCCCGGATAGAAATTTAGGATGATGAATGAGTTCATACTGAAAATCTATGTTTGTATCTATGCCCTCAATAAGTAGTTCTGAAAGCGCTGAACTCATTTTATTTAGCGCCTCATCTCGATCTTTTGCATAAACCATCAATTTTGCGACCAATGAATCATACATAGATGGTATTGTATAACCGTTATATAGTGCCGTATCAATCCGTACTCCATTCCCCCCCGGCAGATGAAGCGTGTTTATAGTTCCTGGCGACGGAAGGAAGTTTCTCTTTGGAGATTCCGCATTGATCCTGCACTCAATTGCATGACCACGTATCATAATGTCATCCTGCTTGAATGCTAACTTCTCGCCTGCAGCAATCCGAATCTGTTCCTTGATTAGATCCACACCAGTCACAAGCTCGGTTATTCCATGCTCTACCTGGATTCTTGTATTCATTTCCATAAAATAATAATTCCCGGATTTGTCTACAAGAAACTCAATGGTTCCAGCTCCAGTATAGCCAACTGCTCTTGCTGCCCGTACTGCCGCTTCTCCCATTTTTATGCGTTGGTCTTTTGACAGACCTGTTGCAGGTGCTTCTTCTATCATCTTCTGATGTCTTCTTTGTACGGAGCAATCCCTTTCACCAAGATGGATTACATTCCCGTAACGATCTGAGAGTATCTGCACTTCAATATGTCTGGCATTCTCTACGTATTTCTCAATATACATAGAGCCATCTCCAAATGCACTTAACGCTTCTTTTCTTGCTGTCTCGAATAAATGGATAAACTCTTTTTCTTCTCTTGCAATACGCATGCCTTTTCCACCACCGCCTGCGCTTGCCTTTATAATGACTGGATAACCGCATATATCTGCCTGTTTTTTCCCCTCTTGAGCAACCGTAACTGCTTCTTTGCTTCCAGGCACAACCGGTACTTCTGCATTCATCATTGTATTTCTGGCTGCGGATTTATTGCCCATCTGGTCAATGACACTGGCACTTGGACCAATAAAGGCAATGTTGCATTTCTCACATAAATCTGCAAATTTGCTATTCTCCGACAAAAAGCCGAACCCTGGATGGATTGCTTCTGCACCAGATGCCATCGTAGCGCTTAAAATACGATCCATCTTCAGATAGCTGTCCTTTGCTGATGCCGGGCCGATGCAGACTGCCTCATCCGCAAGCCTTACATGGAGTGCTTCCTTATCCGCAGAAGAATATACGGCTACGGTCGCAATCCCCATTTCTTTGCAGGCTCTGATAATCCGCACCGCGATCTCTCCGCGGTTTGCAATCAATATCTTTCTAAACATAGGAAGCCTCTCTTTCTAGTTCTTTAGCTAATCATAAAGGTCATTTCTGCCTCTGCACATACTTTATCCTTCACATATGCGGTGGCATCTGCAATTCCGACCGGTCCTTTTAGCTTTTTCAATACTACTTCCAATTTTAATACATCTCCTGGAATGACCTTCTGACGGAATCTAGCATGATTGATTCCGCCAAAATAAGCGGTTTTTCCTTTATATTCTTCTTTGGAAAGGCACAGAACCGCGCCCACCTGAGCTAGACTTTCAATAATCAAAACTCCCGGCATGACTGGCTCTTTGGGAAAATGGCCGGCGAAATAAGGTTCATTAAAACTCACACATTTGGTACCTACCGCACGAACGCCCGGTTCTAATTCCTCAATCCGGTCAATTAGCAAAAATGGGCTTCTGTGTGGGATCAGTTCCATGATTTCTTTGCTTGTTAACATACGAATCCACTCCTTTTTTGCAGTCCTTTTTATACTTTCCTTTTATTTCGATGGACGTATTTTAATAATATCGTCACCGAATCCTACCATATCTTTATTCTCAATTAAAATCTGCTCTACCACGCCGTCATAAGGAGATTCGATCTCATTCATTAACTTCATGGCTTCTACGATTCCGACTACCTGACCGGCTTTTATATGATCCCCCACTGAGACAAATGGTTTCCCGCCTTCACTTCCGGCATTATAAAAAGTTCCAACCATAGGAGATGTAATCGTACACAGATCCGTATCACAAGGAAGCAGTTTTACCTCTGGCGCTTTTGCAGCAACGATTTCATCACCATTTGCACCTGTTGTCTTCACTGCCTGTTTTTCCTTCTTTTCAAAACTTAATTTGGTATCTCCCTGTTCATAGGAGAACGAGCTTAGATTTGAAGCAGATACTGCATCGATTAATGTCAAAATATCTTTGATTTCCATATAAAATCTCCTATTCTGTGAATTTCTTCACTAAAAGGCTTCCGTTATGTCCGCCAAAACCTAAAGAATTGCTGATTGCATAGTTGACTGGACGGCTTACTGCCTCTTTTGTATAATTTAGATCCAGTTCTTCATCCGGTACCTGATATCCTACTGTTGCATGGATGTAGCCATCTAAGATAGATTTCACACATACGATGAATTCCACTGCACCTGCTGCACCAAGAAGATGACCGATCATAGACTTTGTGGAGTTGATGTTGATCTCTTTCGCGTGCTCTCCAAAAGCTTTTTTAATCGCTCTTGTCTCAAACAAATCATTGTGGTGTGTGCTTGTTCCGTGCGCATTGATATAATCCACATCCTCTGGCTTAATGCCTGCTTCATTTATTGCGAATAACATGGCTCTTGCTGCACCGTCTCCGTCTTCTGCAGGAGATGTGATGTGGTATGCATCACAGGTAGCACCATATCCAACGATTTCTGCTAAGATATGAGCTCCTCTTGCCTTGGCATGTTCATAAGACTCTAATACGACTACGCCGGCACCTTCCCCCATAACAAAGCCGCTTCTTTCCTTATCAAATGGAATGGAACAGCGGGTTGGATCTTCGGAATCTGTTAGAGCGGTTAATGCTCCAAAACCAGAGATTCCAAGAGGAGTGATGGCAGCTTCTGTTCCGCCACATACCATTACATCTGCTTCATTACACTGAATATAGCGGTATGCATCCCCGATGGAGTGAGTTCCGGTCGCACATGCGGTCACGATATTCGTGCACTTTCCTTTTAATCCGTAAGTGATCGCAACATTTCCTGCTGCCATATTCGAGATCATTAAAGGAACTAATAATGGATTTACTCTCTTCGGCCCTTTTTCTAATAACTTTTTATGTTCTCTTTCAATTGCTTCTAAGCTTCCGATACCAGAACCAACGCTGACACCGATTCTTGTCAGGTCTTCTGTTTCTAAGTCAAGTCCTGCATCCTTAATTGCCTGGCCTGCTGCTGCTACGGCATACTGGCTAAAACGTTCCATTCTTCTTGCTGCTTTTGCATCCATAAAATCCGCTGGATTGAAATCCTTCACTTCTGCTGCCAGTTTCGTTTTATATTCCGTTGTATCAAAGCGGGTAATCTTATCAAATGCCACTTTTTCCTGTTTGATATTATCCCAAAATGCATCTACGCTGTTTCCTAATGGTGTGATTACACCCATTCCTGTCACTACTACTCGCTTCATATCTAAAATTCCTTTCTTTCCTATACTTTCTTTATAAATGGTATCAACTACATACCCATGCCGCCATCTACATGAATGGTTTGGCCTGTAATATACGCTGCTTTATCGGATACTAAGAATGCTACGGTTTCCGCCACATCCTCTACTTTTCCAAATCTCTTTAACGGAATCTGTGTTAATGTGTTTTCCTTTATGTTCTCAGAAAGCGTCTCAGTCATCTCTGTCTCAATAAATCCAGGAGCCACTGCATTCACAGTAATGCCTCTAGAACCTAATTCTCTTGCTAAAGACTTCGTCATGCCGATTACGCCTGCCTTTGCCGCCGCATAGTTTACCTGACCTGCATTGCCAAGTACACCAACCACGGATGAAATATTAACAATTCTTCCGCTTTTCTGTTTTAACATAATGCGGCTTGCCTGCTTTAAGCAGTTATATACGCCTTTTAAGTCGGTATCAATTACCGCGTCAAATTCTTCTTCTGACATCTTTAAGATTAAGTTATCTCTTGTAATGCCTGCATTATTGACTAAGATATCCACTCTGCCAAATTCCTTTATGACATACGCAAACATCTCTTTCATCGATTCCGCATCGGCTACATTTCCCTGATATGTTACAGCACGGCCGCCCTGTCCTTCAATGTATGCTACTACTTCCTCTGCCTTTTCCTTGCTTCCACAATAATTTACGATAACGGTGGCACCATAGGACGCAAGCTTTAATGCAATTTCTCTTCCGATTCCCCTGCTTGCTCCTGTTACAATTGCTACTTTATCTTTTAACATGTTACTCTCCTTTTAGCTTTTCTAAATCATCCGCTTTTTCAATATTGATTACTTTCACGCTTCGATCAATCTTCTTAACAAAAGAAGATAAGGTCTTTCCTGGCCCAATCTCTACAAATGTGGTCACACCGTCTTTGATCATCGCTTCCACGCTCTGCTGCCACATTACAGAAGAAGATACCTGTTTTGCAAGGCTTTCTTTAATGCCATCTTTCTTTGTCACATATTCAGCAGTCACATTCGCTACGTATGGAATCGTTGGATTCTCAAAAGAAATCGTTTCTAATTCTTTTGCTAACTCTCTTCCTGCTTCTTCTAACATTTTAGAATGGAATGGTCCGCTTACATTTAAGAAAATAACACGTTTTGCGCCTGCCTCCTTACATCCTTCGGCCGCTTTTTCTACGGCTTCTTTCTCACCAGAGATAACAAGCTGCCCTGGACAGTTATAATTTGCAATGGATACAATTCCTTCTGTCTCTTCGCATACTTTTTTTGTTGTCTCTAAATCAAGCCCAAGCACGGCTGCCATAGCCCCTTTTCCTGTTGGCACCGCTTCCTGCATGAAAAGTCCGCGCTTTCTTACCAAACGGATTGCATCCATTGGTTTGATCACGCCGCTTTCTGTTAAAGCCACATATTCTCCAAGACTCAATCCTGCTGTTACATCCGGTTTAATTCCAAGCGTGTGGATATGTGCTGTCATAGCTAACATGGTAGTCACCATTGCCACCTGTGTATATTCTGTTATGGAAAGCTTATCATTTTCTTCAAAACACAGTGCACAAACATCCATCCCAAGAACTTCGTTTGCCTGATCAAAGATTTCCCTGCTTTCCTTAAACTGTTCATAAAAATCTCTTCCCATTCCAATGTACTGTGCACCCTGTCCTGGGAATATAAATGCGAGTTTTTCCATACGTTCTCCCTTTCTTTAATACAGGAAGGACGAAGCAAATATCCTCGTCCTTCCTGCATTGTGGCCATCAAATGAGATGTCCTGCCTTATTTTATTATTCTTCTACCCCTTTGGACTTTAAATACTGAATCACGTCCTCTACCGTTTCAAGGCCGGTCAGATCTTCCGTTGGAATCTCTAAATCGTATTCTTCTTCTAAAGCCATTACAAGCTCAAATAAATCAAGAGAATCTGCACCTAAGTCATCTTTTAAAGAAGAATGAAGTGTGATGGTATCCTCTCCAATATTTAGTTGTTCAGCAATAATTGATTTCATCTTTTCAAACATCTTTGTTCTCCTTCTCATCCTGCTCTTTTTTATTCTATCCAAACTATCTGATTTCTTTCGCTTACTTTTTATGTTGCAGATTGTGCTGTCCTTGCCCGCTCAATCTGTTTTAGTAGCTTCGCGCTGCTCTTTTTCTTAAGAATAATAGCTACAACGCTTCCCGCAACCACCGCCATTGTAAGAATTCCGGTAACTATTGCCCATATACGATTGATTCGTCTCTTTACGTTATCTACCCTTACTTCCAGTCTTTCGCTTAAGTCTGGGCAGATTTTTTCTTCTTTTTCTTTAATCGCAGTCTGGCGTTCAATTTCCTGCTCAATTCCGTCCTGAAGGGAATCCTTGATCACAAACTCCCTGCCTTCCTTCAATCCGCCAATCCTATTTAGGAGCTTTCTTGACTTTATGGCACGATTGCGCCTTAAATCCTCTTCCAAATAGTTATCGTTTAGAAGAGAGATATCCAAACCGCTCATTAAATTAACTAACATCGCATCCGTCATGTCGTTACCCCCTTTCTTCCCTTTCCCAGTTATGAAATTCCTGCTTGAATTTTGTTCTAAGCCTTGAAAGTTTGGAATCCACTGCTGTCACAGTCATACACATCGATTTTGCAATCACTTTCGATGACTGCAGGTAAAAATATTTTCTTATCATAAGTTCCCGGTCGCGCTCTGGCAAAGATGCAATCATTTCATTCATCCACACCATATCTTCTTTGCGAACAATCTGATTTTCAATGTTCTGACTCTGATCCGCATAAACATTCGCGATATCAGAGATGTCTTCCACGTGTGTCCTGTCCTCGTGACGCTTTGTATCACGTAATCGGTTTAACGCGGTATTTCTTGCTATCACCTTCAAATATGTGACAAGGGAAGCTTTCTCTAAATCATACGAATCTACATTCCTCCAGAACTTTAGATACGTATCATTCACACATTCTTCAATATCCCTTGAACGGCTTCCTAAAATTCCGGCAACAATATATACCAATAGTTTTTCGTATTTTTCCGCCATCATAGACAGCCCCAAGTCGTTCTTCTTTTTTATCAACGATAGGATATCTTCATCTGTCAAGTTAAGGCCTCCTTTTAGCATGCCTATCTTCTTATACACAAATTGAATTTATATCTTGCATGCCAATTTATTTTTTCGTAAATTTATGACATTGTGCTCATTCGTTCATTATAACATTGTGTCTATGGCCTTTCAAATTACATTTTCCTTAATTTCCTTTTCTCCAAGGCTCGTCAATGAATTTTTTCATATCGGATGATAGTACCGGCACTGTTAACGCCTGAGTCCCATCTGCTCCCGAAATATCCAACCAGGCATCTGTTGTATAGTGATTTCTGCTATTCCATAACAGCCATCCATCATATCCCGCATCATAAACTGCTTCCATCTGCGCTCTTACTTCCTCTACTCCATAGGTAATATGATTTGTAACCCATGTGGCGGTAAAATCCTGAAGCCATGGCCTTACTTTGGCGCAATGCTCTTCTTCCCCTAATACGCTTAGCGCTTCCTTGGATGCCTTTAATGCCCCGCTGATTAACAAATACGGTTCTGTATCCGGATTCTCAATTCCATAATAGCCATTCGAATAATGGGAAGGGTAGATCATTGGACAGATATAATCCAAATACTTTGCCATCTCGGTATAGCTTTGTCCGACTCTTTCGGCATCTGCGCTGCTGTCGATAATGGCACCGTAAACATCGGCGGATACCACGACACCAAGTGGCTTTAATGTCTCATAGGCGTATTTTACAAAAGAAGTGATGATTTCTACCTTTGTCTGATTCTTCGCTTCTTCTCCAAAGTCTACCTGATCCATTCCTGACTCGGTGCAAAAACGGATATAATCAAAATTAATCTCATCAAATCCAGCATATGCGCACTGTGTGGCGATTTCCATCAGGTACTCCCATACTTCCTTTTTATATGGATTTACCCAAGCCATGCCAGATGCATCATAAAAAGTACTTCCATTTGCTTTTTTTAGTGCAACCTCTGGCCGCTCCTTCGCAAGAATCGGGTCCTTAAAAGAAACAATCCGGGCAATGGTATAAATATCATTCGCTTTTAACTTCTGAAGCAAAACATCAATGTCATCAATATACGAACGAATGGCCTTCATTTCCTTTGCCTCACTGCAATTCATCTCATAGGTAATGCGTCCCTCATCATCCTTGATATCAATAATTACCGCATTTACTTCCTTCTGCTGCATCTGGGCTATGATCTCATCTATGGAAGCATTGGCTTTTAATGCAGACAAATAGATTCCTTTTACCGATATATTCTCTCTGCTGCTCCTAATGCCTCCCTCAAGCATTGTCTCTTCTGCCTCATTCATGGCTTCCTGCCTGTTCGCATCCTGTTTCTGCCTTGCAAGCCAAAGACCATATGGACCAATTAATTCTTCCCCTGTCTTTGCCTCTTTTGCGATTGCTTCTTCTGTTTTTGCTTCTTTTATCTCAACTTCCTTTTCTTCTTTAACGAGTGTCTGTTGTTTTTGTGGCTCATTCTGATAAAGAACAATAAAATAAGCGCACCCGACTAAGAAAGCAGCGGATGTCACCATCATAATAAACTGCTTTCTTCTTCTGATACGCTTTTTCTTTCTTCTTTCTTTTAAACTGCTTTTGTAGGACCGTTTCAGATATAAATCATTCTTTTTCATGCTCAATTCCTTTAATATAAGATTCATTATATTTAATTCTTAAGCTGTTTTTGAATTTTATTCAGGATTTCAATAATTCCCGGATCAAAACTTTTTCCGGACTCCTCATTTAATATCTTCATGCTCTCTTCATGAGTGAACGCTTCCTTATAGCAGCGCTTGCTGACTAAAGTATCATATACGTCAATCACACTTACGATTCTTGCACTTAACGGTATTTCCTCCCCCTTCAATCCCAATGGATATCCGGTTCCATCCCATTTTTCATGGTGGGAATAAGCGATTTCAATGGCCATGCGAATGAAATCATTATATCCTCCGGCAGAATAAATGGTCTTTAAGGTATCTGCCCCAATCTTGGCATGAGTCTTCATTACTTCGGCCTCTTTATCCGTCAGTGCTTCCCGTTTTAATAAGACACTGTCTGGCATCGCGATCTTTCCAATATCATGTAACGGTGCCGCTAACTCGATACATTCGATAAAACTATCTGACACCTGTTTTTCGTACTTTTTGCTGAGCTGAAGGCTTAAGGCTAAAAGCCTCGCGCCTTTGCCTACATTTTCAATATGGCGTCCATCTGCGTTATCTCTCGCCTCACATAGCTTCGCCATTGCAAAAAGAATATTCTTCTGCTCCATTGCAATCTTATCTAGCTGTTCATTCACAAGCTTTTGCAGTCTTGCGTTATTCTCCTCAAGTTCTTGCTGCATTCGATAAATCTTTAAATGATTATTCACTCGCATTGTAACTTCTTCTAGCTCAAACGGTTTTGAAATGAAATCGATGGCCCCAAGATTAAACCCCCTTATTTTATCTTCTACCGAATTCATTGCCGAAATGAAGATAATCGGGATATCCCTTGTCGTAGGATTCCGCTTTAAAATCTCACAGAACTCAAAACCATCCATATCCGGCATCGAAATATCCAAAAGAATCAGCTGTGGTATTCTAACCTCAATTGCCTGCATTGCCTGCTTTACACTTGTAACAGGCCTGGCTATATACCCGGCCTGCTTAATCATATTGGCTAATACCACAAGATTTGCAACAATATCATCCACAATCAGAATATTGGCTATCTTTTCTTCCCTATCTTTCGTATTCATAATATCCCCCTAAATTATGATTCGATTTTTTCCTGGATTTTCTTTACCTGCTGTAAAGAAAGATCATAGTTTTCCTTTCGCAGCATCAACTCCAAACGGAACACCTCTTTTTTTAATTCTGCCATGGAATCTGGCAATGCGGCTTTAATCATGCCTGCAAATTTATCTGCTTTCTCCCATGTTCCAAGCTCAATGCATAAGATAATCTTCTCAAGCTTTTCCCTCACAAGCTTAATCATACCCTCTTCACTTGGCTCTGGTTCACTGTTACTCATATACTCCTTGATTCGCTGGCTCCACTGTCCTGAAAAACCAGCGATTTCTTCTTTTTCTTTCTGCTGTTCTTCTCCCGGAATACTAAGTCTTACTGAAAAAGAGAATACACTCCCTACTCCTAATTCACTATTCACATAGATATCTCCGTCCATCTGTTCCACCAGCTGCTTGCAGATTGCAAGCCCTAAACCAGTTCCTCCGAAACGTCTTGTAATGGAAGAATCCACTTGGGTAAAACTATGAAACAGCTTGTCCATATCTTCTCTTGCAATACCGATTCCGGTATCGGATACCACAAAAAAGAGTTCTATCTTTTTTCCATGCTGTCCGGTATTGACTACTTCGAAAGAAATGGTTCCAGCCTGTGTGAATTTCACCGCATTGGAAAATAAGTTATTTACAATCTGGCCAAGCCTGAACTCATCGCCAATTACAGTCTGCGGAATATTCTTACCTATATTGATTCGGATTCGAAGTCCTTTCTCGTTGATCTGTGGCAGATTCAGAGCTAAAATTCCTTCAATAAACCGATAAAAATCAAATTCCCGTTCCTCTAGCGATAGCTGTCCAGCTTCCATCTTGGAAAAATCTAAAAGCTGATTGATTAATCCCTCCATATTGCTGCAGCATCTTAAGATATATTCAACATTCTCCTGCTGTTCCTTACTTAACTCCGTCTTTTGTAAGCTTTGTGCAAATCCTTTCATTCCATTTACTGGTGTCCTCAGTTCATGTGTTATATTCGCAATAAACTCATTCTTAACCTGGCTTGCATTCTTTAACTCTGCCTCTAAAGACGCCATCTTTTTAATCGCTGCATTCTCATTGGCCATATTCTGTGCAAAGCAGATCCGATATTCCTCTCTATCTGACTTAAGTACCTTTACCATTGCCGGGTAGCATGTCATATTCTTTCGGTAGGCAACTGTCTCAAACAGAACGCCTTCCTCTATTCCATCTGCTAGCAAAAGGTTCCCATCCTTTTTATAAAATACTTTCGGGAAAACCGCTATAATGAAATCATTCGGGCCGTCGTATCCAAGTTTCTCTTTTGCTGACCGATTGCAGGATACAATCCTGCCATTTTTATCATAAATGAATACGGCTTCAATGCATTCATTATAAATATTGCAATCCGGAATCTGGCTTTCTTCACACGAATGTAGCATGGCTGTATCCATATTGATTCATCCTTTCATTATCCTATTCTCATTTACGAAAATCTACAGTTTGATACTAAGTATGATAATTCACGTAATGTGGTTTGTCAACGATATTGCATAAATATGGTAAACGCGCTTTTCGTTTGGTGTTGACACTTTGGCAATTTTTGTTATATAATGACCCTGTTGTAAATCGGAAATATTTAAGGCAGCGATTACTGCCTTACATACGTAAGATATCTGCGGGAGGGGACATATGAACTTTAATATACGATTGAAACAACTAAGACAGAAACACAAACTGACTCAAAGCGAACTTGCTGACATATTAGGATTGAAGCCTACTGCTGTGTCAAATTATGAATCACGCCGTAACGAACCATCCTTTGATAAGCTAATCGCGCTTTCCAAATATTTTGATGTTTCCTGCGATTATTTACTTGGTATATCAGATGCCTATCTTCCGGTAGGCGGGGAAGTATTAGATAAGGATATCGTTGATTTCTTCAACTTATACCAACAGCTCGACCCAAAAAGTGCCGAGGATCTAAAATCCTACGCCGACTACCTCCTCTACAAACAAGAGAAGCAAAACTACCTAGGATAGTGTACATATCGCATTTTGCGAACGGAATTATCACATAAGACCACTTTGCCATGGGCGGGGCAGTTTGATTCCAATATTCGGCTCAAGCTCGAACACATAAAAAACGTTGCCTGTCAGACATTTTATTGTTTCAATGTCTGATAGACAACGTTTTTTATTTGTTCGCCTACTCTATACTCCCTTTTACCATCTGATGATGCGCACGCCATGTACGTCCACCATCCTGTGTCCTGAAAGCGGCAAGAAAGACAAACTTAAGTTACCGTCAAAAACTAGTTAGCGCCACAACACTTCTTGTATTTTTTACCGGAACCACATGGACATGGATCGTTACGGCCGATTTTCTTTTCCTTTATAACTGTGTTAGACTTCTTCTGCTCAAGGTAAAGTTCCTTTCTGCGTGCTTCTGTTAATAAAGCATCCCATTCTGGAAGTTCATATAACCAGTCTGCATTACAGCCTACCATGTTGTAGTAAAGCTTTTCTTTATCATAACATAAAGATACCGTTGTATCTTCTGTCATTTCTTCGATTGGATTTGGAGTTGTTAAGCTATCGTTGATACCATCTAAGAAACCAACCATTAACTGAACAGTTGTGCCGAATTTTTCAGCTAATTCCTTAACAGTTCCTGTTACAACTTCGCTATTAGAAAGGATCTGTTTGTAGATGCCCTGCTCTACTGTAAAGTAGTTAGACCAGAATACCTGACCTTCTCTTTCATCCATTTCTCTTTCATATGCGTAGTCTCTCCACTCTTGTAATAAACTCATGTTTTTCATCCTTTCACAAAAAAAATTCTTACATCTTATAGTATAATTCCATTATTACCGTTAATACTATAGTTAATCTAATTTATATCGAGAATTCCACTGGAAATGATGCTAAGTTATTTCCAGTGCAGCAAGAACCTGAGACATTCTTGCTGATTCTAAAACAGCCTACCAAAGATTCTCGACATACGATTAGAGATGCGTATGCTCTTTCAATAGTTGGATTCCCCCTCCAATGAAAAGCAACAATACCAAAGAAGAGTTAAATACTTATCCTCCCCTTTTTGAGCCGGTCATGATCCCATGACCGGCATTTTAGTGTGCTAAAATCATAAAATGATTTTAACACACTGGATTTCTTATTTCTTTTTTTCTGACTTAGCATATTCCTTATTCTGCTTTTTTAGCTCTCTTAAGGACATGCCTTCATCATTTCTGTGTACCATTTTATAGACAACTAAAAGACCGTATATAAAGATCGGCACTGCAATTGTCGAAAACAGACTGGCCATAAATAATCCGTTTGCATAAGGCTTTGCCATCCATGCAGATACAAATGACAGTCCATATAAGGACAGCAGCAAGACTACCGCAATAATTGCAACGATCTGCTTTACTCTTTTCATCCGTCAAAATCCTTTCTTAAAATGGAACGAATCATTACTCCTTGCACAGAATACCATGAAATGCTCTATTTTGCAAGATAATCGCCTTTGATTCGTCTGAAATGTTCCTGAATCTTTAACTCGTATCCATAGTTCACCGGATGATAGAATTTCCGATTCTTTAACTCATCCGGAAGATACTGCTGTTCTACATAATGATTCTCATAGTCATGAGCATACAGATACCCGATTCCATGACCAAGCTTATTGGCAGACTTATAATGGGCATCCTGTAAATGTGTCGGGATTGTCGCCGTCTTTTCATTGGCTACGACCTGCATTGCCTCATCAATTGCCATAATTGCAGAATTGCTCTTTGGCGCACTTGCTACATAAGCAACCGCCTGAGCTAAGACAATCCTTGCTTCCGGCATGCCAAGACGCTCTACTGCCTGGGCCGCACTTGTTGCAATGACAAGGGCGTTTGGATCCGCATTGGATACATCCTCTGCCGCACAGATCATAACACGTCTTGCAATAAATGCCACATCTTCTCCTGCATAAAGCATGCGTGCCAGATAATAAATCGCCGCATCTGGATCGGACCCCCGCATGGATTTAATAAAGGCAGAAATGGTATCGTAGTGATTATCTCCATTCTTATCATATTTTAAAACACGCTTTTGAATGCACTCGGATGCCACTTCTAGCGTAATATGAATCCGTCCATCCTCGCTTCTGTCCGTCGTTAACACGCCAAGCTCAATCGCATTTAATGCAGATCTTGCATCTCCGTTTGCCATGTCTGCGAGGAACGAAAGCGCATCTTCCTCGATCACAGCCTTATAAGCCCCAAGCCCTTTCTCCACATCCGTGATGGCACGACTTATTAAGGACCGAATATCTTCTTTTGATAATGGCTTTAACTCAAAGATAATGGAACGGGATAATAAAGCGCCGTTTACCTCAAAGTATGGGTTCTCTGTTGTTGCACCGATTAAAATGACGGTACCATCCTCTACAAACGGAAGAAGATAATCCTGCTGGCCTTTATTGAAACGGTGAATCTCATCTACAAATAGAATCGTTTTCTTTCCGTACATGCCAACTGTCTTTTTCGCGGTCTCAATCACTTCCTCCATATCTTTCTTTCCTGCAGAAGTAGCATTGATCTGCTTAAACTCGGAACTCGTTGTATTCGCGATTACTTTTGCAAGCGTGGTCTTTCCAGTCCCCGGTGGTCCGTAAAAGATGATGGAACTGATCTTATCCGCCTTAATCGCACGATAAAGTAACTTATCCTTTCCTATAATATGCTGCTGTCCTACTACTTCCTCTAACGTAGACGGGCGCAGTCTTGATGCAAGAGGGGATTCTTTCTTCATCTTGTTTTCCCTCATATATTCAAACAAATCCATGGGATTCCTCCGTTTTCTTACTTGAAAGGTGATTTTGGTTATGCTAAAATAATGGCATTTAAAATAGAAAAAAGAAGGTGATTCTATGTCAATACCTAATGATCCGGTCATGCTTTTAAGTTTTATCAATACCAATCTAAGAGATTATTATTCCTCTTTAGATGAGCTTTGCAGCAGTCTTTCTTTAAATAAAAGTGATATTGTCGCAAAGCTTAGCATGATTGACTACGAATACAACGCAGACAGAAATCAGTTTATATAAAACTGGTTTCTTTTTTATCTTAACACAGGTTTCTTTCTTATAATCATATCATCTCTATCTTTTTCTTTCCATTTCCCAATCCAATACATCAAAAGCAGAAAGAAAATCGTGCCTGCTAAGGCTCCTACCGTATCAATGCAGACATCCGTAACTCTTCCGCTCCTGCCTTCCACAAACAGCTGATGAAACTCATCCGTCGCCGCATAAAACGCACACACTGGAATCGTATAGCAAAATATGCGTTTTAATGGCTGTAAGATTACCCGCAGATGATTTGCCACTAAGACAGCTAAAATCGCATATTCTGTGGCATGTGCCATTTTCCGTACGATGTGATTGATTAATGCTAAGGTACCTTCTCTTTGGTCTTCTTTTATCGTCCCTTTTACCATCTCAATAACCTGCAGCACCTTATTCGCAATCTGTCCACTTGTACTATCGCTTTCAGTGGCAGTTTTTGCTGAAAAGCTAAAAATAAGTATCATCATAAGTAACACTGGCAATAATGACAGTAAATACATCTTTTTTGAAACAGTCTTTCGATTAATGGATTCCATTAACAACTGCTCCTTATTTTTTTTCATGTTGCTCCCCCCCTGTTTTCGCATGTTGCATGAATCCGGTTTGCTTGCACTAATTTCCTTTGATTGCTATAATAGGATGGAAAATGAGTACGCAGTGACTGGTTTTTAATCATACTAAGATAACTGCAATTATTTGTCAAGAGCAGCTATAAGAAGCTGTGATCTCTTATTATTCGAATAGAAAGGCTGTGTTTTATGATAGAACAATACAAATGTGTATACGAAGGCGGAACTGGAGAAATAGTCGAGAAGAAATCCCGATTCATTGCCACTGTTATCCCGATTTCTAGCGAAGAGGAAGCCATCTCTTTTATTGAGCAAATGAAGAAAAAGTACTGGGATGCCCGCCATAACTGCTCAGCTTATGTCATTGGGACAAGAAATGAGACGGTACGCTGCTCGGATGACGGAGAACCAAGTGGAACCGCAGGAAAACCAATGCTTGATGTGCTTTTAAATGAAGGGATTCATAACTGCGCCGTTGTCGTGACCCGTTACTTTGGAGGTACTCTTCTTGGAACAGGCGGCCTTGTTCGGGCATATCAAGCTTCTACAAAAGAAGGCTTAGAAAACAGCACCATCATTACCAAACAATATGGAAAAAAACTTTTAGTCACAACCGATTATAACGGTATTGGAAAGCTTCAATATATTGCTTCCGCCGAAGAACTTACCACCTTAGATACGGAATACACCGACATCGTAAAAGCCACCCTTTTAATGCCTCCACAAAAAGAGGGGTCCTTTACAAAAAAAATCACCGAAGCAACCAATGGAAGGGCAGTGTTAGAAGTATTGGATGAAGTGTATTTTGCTACCGTAAATGGTGAAGTCATTCTATTTGAATCCTAAGCTTATCCTTTCTTTGCAATTTACAAAACCGCATTTTAGGCGGTTTTCCTTGGTTTTTCTCATGTCGTTTCCATTTATAGCGACAATCCGTCAAACTAAATATGACAAAATTGTTAATTTTACCCAACTCCATGTAAAATTCTTTTAATTTGCCAAACAATTTGGTATTTGCTATAATAAACGATAACGGTTCATGATATAACCGTTTCTTTTAGGAGGTTTCATATGGATTTTAGCAGAAAAGGTGTTGAAGAAAAACAGCACCAAATAAAATCAACAACGAAACGACTTACCACAAAGATTCGAGTTTCAGGAGCCCGTCTCCTTATCGTTCTTGTTGTGTTCGTCGGAGTAGTTGGCGCTCTTGCCGGCTATGGTGCCGTTAAGGGTATGATTGACAGTGCCCCTGATATATCACAGATTACCATCGATCCGGAAGGATTTACGACACATATCTATTACAGCGACGGTACATTATCTGGTACCTTAATTGGTGCAGAAGCCAACCGTGTACAGGTAAGTATCGAAGAAATCCCGGATGTCTTAGAACATTGTTTTGTCGCACTGGAAGACGAACGTTTCTATGAACATAACGGCATTGATATGCGTGGTATATTCCGTGCCGGCTTTTCTGTTTTAAAGACAGGCGGATTAGGATTCGGTGCAAGTACGATCACCCAGCAGCTCTTAAAGAACAAAGTGTTCGGCGGTGGTGATGAAGAAAACGCAGTTGATAAAATTGTTCGAAAAATACAAGAGCAGTATCTTGCTATTCAGCTAGAAGATAACTTTACAAAAGATGAAATCATGGAAGCTTACTTAAACAATATCAACTTAGGTAACGGTTCCTTTGGTGTTCAGACAGCAGCACAGAGCTACTTTGGAAAAGATGTAAAAGATCTGACTCTATCTGAGTCTGCCGTTATTGCCGGCATCGCATTATCCCCAGTTTATCGTAACCCGATCAACTACCCAGAATTAAATGCGGATAGAAGAAAGAGCTGTCTTGATAATATGTTAAAGCTTGGTTATTGTACACAGGAAGAATATGATGAAGCAATGGCTGATGATGTTTACACCCGTATTCAGAATTATGCGGAAGAACGTCAGAACACCAATTCCACTTATTCTTACTTTACTGATACCTTAATCAACACCATTATTTCTGATTTACAGACGAAAAAAGGCTATACCCAGACACAGGCATCCAACCTGTTATATAGCGGCGGCCTTGACATCTATACAACTCAGGATAAGACAATCCAGGGTATTATGGATAGCTACTACCAGGATGAGTCTAATTTCCCTGCTCTTGGTGAAGGTTCTTATTACGAAATCGTATACAAACTTTCTCTTAACAAAGCAGATGGTACCTTAGTACACTACCAGACAAGCGACTTTGTAAACTACTTCAGTTCCTACCAGGATACAGAAAAGAAGTACTATCATAAGTCTTCTAATAATTACACCGGTATCAGCACCTATGGTTTTGATCCGGAGGATATGTTAGCGAAAGCTGAAGAATTCAAAGCCGCGGTAATGGAAGAAGGCGATACAATCGCCGGAGAAGTAAAGACTGTTACCCTTCAGCCACAGTCCGCCATGGTTATCATTGACCAACATACTGGTAACGTAGTCGCATTATACGGCGGCCGTGGTGAAAAGACTGGTAACCGTACGTTAAACCGTGCAACCGATACAAAAAGAGCCGTTGGTTCTACCTTTAAAGTACTTGCTACCTTCCTTCCGGCACTTGATACTTCCGGAATGACACTTGCAAGCGTATTTGATGATTCTCCTTACACCTATCCAGGCACCGATACAAAGGTAACGAACTGGAATGGTGAAGTTTACAAAGGTTTATGTTCCATCCGTGAAGGTATCTACAATTCCATGAATATCGTAGCATGCCGTACAATGGAAGCCGTTACTCCTCAGGTAGGTTTTGATTATCTAAAGAAATTAGGTTTTTCAACCTTAGTAGAGAACGAAACCCGTAATGGAAAGGTTTACTCTGATATCAACGTAACCCTTGCTCTTGGTGGTCTGACTGACGGTGTTACAAACTTAGAGTTAACAGCAGCCTATGCGGCAATCGCAAACGGTGGTGTTTATAATAAGCCAATTCTTTATACAAAAGTAATCGATCATAACGGAAAAGTCTTACTATCCAACGAATCCACTTCCACACAGGTTATGAAGACATCTACTTCTTATCTGTTAACAAGTGCAATGCAGGATACGGTTACAAAAGGTACTGGTGGTAACTTAAGATTCCGGAACTACTCTATGCCAGTAGCTGGTAAGACTGGTACTACTTCCGATTACAAAGATTTATGGTTTGTCGGCTACACACCATATTATACAGCCGGCATCTGGACTGGTTTTGATAATAACTTCTCTCAGACCAATAAGAAATATCATCAGTTCTTATGGCGTAATATCATGGAAGAAGTTCATCAGACACTCGGCCTTGAAAATGTAGCATTTACAAGACCAGACACAATCGTGGAAGCAACAATCTGTTCTAAGAGCGGAAAGCTTGCAGTTCCTGGATTATGTGATCACGCACACGGCGGAAGCACAGTAAGAACTGAAATCTTTGCAAAAGGAACCGTTCCTACTGAATACTGTACCGACCACGTGAAAGTTTCTATTTGTAAAGAAAGTGGATATCTAGCAAGTCCTTACTGCCCAGAGGGTGATGTACAAGAAGTTGTCTACCTAAAGAAGGACGAAACATCAACAACATGGGATACTCCAAATGTATTACCAAGTTTTGATTCCACTACCTGTCCAATTCATTCTGATGGAAGTGTGTTAACACCTCCAGACGAAACGGTTCCCGATGTGGATCAGCCAGATATGGATGATTCTGATACACCAGATGATGCACCAGATGATACACCGGCTATCACACCTCCAGTTGTTGTGATTCCTCCATCTTCTGATAATAATGAATCAACAGATAGCAAACCGACCGTAACTCCGATACCAACTCCTATTCCGACTGCGACTCCTGTACCAACTGCTCCACCAGTTCAGGCTCCTTCGGAAGGTGATAATAACGAAGGTAACGAATAAAAAAGAAACCCCGATGCGTTTTCATCGGGGTTTCTTTTTTATCTACTTATAGGATAGTCCTTCCTTCTCATATTAAGATGGCGGGTATGAATGAAATAATATAAAAACAGCCTGTAAAACAGATACTGTAAGTAATCCTTCATAACCGTTATCCTTTCATCTTTGGATTAAAGATCCAAGAAGCGATATAGCTAAAAATCAAAGCCGCTGATATTCCTACCGCGGATGCGGTGAATCCTCCTTTAAAGATGCCAATAAAACCTTCTTCATCCACCGCTTTCTTCACTCCCTGAAACAGGGAATTGCCAAATCCACATAGTGGGACATTTGCTCCTGCTCCTGCCCATTCGGAGAATGGCTTATAGATACCGACTGCACTTAACAAAGCTCCGCTACACACAAGTATTACCATGATTCTGCCGGGCATCAGCTTTGTGTTATCCATTAAAATCTGTACTGCCGCACAAATCGCACCACCAATTAAGAATGCTTTTAGATAGTCCATTTTTTTATTCCTTCTTTTTTCCTTTCCATCTTAGCCGTAATCCCTTACCGCTTATCTGCATTGTTTTTTAGAAACTAGCCTTTATCATAAACTTACGATTCCTAAACATCATTTTCTAACATAACTGCATGTGCGATTCCCGGAACTGTCTGCCCCTCATTAAAGCTTACCGTTGATAACAGCGCACCGGTTGGTACAAATAAGATTCTATTCCATACCCGTTTACGCATCTTTCTTAGAATATAGCCTGCAAGTGTAATGGCGCTGCATCCACATCCGCTTCCGCCTGCATGAGTATCCTGTACATCCGGATCGAATATCTCGATTCCACAATCCATATAATTTGAACTAATATCATATCCCTGATTCCGTAACAAATCGATCAGAATATCCTTTCCAACTAAGCCCAAATCACCAGTGATGATTTTATCGTAGTAATCCGGCTGAACTCCTAAATCACTTAAGTTTGCCCGAATGGTATCACAAGCTGCTGGTGCCATACACGCTCCCATATTCATGGAATCCTTCACACCAAAATCAGTGATTTTTCCAATCGTCACTCCCTTAATCCGTACCTGAGCGAGTCCCTCTTCTTCCTCTGCGATTTTTCCTTCTTTTTTTACAGGTTTTGAAGAAATGACCACCGCTCCACTTCCGGTTACAGTCCATGTAGCAGCTAACGGTCTTTGTGTGCCATAATCAAGTGGGAAGCGGAACTGCTTTTCCGCTCCTGCAAAATGGCTGGATGTGATTGCTAATACTTTATCCGCAAAACCGCCTTCTACAAGCATAGAACCAACTGCCATAGACTCTCCCATCGTAGAGCAGGCCCCATATACGCCAAGCAGTGGTATCCCTAAGTTCTCTAGACCGAATGAGGTCGCTATCAGCTGTCCTAATAAGTCTCCACCAACTAAAAATCGAATATCTTTTGTCGTAAGGCCTGCATTGCTGATTGCCAGACTTGCTGCCTTTCCAAGAAGAGCGCTCTCTGCCTCTTCCCAAGTTTCTTTCCCGCACATCGGGTCTTCTTCAATCAGATCGAAGAAAGCTCCTAATGGACCTTCTCCTTCCTTTTTTCCTGCTACGGATCCAGCCCCTATAATCACCGGAGGATTCTTAAAATATACGGTCTGGCTACCTCTTTGTTTCCCAGTCTCTTGCTTTTTCTCATTTTTCATGATAGAAATCCCCTCTTATCCTTTTACCAGCGTAACGATATAATAGATAATGCCTAATACCCAAGATGAAAAAATACCATATAGAATTACCGGACCTGCTATTGTGAATATTTTGCATCCAATGCCAAATACCTGTCCTTCCTTCTTAAATTCGATAGCCGCGGCGGCCACCGAGTTTGCGAAACCGGTAATCGGCACAACGGTTCCTGCCCCTGCGAATTTTGCAAGTTTCGGATAGATTCCAAATCCCGTTAAGATTACCGATAACAGAATTAAACTAAGGGAAGTATAAGAGGACGCCAATTCCTTCTCAGCACCTCTACTTCCAAAATAATTTGTAAGAGCCTGTCCAATTACACAGATAATACCACCAATAATAAATGCTCTGACTAAGTTTGAAAGCCAGCTGTGCTTTGGTGTCATCTGTTTCACATACTTGTTGTACATCTTATCCCTTTGATTCTTATCGGACTGACTCGTCACTTCCGATACAGGGATTTTCTTGTTCTCGTTTTGCATCTGATTCCTTCCTTTCTCTTTTTATTTATTTACTAAAAAACTGATATAGCGTTCCGAGCATCTTACCGATTGCAAACGATAAAATGATATAAGGGAGACCAACCTTTAATTTGATTCGGTTAACCACAACCGGAATTACATTCAATACTTCCGCTAAAGAAAAGGAAAGGACCCCTACAAAGACTCCTGATGCCACTCCATATAGAATCAGCATCAGACTTCTTAAAGGCACATGCCACTCAAATAAATATAAGAGATTTCCGATGGTACCACCAATAACTACAAGATCTTCATACCATTTTATTCTCTTAACTGTTTTTGTACGTACTGCCATCCTTTCAAGGACACCGATCTTTACAATAAAGGCAAAGACTCCTCCTGCCACCAGTGATCCACAAGAAACTCCGATAACTGCGAGAAGCGCATATTTTATATAGAGCATACGATTACCTTCCTTTAATTATCCCGCATCAATTGTTTTTCCTTCTCGACTCTTATTTTCAATAATTGCTGTATTGATATCTTTCTCATAATTTCTTAACTGAACCTGTAATGGTGTTGGATCCGAATCGATCTGAATCTTTGTAAAATGATTAAAGAATACCATAACACCAATTGGAAGTCCAATTGCATACGATATCTCCATAATGCTTCCAGCCGTCTCTTCTTCTCCCATAACAAGCTTATAGAACAACTGAAACACATCCCTTACCGAAACATCTTCATTGAACGTCATAATGGTAAATGCGGCCCCAAAGAAAACAACGAAGCATACGAAAACTGTCTTAATCCATTCGAGCACCAGATTTTTCTTCTTTGGCGGAATGTATTCAATTACGAAATCTTCTTCTCCCACATTTATGACGATGGCACTTGGATGCTCTTTCTGAATCAGCTCAATTACCTTTAATATGGATACTGCATATTTGCATTTTTTTTGGCTTTCAATCACTAAGACAACCGTGGAATCCAGCTTTTTAACCAGTGCTTTATCCGTACCGTATATTTTTACAATGTCTTGTAGATGCACCTTTTTATTCGAAACAACCGAATTCTGATCCGCCTTAATATAAATTGTGGTGTATGTCATCTTGGTACCTCTTCTCTATATTTTTAATCCTGTACTTACTAATATTCCATCACGGGTCTTTTCTGAATCATCTGTATAAAGAATTGAAACTCCTACTACAATCGCCACTACCACTAATACAACAATAACGATTCCTATCAGTTTCCCTTTCATAAACACCATCCTATTCTATCCTTCTTCCCTAAGTATAATTCCCATTTTCCTTGATTCTATGAGTATTTTAGGGTATTTTTTGGGTAGGACCTTCCCCTTACGAAATATACGGACTGATTATTTTCTTTCTTAGACTTTAGACATCCTTTAATCTCTTATTATCGGAGCAAAAAACATCGGTCATAAAGAACAAAGTGGCTTCGCCACTCTAGGCTCCGCATATCTTTTTTCTCAGGGCGATGCCACTTTGTCGCGCCGTAGCCGCAGGCGGAGTGCGCATCCCTCGGAGAGTTTTTGATTCATAGGGAATTGCAGAGCAATTTCCTATGAATTAAAAAAGGCCTGAACGGTTAGACCTTTACCTAAACCGCTCAGGCTTTCAATTCATTATGTTTTATTAAAAGGCCCTTTACCTATCCTAACATTCTCTCTCGCATAATCTTTAAAATCTTCTTTTCAAGCCGGGACACCTGCACCTGTGAGATGCCAAGTTCAGACGCAATCTCTGTCTGAGTCTTGTCCTTGAAATAACGTAGATTGATAATATTACGTTCTTTTTCTTCTAACGAATCCATCACTTCCTTTAAGGCAATGTGATCGATCATCGTTCCACTTTCATCCTCAGCCTGTTCAATCTTATCAATCAGATAGATGGCATTGCCATCCCCCTGATAAATGGTCTTATAAAGCGATTCTACCTCTGCTCCAGATTCTAGGGCAAGAACCACTTCTTCCTTCGCTAACATCAGTGCCTCGCTGATTTCCTCAATGGTAGGCTCCCTGCCATTCTTCGTTTCCAGTTCATCACGCATCATGCGTATCTTCACCGCAGTCTCTTTTAGTGACCTGCTTACCTTGATCATGCCATCATCACGAAGAAAGCGCTTGATCTCTCCGGTTATCATCGGTACTGCATAGGTTGAAAACTTCACATCGTAAGATGTATCAAATTTATCAATGGCCTTCATTAAGCCAATGCTACCAATCTGAAATAAATCTTCTGCTTCATGCCCTCTTCCGAGGAACCTTCTCACAATACTCCAGACTAATCCTACATTCTCTGTTACAATTCGGTCTCTTGCCGCCTTATCTCCCTGTTTTGATAAAAGAATCAGTTCTATGGTGTCCACATGTAACCTCCCTTCCACCATGGTCGGCTTCCCACCTATGTAGTCTGGATCTTCTTCTTCATTCTAATTAAAGTTCCTTCCTTTACCTTAGACTCTACCTGTAATTCATCCATAAATGTCTGCATAAACGCAAATCCCATTCCGGAACGCTCTAAGTCAGGTCTTGTGGTATATAAAGGTTCCATTGCCTGCTTTACATTCTCAATGCCGACGCCATTATCCTTAATATCAATCCCAATCTCATTTCCAATGATATAGCAGTGAATACGGATTTTTCCGTCTTTCCCTTCATACCCATGGATGATGCTGTTGGTTACTGCCTCGGATACTGCGGTCTTAATATCTGCGATTTCTTCCAGAGTAGGATTGAGCTGAGATGCAAATGCAGCCACTACTGTTCTAGCAAAGCTTTCATTTTCTGATCTTGAGTCAAATTCCAGTTGCATCTCATTGTCATACTGATTCAGAATCCCCATATAACTTTCCTTTCTGCACTGTTTCTCCATACGCTTTGTTCCACCTTCCTCTTTGCCTGTTACACTGATTTTAATGCTTCTTCCACATTCGGATAGCATTCCATGATTTTATAAAGCCCTGATAAAGAAAGAATCCGATTGATCGTATCACAGACTCCGCATACCGCAATCTTACCACCAATAAAAATCACTTTCTTATAACGCCCCATAATAATCCCAATCCCGGAACTATCCATAAAGGTGACTCTGGAGAAATCAAAAATGATATTCTTCACATTCCTTACTTCTAATAAATGGTCCGCCTGCTCTCTGATCCAGATAGCATTATGATGATCTACATCCTGATTAAATTGAATAACGAGTGTATTGTCTTTTACAAAAAACTCCGCCTGTTCCCTGCTTTCCTTCTGCATCCATGTAATATCATCATTCTTTCCCATGATACAAATTTCCTTTCCATATTATATTGTTTCCTATTTTTACCATATTATTCGTACAAAAAAAGAGTTTCCTTAAATCGAAACTCTTTTCTTAGGTGACTCATCCTACTGGATTCTTATGCTTTTACTGACTAATCTCCTGTAAACGGCTCTCTGCATAATCGACAAAGGAGGATTTTGGACAGTCCGTTAACAATAGATTATAATATTTCACAGCACCTTCGGTATCATTTAACTTCTGACATGTTCTTCCAAGATAGTACAAGGTGTAATCATATTTCGGATTGTAGTCATATGCTGCTAAAAGCTGTTCATATGCTTCCTCATATCTCTCACTTTCAAAAGATTGCTGTCCTAAGGAAGATGCATATTCATAGATCTCTGGATAAATCTCTTCTTTCATTCCATTTAAAAGAGCAAGCCCCTGTGTATCCGTGATCAAATCAGCCGCCACACTGCGAATCTGATCGGCTACTGTTAATAATTCAGCTTCTGACGGGGAACTCTTTTTCATTAGTTCAAGATAACTATTTACGGCTGTAAACATTGCCGCATAAGCCTGCTTGTCCGTTATAGATTCTTTACTCTGGTCAAGTTTTGCCTGCTGCTCATCAATTGTCGCCTGTAAGGATTCAATCTGAGTCTCTAAGCTTGAGATGTTCGCAAGCTGCACATTCAGTTCGGAACTAAAATCAAGCTGCTCTTTCTCATACTCTGCTTTTGCATTCTTCTTTACCGTTGGCACGACTAAAATCGCTACAACTGCAATACCTACAAGCACTCCTAGTACCATATGAACCCATGGCATAATATTCGGCTTCTCTTCCTTATAAGAAGAAATCGGACTGATTCCTTTTACTTCACTTTCACCGAGGTACTTTTCTTCTCTTGTATGTGAGGATTTCTCCTTATCATTACCACCCATCATCTTGCTTAACTCAGCAGAATAACGGAGGGTCTGTGTGTTTGTAAAATCAATCTTTCCTGCTTTTGCAAGACATCTTCTTGCCCGCTCTAATTCTTCGTTTCGCATATATACAAGCGCAAGAAGCTGATATGCACGAATGAAATGTGGATTTAAGGAAACTACCTTCTTTAGCTGAAGGATCGCCATATCATCATTTCCCTGCTTTGCTGAATCCAGGGCAATATTATACTTCTTAATGGCCTGGTTCATTGCATCAAGCTTGGACGGATTATGCTGCAGCTTTTCCATATACTCATCTGCCTGGTTATCATTCGCCTGAAAATGCTTGCTGATTACCCATTCGCTTAATGCAGCAACCGTCTCACCCATCTCAAAAAATACAAGACCTAACAGGTTTCTTGCATCTGTATTCCTTTTATTAATCTCTAAACTCTTTTTAAGCATCAGTACCGCGCCCGTCAAATCTCTTACCTGAGCTTTCTCAAGCCCGCGGTTATAGTAACTATTGGATAACCGGAATGTTTTCCGATATACTGCAATATTCTTACCGCATACTTCGCAGCGATTTCTTCGTTCCGCGACTACATTGCCGCACTTTGGACAATTCATCGTCTTCCCCCTATGGTCCATTCCTAAAAATATATGACTCTTTGGTCAATCCTGACAGCTGCCTAACGATAAGCACCTGTCTCCTTCTTTTTGTCTATTACTTTCCCTTTTCCTTCACGATTGTCTCAATAATATCCGTAATATCGGTCAGGTCATTATTAAAAATAGCCTCTTCCGCCTGATCTACTTCCAAGCTTGGCTGAAACTTTGCAATCTCTTCATCAAAATTAATCATACAAAACCTCTTTCCGAAAGCCGACTCCGGCTTTTTCCTCTAAAATATCATCTAAAAAACAGGGTTCTGTTCTTATTCTATCTAATATCATAACGACAAGAGTAGTAAAAATCAAGCACTTCCATGAAATTTAAAGTTTTTTCAGAATTTCTATCTGTAATAGTCTTGTCCTTGTCTGATTCTTACCTTTTCCTTGCTTTTTCTATCCACGTTCTGCAAAAATAGGCATTCTATATTACCATTATTATACTATTTTTCCCTGTTTATTCAATTGTTTTTCATCGCAAAATAAATGAAAAAAGAGCAGAAGCTCTTCCTCCATGCAGGGTATTCTGCAGGAGAAAAGCTTCTGCCCTTGTTTTATTATGATGCCCGCTCTTATTTCTGGAAATGAGCAAGTCTTTCTTCTACTTTAGACATCATATCTGTATATTTCTCAAGTTTTGCACGTTCTTCTGCAAGTTTTGCTTCCGGCGCTTTCTTTACGAAGTTTTCATTGGAAAGCATTCCTTCTACACGCTTTAACTCACCGATTAACTTCTGTTTTTCCTTCTGAAGACGTTCGATTTCCTTTTCGATATCTACTAAGTCTGCAAATGGAATATAGATAGTAGCCTGTGGAATTACCGCAGATACGGCATCTGGATCAATGCCATCCTTTGTTTCCTGAATCATAACTTCGCTTGCGAAACCAAGAGTTGCAAAGAATACCTTGCTGCCTTCGAAGATAGAACGAACCTTTTCGCTTTCAGATACTACGATTACAGTAGCCTTTCTGCTTGGTGGAACATTCATTTCGGAACGAACGTTACGGATCGACTTAACGGCTTCCTTAATTAATTCAACCGCTTCTTCTTCCACTGGGAAGTTCTTTGCTTCGTCAAATACCGGCCATGCAGAAACCATAATGGATTCATTTTCTTCTAAGATGCCTTCTGCTTCTTTTAATGTGCAGAAGATTTCTTCTGTAATGAATGGCATGTATGGGTGTAATAACTTAAGCGCATCAGTAAGAACAGATCTTAATGTGTAGATTGCTGCGATCTTAGTCGTTGCATCCTCCCCATAGAATCTTGGTTTTACCATTTCGATATACCAGTCACAGAATTCATCGTAAATGAAGTCATATACTTTCTGAGCGGCGATACCAAGTTCGTATTTCTCTAAGCTTTCAGTCACATCTTTTGTTAACTGGTTCGCTTTCGATAAGATCCAGCGGTCTGCATCAGTAAGAGTGCTCATATCGATATTCTTAGCTGTGGAATCAATGCCTGCTTCTTTCATCTGATCCATGTACATCATGATGAAACGGGAAGCATTCCATACTTTGTTTGCGAAGTTTCTGCTTGCTTCAACTCGTTCCATATAGAAACGCATGTCGTTACCAGGTGCATTACCTGTGATTAATGTGAAACGAAGCGCATCCGCACCGTACTGATCGATGATTTCAAGTGGATCGATACCATTTCCTAAGGACTTACTCATCTTTCTGCCCTGGGAATCACGTACTAAGCCGTGGAATAATACAGTCTTGAATGGTTTTTCACCCATCTGCTCGTAACCGGAGAAGATCATACGGATTACCCAGAAGAAGATGATATCGTAACCAGTTACTAATACATCACCTGGATAGAAGTAATCTAATTCTTCTGTCTTATCTGGCCAGCCAAGTGTAGAGAATGGCCATAAAGCAGAACTGAACCATGTATCCAGTGTATCTGGATCCTGTGTGAAGTGATCATGTCCGCATTCGCACTTTGTAGGAGCTTCTTTAGAAACCACTACCTTACCGCACTTATCACAGTAGTAAGCAGGAATTCTGTGACCCCACCATAACTGTCTGGAAATACACCAGTCACGGATATTGTCAGTCCAGTTGAAGTATGTCTTTTCCATACGTTCTGGGATTAATTCGATTTCTTTATTCTTAACTGCCTCTACAGCTGGCTTGATTAACTCATCCATCTTAACGAACCACTGCTGTTTGATTAATGGTTCAACTGTTGTCTTACAACGGTCATGAGTACCAACGTTATGGCTGTAATCCTTAACCTGAACTAAAAGACCCATTTCATCTAATTCTTTTACCATCTGCTTACGTGCTTCGTAACGATCCATTCCTTCGAACTTGCCGCCGTTTGCATTGATGGTTGCATCATCATTCATGATATTGATTTCTGGAAGATTATGACGCTTTCCAACTTCAAAGTCGTTCGGGTCATGAGCAGGTGTGATCTTAACCGCACCAGTTCCGAAATCTTTTTCAACATAATCATCTGCGATGATTGGGATTTCACGGTCAACAAATGGAACCTTCGCCATTTTACCGATTAAGTGCTTATAACGTTCATCTTCTGGGTTAACCGCGATTGCAGTATCACCAAGTAAAGTTTCCGGACGTGTTGTAGCAACTTCAAGGAATTCATCGGTTCCCACTACTGGGTAGTTGATATGCCAGAAGTGTCCAGCCTGATCTTGGTATTCTACTTCTGCATCAGAGATGGATGTCTTACATACTGGACACCAGTTGATGATTCTGGAACCTTTGTAGATCATGCCTTTTTCATATAATTTTACGAATACTTCTTCTACTGCCTTAGAACATCCTTCGTCCATTGTAAAACGTTCTCTGTCCCAGTCACAGGAAGTACCGATTTTTCTTAACTGGCTTGTGATTCTTCCGCCGTATTCTTTCTTCCATGCCCATGCATGTTCTAAGAATTCATCACGAGTTAAGTCTTCCTTATTGATGCCTTCTGTCTTTAACTGTTCTAAGATTTTTACTTCTGTCGCGATACTTGCGTGGTCAGTACCTGGCATCCATAATGCATTATAGCCCTGCATTCTCTTAAAACGGATTAAGATATCCTGCATGGTGTTATCCAGTGCGTGACCCATATGAAGCTGTCCTGTAATGTTTGGAGGAGGCATCATAATGGTAAATGGTTTCTTTGTTTTATCAACAGTTGCGTGGAAATATTTCTTATCTGTCCACTTTTCATACAATTTGTCTTCTATGGCTTTTGGGTCATAGGTTTTTGCTAATTCTTTCTGCATGATCAATTCTCCTTTCGTTATAGCGGGGCACTCATTTTCTCCTCTTTTACAAATCATTCTGCAATACGCTCAGAACTCTAAATATCCATTTCTTCTGGCAAACCCTATTTTTTATAGCGTTGACATAAGTTTTTCTGATTATTCAGAGAAGATTCCCATGCGTTTTTGCACGCTGTTTTCCTAAAAAAGGACGAAAAAAAAGATCCCTCATCCTCTAAGGACGAAGAACCGTGGTACCACCTTAATTCATGACTATAAAGTCACCTCAAAACGCGCTTCCATCCGCAGATAAAGCACTCGTCTGTAACGGGACTTCCCGGCATTTCCTACACGCCAAGCGGTTTCAGAAACACTGTTTAGGAGCTACCTTCCATAAGTACTGCTTCAGATGATCTTCCAGCCTTTGGACCATCCTCTCTGACAAGGTTGCTTACGTAATCCTCTCCATCGCTACATTTCTCTGTATATGGTTCTATCTTATGCAAACTCAGTGGAAATGTCAAGGCTTTTTTTAGGAGGGTATCACCGGAATGCGGCGGGGAGGCGGGGCGATAGCGGGGCCATGTTCGGACGCAGGCTCGGACAGATGGGGAAAGCAGTCTTTGCCTATCAGACAAGAAATGCATTTGTCTGCTATTCAAAGACTGCTTCCCCCATCTGTTCGCCCTGAGCCGGACATCAGCCCCGCTATCGCCCCGCCTCCCCGCCACATTCCGGTGATATCGCAACGAGTTTAAAAAACTCGTTGCGATGCACAGCACACTGCGTGTGGCTGTGCGGAATTACACTAGTGATGGAGGGAGGATGTGATAGCAGCTCGTAGAGCTGCTACACAGAGGGATGATGCGACAATATGGAGAGATTTTGAGAAACCTGGGAGCGCTCGTCGAAGATGCTCCACACGATTCTTGGGAATTTTCTATGAAGACATCCTGCAAACTTCTCCGAAAGTCTCTACAAAGACTCGCTACAAGCTTCTCCGAAACTCTCTACAAAGACGCGCTGCAAGCTCCTTCGAAACTCTCTACGAAGCCGTGCTACAAGCTCCTCCGAAACTCTCTACGAAGCCGCGCTACAACAATCAGCATCGCTGCAAGCCAATGCGTCCGTCTCCCCAGACGTCTGTCTATCACAAATAGTTTCGCAAAGCGAAACTATTTGTGATGTCGCAGGAAGCCCCGTTGAGGGTGGGGAGCGATATTGTTCCGGGTGTACGGCTCGAGACGCACTTCGGGGGTCAGAAATCCTTGAATAGCAGACAGTGGTTTCCTGTCTGATAGTCGAGGATTTCTGCCCCCCCGAAGTCCGCTCTCGCGTCCGCACAACCGGAACAATATCGCTCCCCACCCTCAACGGGGCTTCCTGCGACATCCTCTCTCTCTCTCCCTCTATCGTGCCGGAACCACTTCTAACCAGTAGCCGTCTGGATCGGAGATAAAGTAGATGCCCATGGATGGGTTTTCGTAGCAGATGCAGCCCATTTCTTTGTGTTTTTTGTAGGCAGCGTCGAAATCATCTACGGTAAATGCGAGGTGGAACTCGTTGTCTCCTAAGTTGTATGGGCGGTCCCAGTCTCTAAGCCAAGTGAGTTCTAACTGGTGAGGTGTTACGCCGTCTCCTAAGTATACTAAGATAAAGTCGCCATTTTCCTGCTCTTTTCTTCTTACTTCTTTTAATCCTAATGCTTCTTCGTAAAACTTTAGAGATTTGTTTAAGTCTAATACATTGAAATTGTTATGTGCAAAACGAAAATTCATATGCGTTTCCTTTCTGTGCTCGTTCTTAATCTTGCTGGTTAAAGTGATAACCTTGTACATGAAAGATTTTCTTTATTATAACATGGAGAAGGGGCAGATTGAAGTAGTTACTTTTTTTATAGTATGACCGGTTTGCTGTTAACGGGTCATATCATTTCAATCCATCTGCTGCCTCTCCTCAAAAAAACCTAGACTTCGAACTGCTGTCCTTCTTCTGTAATGGTCACGATCCGGTCACGGTATGGAAAAGAGACTTCCATGCCGCATAATCTCGGGATAACGGAATAATCATCCCAGCAATGCATTGGAAATGCGATTTTAATATCCGCGGTACGCATCAGACAGTCAAAGCCCCAGTAGAAACGGTCTTCCTGTCTTGGATCTAACGGAATAAATGCTATATCAAATGTTCTGCCCTCCAGCTTCTTCATTTCCTGCATAAAGGCAGCTGTCATTTCGTTATATTCTTTCTCGGATTCCCCAATCCATGTCCACCAATTCAGATCACCTGCATGATAGATTGTCTTTCCATCTGCTGTCACAATAAAGGCTACTCCCTGGTCGGTTGAAGTAAGCGTTTCCACATGAACACCATCTGTAAGATCCATTTCCTGATTCTTTCCGATATAAAGGATTTGCTCTCTTACTTTCTGAGGCACTTCTAAACGGTCCATATAACCGCTGCTCATCTTGATATCTTTGGATAATAAAAACACGATATCTTCATGTTTCTCTGCCAGCTTGAAAATCTCTGGATTAAAATGATCCTGATGCTTATGACTGGCACATACGATTAGCTTCTTTCCATCCGGAATTTTAGGGATGGTTCCCTTAAAGTAATCAAATAAAAACACATAGCTCTTGGTTTCTGCCAAAAAGCCGCTATGGCTGATATAGGTGATTTTCATCGGATTCTCCTCTTTCCCTCTTTCATTTTGTGATATGGCTTTCATCTTTTCTTACTTAAATCTTTTATTGGCCTACCATAATCTTGATGATCTCTTTGTCCGTTTCACGCATACCAACTTGGCCTAAACGGCTTACATTGGCAATCGTGTTCTCAACGCCCTTCTTTACGATGCCATCACCGTCTCTAAACTGCTGGCCATTTACATACATATAGTATCCCATCAGGCCTGCATCCACAGAAGCTCCTATTTTAGCCGCACAGGATGGTTTTGCTCCATCACAGACAATACCGGATGCGATTGCAACTGCATTTACAAGAGTATGCGCGATCTCATCGTAACGTCCTCCATGCAGATATGCGATGCCACAGCCTGCTCCGCATCCTGCACTGACTGCTCCACAGTAAGCAGATAATCTGCCGATACCGGTCTTTAAATGAATGGTAATCAGATTCGATACTACAAGAGCACGGTATAACTCCTCTTCGGTCTTTCCTAATTCTTTTGCATATACCACAACAGGAATACTTGCAGTCATTCCCTGATTGCCGCTTCCGGAATTAATGATAACCGGAAGCTCACATCCGCTCATTCTGGCATCAGAACCTGCCGCAGCCATTGCTCTTGCGCGTACCTTTACATCATCCCCATAGGAATTTACTAATACTTTCCCGATATTGGCTCCATAATGTCCTTTCATGCCTTCCTCTGCAATGGCCATATTATAGGAAACCTGTCTAGCTAATACGTCTTTTACATCCTCAATTTTCACAGTGTCTGCAAATGCAATGATATCCTGTACATTCAACAGGCTTCGGTCTGATAACACCGTATTGCTTGTTTTCGTTCCTGCCTCATAGATTGTAGTTCCGTCCTTCTCAATCAAAACTACATTTGTATGGAAGTTTACAATACGGACTTTAGCATATGAGTCCTTGGCATAAACCGTCACAACAATATCGAAAATCATATCCGAAGTGCTTGGCGTTACCTGAAATGTTGCTTCACTTAGATATTCTTTGATCTGCTTTTTCTCATCTTCGGTCACATCGGCAATGACTTCTAGGATCTTCTCTTCCTTTCCGGCGATGATGCCAGCTGCTGCTGAAGCTTCAATTCCTTTTAAACCTCCGGTGTTTGGCACGATTACACTCTTTACATTCTTAATGATATTTCCGCTTACCTCAATTACAACCTTATCTGGCCTTTTTTCTAACACCTTTCTTGCTTTTGCAGCACAATAGGCGATAGCAATCGGTTCGGTACATCCCATTGCCGGCACTAGCTCTTCTTTTAAGATCTGTACATACGTCTGGTATTGCTTTTCTGTTCGCTCCATGTTAGTCCTCCATCGCTGTAATATTCGAGATTATATTCACCAATATAGCATATTTATACGACCAATAGCAATAGCCCTGAACCTGAAAAATCCCTTACTGGGATAGTACCCGTTCAAAGCTGTTTTTCAAAGAAAGACGACGAAAGATTCTTTTCTTATCATAGGTAAGTTCATAGCATGCTCTGCACTGGATGCTCTCTTTTACCTTTCCAATCATCTTTCCTTTTACCGGTGCATAAAGCATCTGCTGCTTTTCAGGCTCCACTTTTATCTTAAGTTCATATCTTCCCTGCCTGATGCAAAGCATATTTTCGGTCATTTTTCTGATTCGTGCTCCAAGATAGGTTGCAAAACGAATTTCCTTTCCCTGATGCTTTACGATTGCAATACAGCCGGGTATCACAAGTCCGGGCACATGCACATCTGCTGCTGCCGCAAAAATCGCGGCATCTTCTGTCTCAAAGCTATTCGATTGTGACCAGAAATAATTTTTAGGAAAGGTATTCCCGCAATCTCCTTCTATATATCCAGTTCCTCCAAAAAAAGAAATCTTCTCTCCATTCAGTTTCAGCTCTCCTTCCAGTGCATGTTTCATACTGACAATCTGATGCCTGCATGGCATAAACGGAACCATCTGAAATGGCCCCATAATATCATACGAAATCCGCTGAAATGCTCCATACCGGATCTTCCCCTCCAGGTTCAGTTCCTCTGTATGAATAGCAAGCACCATTCCATCCTTTGTAAACCGGTTTTTACCTACCTTTACTGTCATCATCCTTCGGTCCGCCTCATAAGATTCCATCGGATACGGAATATAATAAGACCCATTCCTTGCTATCACCTGTACAAAAGCAGATGCATTTCCATCCTCATCAATCTGTGCACCCGGAATAATGCTCACAGTGTCATTTCCCTTTTCATGCTTATAATACCATCCTTCAAAATACGGTCTTTTCTTTCCATTCATCCTCTTCTCCTAAATTGCATTTAAAATAATATGACGCTGTCAAAATTCTTTTCTTTCTACCTTGTCCCTTATATCACATACTTCACTTCACATTCTGGAAACAGCTCCTGTAAAAGATCAAGAAAAAACTGTTTCATATCCGCAAGCTTCTCCTTTGTATACAGATACTTCCCATATCCAAACTGCCCATATTTAAATGTACGTTCCTCCTCTGTCATAGGGAGCATATTTTCCGGAAAGATTTCATTAATCCGTTCTTTTGCCCGCAGTGTATAGCGGTGAGAAATGACCTCAAATGTAATTCTGTGTTCCGGATTTTTAGGAAGTGTCTCCTTCAGGTGTTCTAACATCTGCCGGTATTCCGCCTTCCAGTTCTCATATAAAAACACAGGTGCGATTAAAAAGCCGACTGGATATCCTGCTTTAATCACCTTAGCGGCTGCCTGAATCCTGGCATCCGCTTCCGCCACCTCAATCCCCTGTACCTTCACAAACCTCTGGTATAACTCCTCACCCAGCGGAAAATCTCTTGCACCTTTTTCAAAAATAACCTGCTTCGGTTTAAACATTTCATATTTCCTTTCCATAAAAACTACTCTTATCCCCTCAACATAGTCTTTACCGAATGCCTTCTTTTGTTTCACAACCTGCCCCTGACATTTCAATCCAAAATTCGCCTATCACAAGTCCACATTCCTTTTCCCTTTCTATTTCTATTTCGATCTCGATCTCTATTTGCATCTTAAATATTCTTTCCAATCATTCTTTCTCTCAAAACTTATGTATCTCAGTTCAGCATTCCACTAAAAGAAGCACTTCCAAATAAAAAAATCTTCACACAGAAGATGAAAACTGGTGCTGTGGTACCGGTATCCTGTGGGGTATGACGCCATTGATTTTCCGGAATGTCCGGCTTATGACGAACAAAAACCGCCCTGTTCTTTGAATAGCAGACAGTGTTTTTTCTGTCTGATAGACAAAGAACAAGACGGTTTTGGTCCGCTCATGCGTCCGAACATTCGGAAAATCAATTGCGTCATGACCCACAGGATGCCGGTGCCGCAGCACCAGTTTTCATCTGAACGTCATGTGAGATTATCTATTCTACTTCTTGCAGATTTTGACTTTAGAGGAGCAGCTGGATTTTGCAATCTTAATAGAGCTGCTGCAGTTAATCTTCTTTAAGTTCTTGCAGTTTGTAAAAGCATTGTTTGCAATGCCTGTCACCTTATATGTCTTACCATTGCATGTTACAGTCGATGGAATTGTGCATGTGCTTGCGTTACATCCCTTGCTTGATAAACCTGTAACGGTGCATGTATTGCTTCCTGTGATTTTATACTTCAATGCTCCTGATGAGAAATTACATGTGCTCTGTGTCTGAGATGTGCAGGATGTTGCTGCGTAAGCTCCTACACTTGGTGCTGCTACTGTTCCTAATGTTACGATCATTGCAAATGCTACTGACATCTTCTTTAAATTTTTCATTGTTTCTTTCTCCTTTGGATTCTTGATTTAATATTATTGTAACATTTTCGTAACATTTATGTAATAGTAGAAAAATGGAAATTTTCTCATAGCAATACCGTCTTATCTACAATGGTCTTCTCTGTTGTATCATACTTCTTCTTAATTTCTATAAGAGTAGCTCCTAATTGTGACATGCTCCTTGCTTCCTCTTCCATCGTACTTTTGATTCGACCCAGTGGAATCTTAATTAAGTACAAACCTTTTGTCAGATTGGAAGAAAGCGTTCCTACCTCTTCTGCAATCTCCCGAAGCAACTGACTATACGAAGCGAGTTCCTCCTGACTTTGTTCTAACTTCTTTAACTGAATGCTAAACGATGCATTTCCAATGGATTCGACTTCCAGGTCCCCCCCATCTTTTGGATCCTCCATCGTGTCTAAATCATCGGAAACCTTTCCAATCATAGAAAGAAGCTTTTTTAGCTCGTCCTTTGATAAACGAATTCCATACTTCTCATATAAATAATCGCTTAACTTTTCTAGCACCCAGTCCGGTATATGATCTCCTACAAAACCGGCTGCACTAAGAAGCTTATCAAAGTACCAGGAATTCATTACATCCGTGACTGTATCTACTAAATCTGTCATATCCTCTAATCCCATTTTGCCTAGCACGTCTTTGACTGTCTTTGCTAGTTCCGGATTTGTTTGTTCATATTTGATTACATAGGCTAACAGATTTGCTGCACAATCTGAATTCTTTCCATCTAATAAAACAGAAAACAGCTCCTCGAAAGATGCCCCTCCAAATCCCCCCTGCACTAACTCTCCAATAAAAGAAAGCGTGTTTTCTTTCTCTTCTGCAGAAAGAGTCCGCAGATAGCTATTTAAGAAATCATCTAACACAGTCATTCCCGGGTCTCTTGTACTCTGTGTCATGGAAATAGAACCGTCCTCATTAAACTTTAAAAAAGTATTTGGACAATGATTCTCTAAAAATCCTCCGTCCCCATAATCATAGCCCTCATAAAAGGTTGTATTTCCAATATCATTTAACAGCAAATTCACATAATCACTATCTACATTGTTATTCTGAATCTTATCTTGGTTTCTTGCAATCAGATCCTTATACTTTTCTATGAATTCATCGGAGAATCCCTGCCCATCGAAAGAAAGACAGCGGTCTACGGAATCATCAAGAACGGTTATGTACTTTGCTTTATTCCCCCCTTTGGAATGTCCGGATACCGTTACACTATTATAACCATCTAATTCAAGAGACTGATACCAATCAAGCGCATTCCTCTGATGATTTGTAGACACTCCGTCTTCTGTTCCAGTAGCACCCCCTCCAACAAAATTATCTTTCCATTCATTCGATGCGGTTCCCCGAAAGACCACTACTGCATCATTGGTTGCAGGATCTACAAATAATGCACTGGTTCCTCCTCCGCCTGTTCCTCCCTTATCCACATGCGTTGTCTGTAACTGTACATTCATCAGTCGATCATCGTTGCTGATTGTATTCACTAAATTCTTCCAGTCTTTCCCTGTCATAAAAGAACCATAATCCTTATCTGCATCAAAGTTCTTATTCTGTAGGTTCCTTACAATATCCCCTACACTTACCTGGCCATTCCCGGAATCATAGGACACAATATCCTGCAACGGCTCATCATTTGTCATATACATCAGATTATTTAGCAATAACACCTGTTCTGTCGTCAAGGAATCTGCCATCGTTTACTCCCCCTTATGTTTTTTCTGACTCTGCATCCCTTCCTTATTCCTAGCAGCCTAACTAAAAGGTATATTTCTCAACTTTTAAGCTATCCTTATTCTCCTGCATAAATGTCTGCAATTCCTTAACGGTAGCCCCATCCTTTGGTACTTCCGATAAGATCAGTACCGTATAATACCCCTGAATGGCTTCTTCTTTTATATTTTCTTTAATCTGTTCCACAATGCTGTCATATCCTTCCCCCTCTGTCTTGCTTCCATCTACATAAATAGTCGTAATAGGCGAGATAAAAAGTCTTCCTTCCTTAATATCTTCTACCGTCATATTCTCATTATAATCCGATCCTTCTACGCTACTGATTGAGGAATCTACCGCGATACATGCTACTCCCTTACTAGCAGTATCTAAGACATAACTTTCATAAGGTTTCGTAATAATAGCAGAATAAAAATTATCCTTTGCTTCATACGTAATGGTTCCATCTGCTTCTTCAGAATACAAATACAGATCGTAATAGGTTTCTGAATCCTCATCTGCCGTCATACGAAACTGAGAGAATGAATTCAACTTGCTCTTTGGATCACAGCTTACCATATGAAAGCTATGGCTTTGATATTTTTCTTTTAAATACTCCATCGCATAATCATACTGATTTAAAATCTCCTGCTGCCAGCTATATAATTTTCCTTCTCTGACCCTATCCTGATTTACACTAATACCGATTAATAAATCCATCTGCTCCTGTGTCATTTCCACTGTTCCCTCCACTTCCTTTATTTCTTCCTGAGATGTTTCTTGTGTGGCTGCCTCACCGTTTGCTTCCATCTTGCCACATCCGGCAAGTGCTACTATTCCAATTATTCCAATCAGGAATATACTCTTTTTCACACCTTGTTTCATATGCGTCCCTCTTTTCTATAAATTCCAATCCGTTTCCTTTTGTATTTTAACATAAAGCCTGGATTTTTTAACCATTTTATGACAGACGACACGAATTTAAGGACAGACGACCTGTTTTCTATCGAACTCCTACGTATGTTATCCACCCCATCTCTCATACACTATACTAAACAATACATAACTGAGGTTCTTATGAATATGGATATGAATTATGTAAGCATTGGAATGAAAGCTCCTGCCTTTACAGCTGCTACTACAATGGGAGTGCTAAGCATGTCCGACTATAAAGGTCACTGGCTTGTATTCTTTAGTCATCCTGGTGATTTCACTCCAGTATGCACTACTGAGTTTCTTGCATTTACAAAAGCAGTCGATGATTTCTGTGCCATTAACACAATGTTATTAGGACTAAGCATCGACAGTATTCCATCCCATTTAGCATGGGTAAACTGTATTAAAAAACTAACTGGTGCAGAGATTCCCTTCCCGATTGTAGCTGACCGCGATGGTTCGATTGCCGCAAAATATGGTATGATTGCCCCGGATGTAAGCACCCAGGAAACTGTCCGCAATGTCTATATCATTGATCCTGACCAGACAATACGTGCTATTTTATCCTATCCTCTCACGGTTGGAAGATGTATCCCAGAAATTCTGCGTCTTGTCACCGCTCTTCAGACAAGCGATGCCTATGGCATTGTAACACCTGCCAACTGGGTTCCTGGCGATGACGTACTAGTACCTCCACCAAAGACCTATATGGATCAACAAGACCGCATTGAAGATCCAGAAAGCCTTGGACTCTCCTGCAAAGACTGGTTCTGGTGCTATAAAGACAATATGTAGTTTTCTTACTTCTTAAGTTACTCTTCTTACGTTTTTCTTCTTAAGCAGTTCTGCTTATAACAAATAAAAACCGCTTTGTCCTTCTTATATTAGACAGCATATTGCCTATCTAATGCTCAAAGAACAAAACGGTTTTATTCGTTATAATTCAATTTTTCTATATTCGTAGTTTTTGGCCCTTGGGCAACTGGGCGTAAGGAACCATGCTGTATTTCAACATTTCCCACTACCAGAAAAACTATTTTCATCTGTACTTAAATAAGCACTCGATAATTTGACGCCAATGCATGGATAGATGGTGCCTTCGATGGGAACTTCTTTTTTAAGGATTCAATCTCCGATAAAATGACGGCACGCTGTCTATTATTATAATCAATACGCTCACGCAGTTTCTGTCTGCGGACATTTAATCGGTGTCTGACTTCCACCATCTCCTTCTCATCTAAAAAGGCATCCGGCTGATGAATCCAGATTGCTGCATCTTCCACTCCATAATTCATCAGTTCTTCTACAATTACCTGCTGATAAAATGTCACCATCTCGGTATTCTGCTGATAAAGTTTTGCCTCATCCTTTGCCTTGACATACTCGGTCCATAAAAACTGCAGTTCTTGATAGCTGTTCACTCGGTATTTCTCATAGACATAATCAAGAGAACTTGTGCAGTTAACATACTTCACCTTAATCTTATTGAGTAAAGCGATTGCACGATTTAGCTTAATCTCGGATAATTTCAACTGATATGTGCTGTTTCGGCTTTCAATCAGGATATATAAAACCGCTGCTGCTGCCATCACTCCTGTGATGAAAAATGGAACCGTCAGATTTGCCCTTGTCTGTTCCATTACTAGAAACAGAATCATAAATACTACCAATACAATTCCACACGATACCATGGAAAACTTCTTTAAGAAGTCTTTCTTATCAAGTGCTGCTTCCTTTTCATAAATAAGCGCACCCTTCTCTCCTTCTAGCTGTCTTAGATCACTCTTAATCAGTTCCTGGTACGCTTCCTGCTCTTTCATCATTGGAAGCTCTTTCTGGATCTCTCTTGCAAACCGCTCTATGTACGCATATTGTGCCTCACTGATACCCTTCTCCGTTTTCTTATAGCGGTTGCGTTCCATATTGAGCTGAATGATCTTTCTGGATGCATCAATAATTCCTTCTTTCTGCTCCATGGTCATAGCATCAATCTTCTGAATATCGGACAAATATAGCGTCACAGCTTCATACTCTCTTTTTGCATCCTCTAACTGGCGTTCTATCTCAATGATCTGACACAAGCCCTCTTCTGTCTGCTTTAATACATCTTCTTCTGCCATGCCATCCTGCACATTCTTTACTTTTTCAGCTTCTCTGCGCGTTTTGGCATACTGTGCTAGTGCCTCGTCCACAGAAACCGGATCAAATTCGATTGCAGGCATTTCCTTCTTCTTTCGTCTTTTAAAAAAACGTCTCATTTATTACTTCCTTTGCTGGTACGCCGGCTATAAAAAGATAATACATCTCCTTCAGCCGGATCTTATGTGTCAATCAGATTGTTTCTTTCCGGTATTTTTCCTTCAACTGCTCAATAATCTGATCTGCTCCTTCATAAAACTTCTGATTTTCTCCGTCTCTTAGGCAGTCCTTTATCTTCTGCATCTCATGATAGAAAGTGGTATATTCCTCGGTCCGCTCTGCCTGATATAATTCCCGTTCAATCTGTTCTAAGATATCCCTTCTTGCTACTAATGCTTTCACTTCACGTTCGAATAATGCGCCCTCTCCACCGAGTTTTAAAGCAAACAGATACTGCTTTAAGGATGCAACTCTCTGGTTTCTCTCATAAGCCTCACGGAATGCCTCTGCTGCCGAAGCAAAATCTCCCTGGTATATATCAATCACACCCAGGTTATGAAGCATATCTCCATATTCCTGATGTGTCAGATCCTGACTTTCTCTGGAATGGATGATTTCAAGATATTCTCTAAGTGCTTCCCTATACTGTCCGTGCTTCATATGTTCATCCGCATGCCGTTTTTTTCTCTGCACCGGAGTCATATGATATAACTCATCAATAACTGCTAACAGTTTTTTGATTTCTTCTTCATCATAATAATCTGCGCTGCAGAAAATGCTGACCACAATATCTTTAATCCCAGCTTTATTTTTCACTAAATTCTCTAAAAATTCAGCTCTTGAAACAAGCCCTAACTCTTCCCTGATAAAGGTGATCAGGGAAGGTGCCATCAGTTCCTCACTGACAGTTTCGATATTATGGTAAATGTAATAGCATAATTCTTCTATTGTATATACATTGGTACCTGTTGCCTTGAAACAGTATGGATTTGCTGCCACCTGCCCCGTGCATAATATCAGTTTTCCCACATCCAGCCTCCTGTTCTTTTCTTACGCAATCGCTTTCTTATAACTGTAATTCCTGTTCCCAGATTCGCATGGTTGTCGGAAAGAACTCCCCAAATCCAATGTCCCTCACGGTTGCGATCGGCGTATCACGATCCAGAAAACGTATCGTAAGCTCTAAACGTATTGTCTTATTCTCTCGATTCATCATACCGTCTAACTTCATGATTTCATGAATCACATCTTTCTTAAGAAGATTGCTTACCCGAAACTCTAATTCATTGCTATGGTCTAGAATAAAAGTCACTCTTTTCTCTGCTTTCTTCCATGGAGTGCCTGCCTTAATTAAGACATACTCCCCATGTGCTGCGTTTGCATAAAGCTTTAAGGAAATGGTTGAGGTGATTAGCTCATCACTTAAGATCAAAAAGTTCTCAAATTCTTTATATTCTAATCCCTTAGCACCATAGCAGGCACCTCTTGTATAAAGATTCTGCCCCTTAAACACTCTTCTGCCAATGCAAAGAGGCTTTACTGCATCGTAGATCCATTCTCCTTCAAATCCATAACCAGTCAAATACAGAGTGGTAATCATCCGCTTCATAAGCACTCGTTTTGCGAGCTCTGCAAATTCTTCTGCCACTTCCTCTTTACTGCGGTTTATCGCTGCCCCTGCTGGGAATTCATTTGATAGATCAATCTTATCTACCACGATTGTGACAGGATCTGTCTTGCGGTCAATCTTTAAATGATAGAACATCAGCCCTTCTTTGGCATATTCAAAAAGTCCCACATCCATTGGCCATAATTCTGGCTTCTGACTGATTGCATAATAGATAAAGCACTGTACATGATTTAATATGATTGCTCGGTCATTTTTAATGCCAAGACGTTCCAATACGGCATACAGTTCCTTTACTAAATCATCTTCTAACTCTTTCCCAGTCACCACAATCTTTAAGATACTGTTATTTAAATAATGCTGTCTTAAAAATCCCAGTGTCTTTCTAAAATATTTCTCCATCAATGCCTGCGGGGAGAAGAAAGTACCGTAGATTTCGGTATCTTCCTTTCTCATCAGTCTGCCAACCAAATCATCCACAAAAAATCCTGCATTTAAGTTTCTAAGCCTAACCGCTTCATCCCCAAATACCCATTCTTTATTGGATTCCTTCACTAATAGGCATGTTGGAATCGCAAACCTGGATTTATCAGGTGTGACACACACAGACTCCGGTTCCATCAGCTTTCTATTAAAACAGCTGATCTGAGTATAATCGTTGTTGATATCAAATCCAACTAACAGCGTCTTATTATCGCCCATGTTTCGTCCACCTTTCCTATAATGGCTTAAACAACTGCGTTGCTTGATAATCCATCTTTAAATAGCCTTCTAATAAAGCCGCAAGTGTTTCCCCATCTTCATTCATTCTTGCAGAAATAATCTCATTCAGACGTTCATATTTCTGCTTCTCTTCATTCTCTTCGTCAGCCTTTGCTGTGATTTCTTCCACATCGGTGACTTTGTCACCATCTTTTGTCTTCTCCGTAATATAGTAAGAAAACGTCTCTCCCTTAAACAGTACCAATTCCTTCACAAAGATTCCATAACACATATTCTGCATCTCTTCGGTTGTATAGTCCTCTTCATCCTGTTCTGGATCGAAACTATAATGAAGAATAATGGTATTTTCCGGATTTGCCCGGTATTCCACATACTGCTTATGCTCCATTTCCTTTGGAATCCTCATATGGGTGCGAAGTCCTTTGAAGAATGGCAGATAGATTCCTGCAATTTCAAAACGGCTTAAATGGTAATCAATGAAATTAATCTCACTGTCGGTCAGCTGGTTAAGTCTTGCATAATATTTAATCAATGCGAGAACACAGATTTCACTATTATCGCGGTTTAATTCCTTACGGATGATTTCAAACATCTCTGCCTCGATAATGCGGTTTCGTACTAAATACTTATAAGAACAGTAAGATAAATATGCACGAATCAGACGTTTATTGAATCCAGTGCGATAGTAGCTTAAAAATACTGCCGTTCCATCCCATACATAAGTTTCTGTAAACAGCATCTGTCCTAACAGACGTTCCTCTAAATCTGTCGCTTCTATTTCCTTTTCACGAAGTTTCTGCCATAACGAGAGCATGTCTTTTGTGGATCCATTATAATACTTTCCTAAGAACTGATAAATTTCCTTATCCGCATGATGGTTCTGATACAAATAATAACTGATTCTAGATGCAAGCTCTTTTTCTCCATGATCGGAATGAATCAGATAATGACAAAGCTTAATCAGTCTGCTTACACTGATATCCTCATATCCATACTGCTTAATCTGCGCCACTGCTACATCAAATAGCTCACGTAACACCATAAACTCAATGAATTTCACGCGGTTCTTTTCCTCTACAAAACGCAGATCAATCATGGCCAGATAGTTCTTTAATATCGCACCTTCATAATTATCATAATAATAATAAATAAGCGTCTGTAAGAATTCCTTCTTATAGATCTCATTTAAATCTGGTAAAGTCGCTACCTGTTTTCTAAGCTCTACGGAAATTTCATCATTCTTATCATAGTACTGTGCCATTTCAGACAAATGCAAAGCTAGACATGGATCATCCTTGCACTTGCGATAGCATTCTTCTAAGCGATCTGACACATCTAAAAGATGCTTCATTGTATACGGAATAGACACTGCATAACGGTTCTGACTTTCATCTAATAGATAAATTCCTACATTCTGTGTATAAATCTCTACAATTGCATGTCCGTCTATAACCGGTGTTATGACTTCTTTTGTAAGCTCTTTGTGAACCACGCATACTGCCTTTACCTTTGATTGATCACAAGTAATCTGATATTTAAATGCTGCTCTTGGCAAATATGCAGCAACTTCTTCATCAATTTCCAAATCCTTGCATACATCCTGATAGATAACGGCCAGGTTCTCACTCATTGCAGATGCCTTTAACTGTGCAAGAGCGAATTCCTTCATTCTCTCCTTATATGCTTCATAAACCGATGGACGCTTCTCCTTCATCCGTATCACATCATAGAATAGATACTCTTTTAAGCGGTCCGGTAACTTTAGATTAAAGCTAAAATAAGCAAGCACTGCCGGATCGATTTCCTTACCCGCTGACTGATCTAAGGCATACATATAATATTCATGAAGCTCTGCAATTCTTAATCCTGCCACAATGCCGGCTTCATACCATGGGAAGTATTTATACTCTGTTCTGTGACTGCGAATTAAGAAGCCACAGATTGCCTGAAGAGCTTCTTTAAGATCATAGGTTTCATAGGCAAGCTTTAAGAGCTTAAATAATAAGATGGTGCAGTGTTTCTCCTTTAATGCCAGGTAAGTAAACTGCATTGCGATTTCCTTTGTCATCATCTGGTGACGGAATGCAAATAAAAGAATCTGCTGTTCAAAGCTTCCTAACTCTTTTAATAAGGACGGCATCTCGGCTAATACCTCTGCCGCTTCATAATATAGAATCGGTGTATGGATCTTTGTACGATCAAACTGCTTTTTAATATCTTCAAATTTCTTTTCTGGATTGATGTCGTACTGCTTGTCTAAATACAATAAAAGCCAGAATAAAAGCCAGTTCGTATCATCTTTCTTATAATATTCTCTAACGAGCTCACATACTGCTTCTTTATCCTTTGTCTCACGATCCACCAACGTATCAAGATATCGTACAAAAGCATAATAAGACGCTGACTCTCTGATTAAAAGCTCTGGCTTCTCCATTCTTCTTGCTAACTCTTCTCGTACCACATCAAGCTTGTCTGTTACCTGATAGATATGTAACCGGTACAGCTGTAAGAATGTGCTCTCCTTATCTAATGTATCAATCTCAAGCAGCAACTGAAGCGCATCCTGCGCATACTGTCTGGAATCCTTTTTGTCAGTCCTGAAATCAAGATAATTCTGAATCAGTTCTCCTTCTAATTTTCCTTTGCGAATCTTCTTTTCTTCTTTTTCTGCCATCTCTTGTTTGCAGTCAATCGTAACCTCGATTACAATATCTTCGCTTACTGACTGTAATTTGATCTGGCCTTTACAAATACCTTGCTTTACCTGGTCATTCTTCACTACAAACCCAAGCTCGTATTCATCCCCTTGGAAACTGTCTATCCATAAAATCTTACGATCCAGTTCAACAAATGGAATATCCGTGCTGATGCGCAGATCTCCATATCCCCATCCTTTTTTGATGATCTTAATCTTATCAATAAAGTTATACTGGCTCAGTTCATAAGACAGACTAAGGCGGTCTACTTCATAATGGATTTTCTCCTTATAGCCAGTCGCTACTAAAAACTCTTCCATAGACTGACTTGTGGAACTGCTCCTAATCAAATCCTGATACAGCTTATAGTATTCCGGCTCATGGAATAACAGCATGTCCCCAAACTCTGGCGATTTAAAGATATTCTTTGCTTCTGACCAGTTGCATTTTGCTAAATTCGTGAATTCCTCACAATTTTCAATTTTCCCAAGTGTACTGTTACAAAAAGGCGCCGCCACTTCAATTACAATGGAAAGCGTCCTTTCTCCACAGTCTGTCACAATCTGTATCTCTTCCTCTATTTTTTGTAATGCATGTAATCCCGCTGCATTCACCCTGTACACAATCTCGTTCTCTTTTCCAATAAACCGACTATTCTCAAATGTAATGAGCCTGCTTGAAGAATACACAACCCCCTTCAGACGTGTATTCGTACTGTTCGTAATCGTAAAAGAGCCCTGATAGGTGTATCCCGCTACTACTGTTATCTCTAGTTTATCTTCTGACAGAATTATCGCTGGCATCTCATAAGAGAATCTGCCGTTTGCAAACTGTTCAATCTTCTCTTTCACACTTTTCACCTCAAGCATCTCTAATTTAAACCGGACTTATATTACCGCTTCTTATAGGCTAAATTATATCACTTCGCCCCTGTGTTTTCAACACTAAGCCCCTTGTCTTAAAGGGGCCAAAGGCCGAAAAGAAGCTGTTGCAAAATACACTGGAATGGTGCATCCTGCAGCAGCTCTTCTCACTACCTTATATCACAGCTACTCGGCTATTCTAGTGAACTCACCGAGCTCATCATCATGAATGAATACTTCCTTGCCATCCATTGTCACATAAAACATCTTAACTAGCTGCTGTCTGTCATTTACATAGTCATATACATTCAGACAATAGCACTCTTTTCCTTTTACCATTGTAGTCCATTCATCAACGATAATGGTGTATTGCCCTAACTCATTTGCAAGTCCCAATGTTTCCTTTGAAAATCTTGCCACAGCTGCCACTGCTTGTTCCTTTGTAAGTACTTCACCTTCTGGCGCAATTGTCTCTACTGGATCTTCTTCACTAAAATCCTCTTCAGGTGACGCCTCTGGCGTAACAGTCACTTCTGTCTGGTCATTCGCATCTTCTTGATTATTGGTATCTTCTTGCTGATCATCTACTGAATCACTTACTAATTCCTGTCCATCACTCTCTTCGTTTTCTGCTTCCTGATCCACTTCCGACGGTGATTCGCCTTCTGGCTCTATTACTTCTTCCTCTGCTGGAATCTGTGTGATCACAGGTGTAGGCTCTGTAGTAACTGCCTCACTCTCTTTCTTACTGCATCCCGTCGCTGCTAACAGCATAACGGCAAGAAGCATAACTATTTTTTTATTCCACTTTATGTACTGTCCTTTCGTTCTTGTCCCACTCATTTTCATTTGAATTCCTCCTTTGTTACGTAGCTTCCTAAAAGCAACAAAAAAACCTTTTATATACTATTTTACAACAAAATTCAATACTCTTATTATATACAGGAATCTCTGGAACCGCAACAGGATTTTCCGTCTTCCCGCCCCCCCTTCTTACGTTAGCAGCTCCTTTTTTTGTGCTCTCCTCGTTGCATGTCCCCTTTTAATGCCCTTTTACAATAGTGTTTATTAGCACTTATTTTATATTTTTTTCATGTATTTCTAGAATTTTTATTGTTTTTTCGCAATTTTCTAATTGACTTCTCTCATTCATCATGACATAATAGTCTTGTAAAAACAACCAGTGTTATTTCGTATAACTACCAATACACTGAGATGGTTTATATCCCCCGGAGCTTAGATATGCAAGATGTTCCCCCAATTTTCCTTCATCTGCATATTTAACTCCTCCCTTACTTTAAGCGCAGATTTCCCCGAACCTGCGCTTTTTTTCTTTCATAGAAATCGCTCTTATCTTTCAAATAAAAAGAAAAACCAGGAATCTTCCTGCATCTGATGCTTAAAAGTTCCTAGCTTTTCTTTTTGCCTGTATTATTCACTTAGTCTGCTAAACATGTAACCAAAGTCCCTATTTGTTTACATGAACGGATCGTTCATGCTTTTATTTAAAGTCCACATTTACTCTTCCGGAACCACCACCGATCTTAATGAAGTTTATAGCATCTGTATTCCTGTTATGATAATCATCCTCTTTCTCTCCATTAATCCAGATTCCACCGCTTCCTGCCTCACAATCCAGTTCATAATCTGCGATATCGCCGTTAATATTAAATACTACATTTCCACTTCCAGTTTCTAATTCTGTATCGCCTGTAAGCTCTCCATCAAAAGAAAATCTTCCAGATCCCATATCACAATTCAGATCATTGAACTTACAATCTTCCATTGTAACCGCACCTGATCCGCTTGTAATAGTAACGCGATCGGCCTTAACATTGGTAAATTCTGCCCCACCGGATCCGAAATCCCAAATAGAACGCCCCGATGTCACATCATTTACTGAAAACTTTCCGGATCCATTCTCAATTGTTAACGTATCCGTATTCAGATACTGCAATTCAAATCTCCCGCTTCCATTGCTAAACTCTGCCTTTTTTGCTACAAAATCTGCTGGAATTGTCACAACAATTTCTGCTTCCTTAGAGAAAGAAGATAAGAAACTAAAATTAAACATAAAATTCGATCCGTCTTCATCGCCTACATATAATTTATTTCCGCGCATCTCTGCTACATAGTCTGAGTTAACATTCTTTGCAGCTACAGAAAATGTATCCCCAATCTGAACGGTAAGATGTCCCGAGTAATTATGGATATCTAATTCCTCTACCCCTTCAAACTCCTTGGTAAAGCTGATAAGCTCTTCATCTACTGAATCACTGAATAAAACGATGCTGCCATCGGTAGCTACTCCTGTCAGCGCAGCTGCAATTCCGCCAAATATTGAAATGGAAAGAACGACTGCAAATGCCATAGCGCAATACTTAATGATTTTTTCAAATGTATTCATCTTATATCCACACCTCCGAACATACAGGTCGTATTAATATAAATCGTCCTTGCATCATCTGGAGCTTTCATCTTGACATGATTGGAGGTTCCTCCAAAAAGGGATGTAGATGACACCTTTACCCGGATTCCTTGTGGAACGAAGATATCAATTCCTCCGAATATTGCAGATGCATCAATTACGGCATCTTCCGGAATCTGTGCATCACGAAGATCAAGTCTGACGCTTCCAAAAATCGCATTTGCTTCTGTTCCCCTAAATACTTCTCCAGTATAATGCTGTGTCTTTCCTCCGAAGATTGCATTCTGACCCGGTCCAAACTCTACATTTAGATGTACTTTCTGATTAGCTGTAAAAATACCTTTTAACATAATGTTAATTCCGATTAAGACAAGAATGATTGGCACAAGAAGTTTTCGAATCACACTGCCATCGATAACCTCTCGTTGTGTTAATAATAACAGGATACCAATCACCAGACCAATTGTAGATCCATTTCCAAATCCATTCTTTATGATGCTGATCAAACATGGGATAATAATGAACATGGTCCACCAGCCTCTGAAAAATAAGGTGAAGTCCCATATACGAAAGGCGTTCCCCGCGATTCCGACTCCAAGTGCAATCCAAAACACTCCCCATAGTACATTAGAAACCTTATTGCGCATAGCATATCCTCCTTTACCCACAAAACACGAATCCCTTTTTACATTTTCTGTCTCCATCTTACCTTCCTTCCCCCCAACTTTCAAGTTAGAATTACATTAGAAAACTTTAGGAAGAGGAGGTCGCGAGTGGTTACCCGGGAGGCGGGATGAGGGGAGGGATGTGGAGGTGTTCGGACGCAAGGTGTACAATTTTGTAAAAATCCTCGGCTATCGGACAGGAATGCACTGTCCGCTATCCAAGGATTTTTACAAAATTGTTCACCTTGAGCCGGACACCTTCCACATCCCTCCCCTCATCCCACCTCCCGGGCAACCACTCGC
>CALZIE010000003.1 GCA_945787565.1 uncultured Lachnospiraceae bacterium
CTCGAACCCTGGACACCCTGATTAAGAGTCAGGTGCTCTACCAACTGAGCTAAAGATGCATAAATCAAAGCTTCATACCTATATTCTGATCAGCTATCACTGACACTCCTATATTATAATGCATGCAAAAGAAAAATACAAGTCTTTTTTTTAAAATTGTTGAAATTTCTTTGAAAATATATAAAATGGTAGATTTCCTGGGTTAATCCGTTAAATAAGGCCAGCTAAAAAGGCATACGGATTATGATAAGCTGGAGCGGTTATACTAAAAAACAGAATGAGATCTGTAAACTAGAATACAGGATCAGAGCAAAAAGGTTTTGTCATTCTAAGTTCTAGGCAATAAAAAAGTCCTCACCCGATAGTCAAAGCTATCAAACGAAGACTTTAATGCATCTTCAGGGGCTCGAACCCTGGACACCCTGATTAAGAGTCAGGTGCTCTACCAACTGAGCTAAAGATGCATAAGATTTTATTTTCTTAACGCAAAGAGTATTATAATCGACATGAAAAGGAAATGCAAGCTTTTTTTTTAAATACATGCAATTTAATAAAATTTTTCGTTGATGGAACGTATAGAAGTAGATATAATGCAAGTAGGCATGTTTTTATCGTTAAGAATGAAAACAGAATAGTAGCAATGTAGTTGATGATAAAGTGGGGTAGGATATGTCAGCAAAAAAGAAACATACAAAAGATTTAAAGCATATTCTTTCAAATGCTTTTTCTGGGAAAAAGAAAGAAGAGCAGCAGGAGGAATATGGCCCGATTATTGTGACAGACATATCGGAGGATGCGAAAGAAGGGCATCCAGAAGAAACAAAAGAAGAAAGGCAGAATTACAAGTTGGAGTTTAACAGAAAGTATTTTATTATATGCACGTATGCTTTTGGCACCATTGCAGTCGCAGCGCTCGCCATATACGGAATTATGAATCTGGCATCCATTAAAGCAGAAATAGGAAACTTCCTAGGAATCATTTCAACATTTATAGCCGCATTTTTCGTGGCATTTATTATGAATCCATTGGTGCGGGCATTAGAGGAACGTTTTTTCGGAAACGTATGTAAGATAAAAACGCCAAAGAAAAGGCTGATTTTAGCAATCTTGTTTTCTTATTTGATTGTGATAGGTATTATAACGGTTGGACTTGTTTATGTAATCCCTCAGATTACGAACAGTGCGGTTGAGTTAGCAAACCGTCTCTCTAATCCAAATCTGTATTCGGGACTTACCGATTATTTTCAGAATATAGAGGATAATTATCCGGGAATTGATTTTGAGTTTGTAGAAGCCAAATTAGGTGAGCTGCTTCCAAAGATCATCAGTTACGCAACAGATTTTGTTAAGAATGTGCTTCCAATGCTGTTAGATGTATCAATTTCCATTGCAAGAACTACATTAAATGTGTTCCTGACAATCGCAATATCGATTTACATGCTTTATGATAAGAGAATGTTAACAAAGCATAGTGCAAGAGTGGTATATGCTCTTATTCCTAAGAAGAAAGCAGACAAGCTTTTAGAAATCTTAAAGGAATGCAGTTCTATCTTTACAAGCTTTGTTGTGGGAAAATCCATTGATTCGCTTATTATCGGTATTATCTGCTTTGTGGTGATGTCCATTATGGGGCTTCCATATGCGGTGTTATTAAGCGTAATTGTGGGAATCACTAATATGATTCCGTATTTCGGACCATTTATCGGAGCAGTACCAGGAATCGTGTTGTATCTGTGTATCAGTCCGCTAGATGCAATTGCATTCGCTCTTATGATCCTAGTACTTCAGCAGTTTGATGGCTGGATCTTAGGACCAAAGATCTTAGGAGATTCCACGGGACTTACACCATTATGGGTTATCTTTGGAATCACAGTAGGTGGTGCTTATTGGGGGGTAATCGGAATGTTTTTAGGAGTGCCAATCGTAGCAGTACTTGCTTATCTGGCAAATCTTTTTGTCACAAGTCGATTAAAGAAGAAGAAGCTAGATATTTCATAAGAATAGAAAAAAGGTAATATAGAAAGCCGGGAGCTAAAACTTAATGTTTTTAGCTCCCGGCTTTTTATATTACGTTACTTTTACTGATTTAAAAGTTCGGCTAATTTTGCTTTTGGTGTTACGCCAACGATTGTTTCCTTTACTTCTCCACCTTTTAGGATAAGAAGAGTAGGAATTGTCATAACACGATATTTCTGAGCGATAGAAGGTGCATTGTCTACGTTTAATTTACCTACTTTTGCTTTGCCTTCAAATTCTGTAGCAAGTTCGTCGATAATTGGTGCCATCATCTTGCATGGTCCGCACCAGTCAGCGTAGAAATCAACTAATACTGGCATATCGCACTGAAGTGCTTCTTTCTCAAAATTTTCCTCTGTAAATATAAATGCCATAATAATACCTCCATTTTTTCTTATGGTAAATTGTCTCCATTATAATAGATTTTATGAATAAGCCTATTATTTCTTGGAGCCTTTCTTGGGAGTACCGGCAGATTTTAAAATCGCTTCCACAGCATCCCAGGACTGTTTAAATTTCATGATCTTTTTGTTCAGTTCTGCATTCGATCCAAGCGTATTGGCAAGCTTAAGCTGTGTCGTCTTTTTCATCTGACCCTGCTTTCTGCTCTAAAAAAGAGCAAATGATCACTTTCTATTATATTATAGAATTAAAAAAAAGTGTATCAAAACAGACAGAAAAAAAGGGAAACAGATTTTTTTCTTAACGGTAAGCTACCAGGCGGTGAATCGGATTGCCCATGGATGAAAAGCGTTCTTCATACTCTGTCATCACATTGCCTTCGTTGTATTCACTGTGATGTAAGTCAAATGTCACATCACGAAGGGTCCATCCAGCTTCCGGAGCCTGTTCTAAAGAGAAGTCAAACAGGGGACGGTTGTCGGTCTTAAATGCGATATAGCCATCTTTCTTTAAGAACTTATCGTATCTTGCTAAGAATTCTTTGGATGTAAGTCTTCTTTTCGCATGACGGTCCTTTGGCCATGGATCCGAGAAGTTTAAATAAATGCGGTCAACCTCTTCGGTATCAAAGATATCGTTGATAGACTCTGCATCAAAGCGGATGAAGTATAAGTTGCTGCATTCCACCTGACTTCTTTTTTCAATCGCACGGATTAAGACGCTGGAGTATTTTTCAATACCAATATAATTGATATCTGGATTCTGCTTGGCAAGGGTTGTGATAAACTGGCCTTTTCCCATACCTACTTCAATATGAATCGGATTGTTGTTTCCGAATAATTCATGCCATCTTCCTTTATAGCTTTCAGGTTCTTGAACGACAAATTCATTTGCTGCAATGAATTCTCTTGAACCAGGGACATTTCTAAGTCTCATCTTTATTCATACCTTTCATTTTAAGTCTTGCTTTATCTTGGCACCCGATAGAAAAGAAAAGCTTCTACTCGGTTGTTATTATGAATCTTTTAAACAAATTCATGCAAAGGCGTTTTTAAACGCGTTTGCATGGAATCGTAATGCGGCCTAAAAAAGCGGTTTCGATAATACCTAGATTATACTTGGTGGCATGCTATTAGTCAATGGAATTAACCATCTGGCATTTTTATAAATTGGTAGGAAGATGATGACGGATTAAATGTTCGCAGTTCTCACTCTGTTCTAAGGCATCCGTTGTATTTTTTAATGGATGGGCGAACAGGGTAGGAAAATCAATCTCATCGTATTCTTTTCGTACCGGGAATGCTAAATGTTCCTCGTCAAGAGAGAATTCAGAGTGACTTCCGTTTGTGTTGCCTCTTGCATCTAAGCGAACCCAGCGGTTTAGATCTTTTAGGTAAACTGCATTCAGACAGTGGATGCAGTAGCCACTATCAGGCATATCGAATACGGTAAGTCTTTGATAGCAGAATGCGGTCGGAATCCCTTCATGGCGAAGAAGAGCCGCAAGCAGCATGGATTTTGCATAGCAGATCCCTTCTTTATAGGTTAAGACCTCCGATGCGTTCTTGGTAATGATACTGCTTTTAATATCCCAGGAATGCGAAATTTCATCGCGTACAAAAAGAAAGGCTTTTTTTACTTTCTCAGCATCTGTTTTGCAGTCTGCAAACAGTTCCGCTGCTTTTTTTTCAATACAAGGTGTATGATAATCAACATACTTAGTTGCCATCAGGTATTCTGACATATCATCTTCTTCAAGAATAAATCTCATAAGCGTAACCCCCTAAGAATAGTATATTAAATATCCAATATTATACAATAAATACTAAAATACAACAAGCAAAAAGTGATAGATTATGAAAAATAGTGGATTTTGAGATGAAATGAATAAAAATAGGGGAATAGAGGCAGTGCAGCATGCCTAGGGTAGTGTTTTTAGAATGGATAAGGTATAATAGGAAGCATAAGAGGCCAAGGAGGAAAGCCATTGATTTATGAACGACTGTTAGAGCACGTGCAGTCGGATTTTTATCCGATGCATATGCCAGGACATAAACGAAATAAAGAGTTTTGCATGGTGAATCCATATGAGATCGATATTACTGAGATTGATGGATTCGATAATCTGCATGAGGCGGAGGAACTTTTGCGGGACGCAATGAAGCGGGCAGCAGCCATTTATCAGACAAAGGAGACTTTTTTCCTTGTAAATGGAAGCACATGCGGACTGTTAGCAGGAATCAGTGCACTTACGAAAAAAGGGGATAAGGTCTTAGTGGCAAGAAATTCTCATAAGGCAGTGTACAATGCCATTTTCTTAAATGAGCTGCATCCGATTTATCTTTATCCTGAAATGGATGAGGAATACGGGATTGCTTTGCAGATCGACCCTAAGCAGGTGAGAGAACGGATGGAGGAGAATACAGATATTAAACTGATCGTTATAACCTCTCCAACATATGAAGGGATTGTTTCGGATATTCAGGCAATCTCTGAAATCGCGCATGAATATGGGGCGTGTCTGCTTGTGGATGAAGCTCATGGGGCTCATCTTCCATTTATGAAAAATGCGCCAAAGAGTGCACTTTCTATGGGAGCAGATGTGGTGATTCAGAGTGTGCATAAGACCCTTCCGGCATTTACACAGACTGCGCTTTTGCATATCAACAGCGACCGGGTGAATAAAGAGGAGATTAGAAGGTATCTTGGCATTTATCAGACAAGCAGTCCGTCTTATGTGCTGATGGCAGGAATTGATCAGTGCATGCAGTTTTTAGAGAATGGTAGCAGCAGGTTTTTATGCTATGAGAAGGAGTTAGAGCTCTTAAATCAGGAACTTTTAAAGGAAGATAAAATTCGCCTGTGGCAGCCGATGGGTAGTGGAATACCAAAGGATCCGACAAAGCTTGTGCTAACAAAGGGAAGTGGGAGCGGAAGAGCACTTTATGATGAATTCCGGCTTTGCTATCATATCCAGCCGGAGATGGCATCAAAAGATTATGTGCTTTTAATGAGCACGGTAGGGGATACAAAAGAAGGGCTTAAGCGGGTGCAGCAAGCAGTTCGCATGATGAATCAGAAAGAAGCAGGCAATACTAAAGAAGGAAAAAGAAAGGTACAGGAGCAAAGCACGTTTCAATTTGTTTTTCCAAAGCGCCGTTATGAGCATTGTAAGACAAGAGGAATGGACACCATGACGATTCCGTTTGAAAAGAGTGAGGGTATGGCAGCAGCTACTTATGTATATTTGTATCCGCCAGGAATCCCGTTATTAGTGCCAGGAGAAGTGATATCAGAGGAACTTCTTGCCCAGATTGATATTTATAGACAAAGTGGTCTAGAAGTGAAAGGGCTTAAGGAAGAAGGAAGCAAAATCACGGTGTTAAGAGAAGAGAGTGCAGAAATCCTCTAAGAAAAGAAAGAAGGAATGTTAGGAAGAGAAGGGGAGAGAGAATGGGAAAAATATATGTAGTGATGGGAAAGAGTGCATCCGGAAAAGATACCATTTATAAGAGACTGGTTCAGGATGAGATGCTTTCCTTAAAGACGGTGATCACATATACGACAAGACCGATCCGCTCAGGAGAAATAGACGGCAGGGAATATTATTTCGTGACAGAAGAAGAGTTTGAAAGGCTAAAGAAAGAAGGCCATATGATTGAGGCTCGTTCTTATCATACGGTACATGGAATCTGGCATTATTTTATGGCAGATGACGGGCAGATCGATACGAAAAAATCAGACTATATCGTAATTGATACGTTAGAAGGATATGAACAGATCTGTGCTTATTATGGCAGCGAAGCCGTTATCCCTTTATATATCGAGGTTGAGGACGGGATAAGGCTTGAGAGGGCATTAAGCAGGGAAAGAGTCCAAAAGGAGCCAAAGTATGCGGAAATGTGCAGAAGATTCTTAGCTGATGATGCGGATTTTTCCGAAGAGAATATTAAGCATGCTGGCATTACGAAGCGGTATCAGAATGAAGAAATAAAGGTATGTTATGAGGAACTAAAGCAGGATATTTTAAAGAATCAGGCTTAGCCAGGTGTTTTTTTTAGGCAGCCTGAATTAGAACTGTAATTTATAGAGAAAATATGGTATACTAGTGCAAAAGAAGCAGGGAGGACGTATATGGATATACGCGTTAATCAGACCCAGTTGGTAAACCAGGTGGAAAGAAAAGAAGCAGTAGCACCGTCCGATGGCTCTTTTAAGTTTGTTTTAGTCAGCAATATTGAGGAACAGCAGCTTCAGACAAGGCTTAATGCACTGATCGAGGAGATCGGATCGCAGAGCGAACGCATTAAGAAACGAAGAGACGTTGTGGATATGCGGCGTTATCGAGAATTAATCAAGGAGTTCATGAATGAGGTCGTAACTCATTCTCATAAGTTTTCAAGACAGAACTTCTTAGACAGAAGAGGAAGGCACCGGGTATATGGTATCATCAAGCTGATTGATCAGAACTTAGATGAGCTGGCAGGTGAACTGATTAAAGATGAGCAGGATGTAATCGCAATCTTGAATAAGATTGATGAGATCAGAGGGCTTCTTTTAGATTTGCTAGTATAAGCAAGTGATATGCATAAAAGAAATAAGAAGTGTACATGTTGTTTGAAAGAAATGTCTGGAGGTGAGAGTCATGTATACATTTTCGGATGTAATCGGGCATGCTGCGATTATTGATCATTTGCAGAATGCAATCAGAATGAAAAAGATATCTCATGCATATATCCTGCATGGAGAGGATGACAGCGGGAAGAATATGCTTGCAGATATTTTTGCTGCTACCCTTGAATGTGAGGAAGGCGGTATCAATCCTTGTGGAAAATGTAAGTCATGCATGCAAGCCTTTACAGGCAATCAGCCGGATATCATAAGAGTGACTCATGAGAAGGCAAGCATTAGTGTCGATGATATTCGAACCAAACTTAATAATGATATTCAGATTAAGCCTTATAGCAGTCCTTATAAGGTATATATTATAGATGAAGCGGAGAAGTTAACCGAGGCCGCGCAGAATGCTCTATTAAAGACTATAGAGGAGCCGCCGGAATATGCGGTGATCTTTTTGCTGACGAATAATATCAATGTATTTTTACAGACGATTTTATCCAGGTGTGTGACCTTAAATCTAAAAGGGGTAGACAAGGAGAAAATCAAAGAATATCTGATGCGGGAAGTTAAAATTCCGGATTATCAGGCGCAGATGTGTGCAGAGTTTTCCGGAGGAAACTTAGGAAGAGCAGTAAAATATGCGGCATCGGAAGAATTCGTGCAGATGAAGAATGACGTAGTCCATCTTTTAAAATATGTCAATGACATGGAATTATCGGATATGTCAGATGCAATCAAGCAGTTTGGAAATAATAAGGCGAACATTAATGAAATCCTGGATCTGATTTTACTGTGGTACCGGGATGTACTGATGTTTAAGGCAACAAAGGATGTAAACCTGCTTTTGTATAAAAGCGAGGTATCAGATATAAAGAAACAGGCGGATCTTAAGAGCTTTGAGGGGTTAGAGAAGATTCTTAAGGCATTGGACAAGGTGAAAGTGCGACTTGGATCCAATGTAAACTTTGACATTGCCTTAGAGCTTTTATTAATGGCTATGAAGGAAAGTGAGTAATCACATACCGAAGATTCGAACGGAATCGGAAGAGAGATGACAGGAATAAGGAGAGAGGACAGGCAGATGATAAACGTAATTGGTGTTCGTTTTAGAAGAGCTGGAAAAGTTTATTTTTTTGATCCTGCCGGTTTTGCAATTAAACCGGGAGATAACGTAATTGTAGAGACGGCCAGAGGGGTAGAGTATGGCAAGGTTGTGCTAGGTCCAAGAGATGTGGAAGATGATAAGGTGATTCAGCCGTTAAAGCCAGTCATTCGCCCAGCAACCAAGGAAGACGACGAGATCGAACACAAAAACAAAGAAAAGGAAAAGACAGCATATGCAATCTGCCTTGAAAAGATTGCAAAGCATGGTCTTGAGATGAAGTTAATTGACTGTGAGTATACGTTTGATAATAATAAAGTATTATTTTATTTCACAGCGGATGGAAGAATTGATTTCCGTGAACTTGTAAAGGATTTAGCAAGTGTATTTAAGACAAGAATCGAGTTAAGACAGATTGGTGTAAGAGATGAGACAAAAATCGTGGGCGGAATCGGAATCTGCGGAAGACCGTTATGCTGCCATACGTATCTGTCTGAGTTTGCACCAGTATCCATTAAGATGGCGAAGGAACAGAATCTGTCCTTAAATCCGACTAAGATCTCAGGGGTATGCGGACGTTTGATGTGTTGCCTTAAGAATGAGGAGGAAGCGTATGAAGAGCTTAACTCCAGACTTCCAAGCGTAGGTGACCATGTAACAACAAATGATAACCTGCATGGCGAAGTGTCCAGTGTCAGTGTGTTAAAACAGCTTGTTAAGGTAATCGTGGTATTAGAAAACGATGAGAAGGAAATCAGGGAATATAAAGTAGCTGATTTGAAATTCAAGCCAAAGAAGCGTAAGGAAAGAGTTCAGATTGACGATGAGCTTCGTGCATTAGAGGCATTGGAACGAAAAGAAGGAAATCATCTGGATGATTAATATGAGGGCCCAAAAGGTTTGAATCCTTGAGGGCCTTTTTAATAGGATTAAAAAGTAGGAGTTTTAGATATGCAGGAGTTATTACATGTTGGAGAGCGGATTGATGATCTGCAGTGCAGAGGCTATCAGATCATTCAGAACAAAGAAAAGTTCTGTTATGGGATTGATGCGGTGTTACTTGCCGGATTTGCAAAGGTAAAGCCAGGAGAGAATGTTTTAGATCTTGGAACCGGGACAGGAATCATTCCAATCTTATTAGAGGCAAAGACAAAAGGACGTCATTTCACTGCGTTAGAAATTCAGGAAGAAAGCGCAGATATGGCACGAAGAAGTGTGATGTTAAATAAAATCACAGATAAGATGGACGTGGTGACAGGAGATATTAAAGAGGCTTCTGCCATCTTTGGAAAAGCAAAGTTTGATGTGGTGACCACAAACCCTCCTTATATGAACAATCATCATGGGCTTGTGAATCCTCATATGCCAAAGGCAATCGCACGCCACGAATTACTATGCTCTCTTGAGGATGTGATTCGGGAAGGGGCAGCAGTGCTAAAGGAGAATGGACGTTTTTATATGGTACACCGTCCATTCCGTCTTGCAGAAATCATGACGGTTATGATTAAGTACCGTTTAGAGCCAAAGCGGATTCGGTTTGTTCATTCCTTTGTGGATAAGGAGCCGACGATGGTATTGATTGAAGGATTAAAGGGTGGCAATTCCATGGTGACGATTGAACCACCGCTTATTGTATATAAGGATAAGAACTGCTATACAGACGAGATCCGAGAGATTTATGGATATGAGAACGAGGAAATAAAATAAGAAAGAAGAGGAAGAATGCAGCATGGCAGGTAAATTATATTTATGCGCGACTCCGATTGGAAATTTAGAAGATATGACATTCCGTGTGGTCCGAACCTTAAAGGAAGTGGACTTAATCGCAGCAGAGGATACAAGAAACAGCATTAAGTTACTAAATCACTTTGATATCAAGACACCGATGACAAGCTATCATGAATTCAATAAGTATGATAAGGGACATTATCTGGTTGAAAAGATGTTAGAAGGCACAAATGTGGCGGTAATCACGGATGCAGGAACACCAGGTATTTCTGATCCTGGCGAAGAGTTAGTGAAGATGGCATATGAAGCCGGAATCGAAGTGACTTCCCTTCCAGGGGCATCTGCAGTAATCACAGCGCTTACGATTTCCGGTCTTTCTACTAGAAGATTCGCATTTGAAGCATTCCTTCCAGCGGATAAGAAAGAGCGTCAGGAAATCTTAAAGGAACTAGTGAATGAGACGAGAACGATTATTATGTATGAGGCGCCTCACCGTCTGGTAAAGACATTAGAGGCACTGCTTGCTACATTAGGAAACCGTAAGATTACGATCTGCCGTGAGCTTACAAAACGTTATGAACAGGCATTTGCCACCACAATCGAAGAGGCAATTCTTTATTATACCGAGCATGATGTAAAAGGCGAATGTGTATTAGTGATCGAGGGAAGAAAAAGAGAAGAGTTAGTTTTAGAAGAGCGAGAGAAATGGCTTACTCTTTCCGTTATGGAGCATATGGAGCATTATATGAGCCAGGGAATGGATAAAAAAGACGCGATGAAGGCAGTCGCTTCCGATCGAGGCTTAAAGAAGCGGGAAATCTACGCAATGCTTTTAGAAGAAGATTAATCACAAATCGTGAAGTGCAAAAAGGAAAAACAAACAGAAAATCAAAGTATGCGCTTATAAAAAAATACAATAAAAAAAGAAGCTGAAAATTTCAGCTTCTTTTTGTTTATTATAAGAGAGCGTCTCGCGAAAGGTGCGGTCTTTTATAATAAAAAATGAATTATTCGATGATACCAGCAAGTTTAGCTAATTCAATGATAGAGCTCTTAGCTACTTTCTTACCGCAGTAATCGATAAGATCATCTTTTTCACCATTGAAGACGTCTGTTGGTTCATATTTCTGTAAAATGATTCTTCCTTCATCTACGAAGATTTCTAATGGATCTCTTTCGCTTACACCAAGTGTTCTTCTTAATTCGATTGGTAAAGTGATACGTCCAAGTTCATCTAACTTTCTAACAATACCTGTGCTTTTCATGTAAAATTCTCCTTTCAAACTGCCTGGAATACTAGTAAAATGTAAAAATATGTTAATTACTGGAGCCGCTTATTATAAAATATCATAGGCCTACCAAATAGTCAACTAAAAATATTATGACAAAATAGCATTATTTTAAGATTGAGTTTCGAAAAAGTGAATATTGTAACAGAACAATAATTTCAAAAACAGCGTCATTGATACTATTTTCATGATTTTAGGGGGTGTTTTTGGAGAACAAATATAATTATATACAATATATGGATAGAGACAAGCATAAGTTGTTCGCAATTTTCATATGATTAAAAAAATACAAGGAAGTAATGAAGCAAGATGATTAATTATCTGTGGGGAATTATGATAGTTATTGGCGTCGTATATGGCGCACTTACAGGGAAGATGGCAGATATCAGTACGGCGACAATTAATTCAGCAAAAGAGGCAGTGACCTTATGCATTACGATGCTAGGAGTGATGTCCTTATGGATGGGGCTTATGTCGGTGGCAAGATCGGTTGGGCTGATGGATAAGCTGACGAAAATGTTAAGGCCAGTGATTCGGATGCTGTTCCCGGACCTGCCAAAGGATCATATTGTGAATGAGTACATTGCCTCCAATATGATTGCCAATATCTTAGGGCTTGGGTGGGCTGCCACGCCGGTCGGGTTAAAGGCAATGAAGGAGTTAGCCGAATTAAATCATCACAGTGAGAGGGCAAGCTGTGATATGTGTACGTTTCTTATCATCAATATTTCTTCTCTGCAGCTGATACCAGTCAATATCATTGCCTACCGCAGCCAGTATGGAAGCGTGAATCCGGCGGAGATATTAGGGGCAGGACTTCTTGCAACGATCATTTCTACGATTGTAGGAGTTGTTTTTTCAATTGTGGCAAGAAAGACATTCAAAAAGTAAGGAGCTAAGAGATGGGATTTATTATTTATGTATCGGATTACATCATACCGTTTTTATTTCTATACATAATCGGATATGGGCTGGCCATGAAGAAGAATGTTTACGATGACTTTGTAAAAGGCGCAAAGGACGGATTTAAAGTCGTATTAGATATTCTTCCTACCCTGATTGGTTTGATGGTCGCTATTGGGGTGTTACGAGCTTCTGGAGCGCTAGAGGCACTTTCGAGTCTGATTGCCCCTCTTACAAGTAAGATTATGTTTCCGTCGGAGTTAGTGCCACTTGTAATTATTAAGATGTTCTCTTCCTCCGCAGCAACAAGCCTGGTGCTTGATATTTTTAAGGAATTTGGGCCGGATTCCTATTTGGGAAGACTGACAAGTGTCATTATGAGCTGTACGGAGACGATCTTTTATACGATGGCTGTTTATTTTATGACGGCGAATGTAAAGAAAACGAGATATACATTAGCAGGGGCTTTAGTAGCTACGTTTACCGGTGTGATAGCAAGTGTGATTATTACAAATCTGGTATTTTAGGAGAGAGTATAGGAAAGGATAGATGCAGTGAAAGATATAGAGTGCAGAATAGAAACTGCATTAGGAAAGAAAAAGAAATCGGAATAGAAAAAGGAGATAAAAATTAGAATAGGGAAATGTAATAAAAAAGAAGGAAATAGGAAAAACAAGAAAAAGGACTAATTGGTACAATTTTTTGTACCAATTAGTCCTTTTTGGTAATTAATACATATTAAATGGGTCTTCTTTTGCAGCAGCAATCGCATCATTATATTTAAAAGTTAAGAATGTCTGAAAATCTTTTTTATACACATTCTCTTGTTCCTTGCTGTAGCCAATTACCATCTGTGGCTGGTTTTCAATATAGTTTTGTAAAATGAGAGTAGAGACAGATTCGGAACAGTTGATGTTAACCTGTCTGTGATTGATATCGAAGGTACGTACCATGCTTTCTGCATGTTTTCCGGTACGCTTATAGTAGTAAGCCCATACTAAATTCTTATTATCTAAGATGCATGCATAGATGCCGGATGTATAAAGTGTGAAACGCTTTCCAACCCAGATGTTTTTGGAAACCTGTTCAGCAGCTTCATAATCTGCTTCAATCTGTGTCATGGACACGGAAGGATTGTCAGAAATGAATTTCTTTATGTTCTTGTCATAGCTTCCGCTAAAGAAACGGATGGCTAAATAGATAGCATAGATTAATGGAATTACCGTAAAGGCTGCGAATACATAAACCCCTGCAATATCACTGGTTCCGATTTTACCATCCCGGATATAGTAAGGCATTGCGATATCCGAGTAATCATATCCAAGTGCTTCGCCAATCTCATCTACGGTTTCGTTATAATAATCAAGTGCTTCGCCTGTTAATTTTGTAAAGGTACCGGTTACGGTCACTTTATTTGTTACCTGGTCGATATCCCCATACAGCCAGTCAATCGTTTCATCCATTTGTGCATCTATTGTATCTTGCATATCCTTGTCAAACTCAGCACCGAAGAACCATACATCGGCGTCATCATATACAATATAGCCAAGTGTCCGAAGAGTTTCTACGTTAGTTTTCGTATTTACAGTGGAATAGCTCATAAAGTCTGAAAGAACATATTCAATGTCATAGGTTACATATTTGCCTTCATAGTCCGCATAATCGGTTCCAGGAACGAACTCAATAGGACCTTTCAGGTAAGTAAAGATAGCAAAATTTGATAAAATTAGGGCACCGATTGCAATGACTAAAGAAATGGCGATCTGGGTGATCGTATTCTTCATTGCTTTCTTTTTGAGTGCTTCAAGCATTTTCTAATCCTCCGTATTATGTACAAATAGTGTGTTAAAGTTCCACAGGTTCTCATGATAAAAAAATAAAACTTTGCATTTTGCCATGGAAAGTGGTAATTAATACCATCAGCTATAGTACCATATACGACCTATGGAGACAAGAAAAAAATTACATTTTAGTAAAAACGTCCTATAAAAATACAAAATTTTATAATGAGACTTTGGCAAAAGGTTTCAAAAGGATGAAAAATAGAGTATGATAAAAGGCAGGAATGGTTCGTAAAGAGGGAAAAGAAAAATCAGTAAGAAGACCAATCGGTATTGATTCATAGAAAACGGATAGAGGCAGGAGGAGTGGTATGATTTATACGGTGACATTTAATCCATGTTTAGATTATTATATGCATTTAGAACGGTTTTTGAAAGGGGAATTGAACCGAACAAAAAAGGAAGTGATTTATCCCGGGGGGAAAGGGATTAATGTATCAATCGTGCTTGGAAACTTAGGAATCGACAGCAAGGCACTTGGTTTTTTAGGGGGATTTAGCGGAAGAGAGATTGATCGGCTGTTAAAAGAGCATGGTGCTAGTACGGATTTTGTGTGGTTAAAAGAAGGAAACTCGAGAATTAATGTGAAGTTGAAGGCAGAAGAGGAAACGGAGATCAATGCCATGGGGCCTGTCATCTTAAAAGAGGAACAGGATGCATTTATGGAAAAAATAAAACGGTTAGAAGATGGGGATTTACTTGTCTTATCGGGGAGTGTGCCGGGAAGTCTAAGTGAGAATATGTATGAAGAGATCTTACAATGTATCCGTGGAAAGAAGATTCGTGTTGTAGCAGATACGACCGGAAAAGATCTGTGGACCATCTTAGCGTATCGTCCGTTCTTAGTGAAACCAAATCATATCGAGCTTGGTGAACTGTTTGGAAAGAAGATTACGAAGCAGGAAGAAGCGATTTATTATGCGAAAAAACTAAGGGAAGAAGGAGCGTTAAATGTGCTTGTCTCTATGGCGGGCAAGGGAGCCGTGATGGTAGCAGAAAACGGTAAGGCTTATCAGATGGAGGCACCTCTTATTACGGTTAAAAATTCTGTTGGGGCAGGAGATTCCATGGTGGCAGGTTTTTTAGCGGAATATGAGAGAAGCATGGATTTTGAACGGGCATTTAAAATGGGCGTGTATACGGGAAGCGCTTCTGCAAAAACAGAGTGGCTTTGCACAAAGGAAGAAGTCAAAAGATTAATGGAAGCATAGGAGACGGAATCATAGGAGAAGAAATCGGATATCAATGATTTTGCGGGAATTTTCATAACCGCATAGAATGATTTGCGAAGGGAATGCTTTAAGTACAGGAATTGTGCAACTATACATTGCCAAAAACATGATTTCAACTTATAATACAAGAAGATTTTTATTTGTAACGAAGCACGAAATGAAAGAAAGGTACTGGTTATGATAATAGATACCCATGCACATTATGATGATGAAGCGTTTCAGGAAGACAGGGATGCACTTCTGTCTTCTTTTGCAGAGCATGATATAGAGATCGTGGTGAATGTAGGAGCAAGTCTTAAGACAAGTGAGAATACATTAAAGCTTACAAAAGAGTATCCGTTTGTCTATGGGGCGATCGGCGTTCATCCAAGTGAGACTGCAGAATTAAATGAAGAGAATTTTAAGTTCTTAGAAGAGAATCTAAAAGAAGACAAGATTGTAGCGGTTGGTGAGATTGGCCTGGATTATTACTGGGATACACCGGAACGCGAAATACAGACCAAGTGGTTTAAAAGACAGTTAAGCCTTGCCATCCGTGAGGATATGCCAGTTATTATCCACAGCAGGGATGCTGCAAATGATACGCTTGTTATTATGAAGGAAGCGATGAAAGAAGCAGAGATGGCAGGAAAGAAGCTAAGGGGCGTGATCCACTGCTTTTCTTATGGAAAGGAGATGGCAGAGGAATATGTGAAGATGGGATTCTATCTTGGCATCGGCGGTGTCCTTACCTTTAAGAATGCAAAGAAGTTAAAGGAAGTGGTTGAGGTTATTCCACTAGAGCACATCGTACTAGAGACAGACTGTCCATATCTGTCGCCGGAACCAAACAGAGGAAAGAGAAATTCTTCCCTAAACCTTCCTTATATTATCAATGCGATTGCAGATATTAAGAATTTAAGCTACGCAGATGTTGTTTCCATTACAAACGCAAATGCAAAAAGATTATATCAACTAGAAAAATAGAAATGAGGTAGATCATGGCTTCTTTAGGTGATCCAAAAAATACAATTGAGATATTAAACAAATACCAGTTCATGTTCCAGAAAAAATTCGGGCAGAACTTCTTAATCGATACTCATGTGTTGGAGAAAATCATCCGTTCCGCAGGTGTGACAAAGGATGATATGGTGCTTGAAATCGGTCCCGGAATCGGAACGATGACACAGTATCTGTGTGAGAATGCAAGAGAAGTAATTGCAGTCGAGATTGATAAGAACCTGATTCCAATCTTAACAAACGACACATTAGCAGCGTATGATAATGTGACGGTCATTAACGAGGATATCTTAAAAGTAGATATTAAGAAGTTAGTAGAGGAAAAAAATCAGGGCAGACCGATCAAAGTCGTGGCAAACCTTCCATATTATATTACGACTCCGATTATCATGGGGCTTTTCGAAGCGCATGTGCCAATTGAGAATATTACAGTTATGGTACAAAAGGAAGTGGCAGACCGTATGCAGTCCGGACCGGGAAGCAAGGACTATGGCGCACTTTCTTTAGCGGTACAGTATTATGCAAAACCTTATATTGTGGCAAATGTTCCGCCAAACTGCTTTATGCCAAGACCGAATGTAGGATCAGCGGTTATCCGTCTGACTCTTCATAAGGAACCGGAAATCGTAGTAAAGGATGAAAAATTAATGTTCCGTTTAATCCGTGCATCCTTCAATCAGAGAAGAAAGACATTAGTGAACGGATTAAATAATTCCCCTGAGATCTCTCTTCCAAAAGAAGTGATCACTGAGGCAATTACGGAGCTTGGCGTATCTGAAAAGATAAGAGGTGAGGCTCTTACATTAGAACAGTTTGCAAGATTAAGTGATATTATTTACGAATTACTGAAAGCACGCCGTTAATTTTTAGAAGATGGTCTTATAAATCGGGAGTTCAGACAGTTTATATGGATTTATTTTATCGATATAAACTGCCTGAACTCCCTTAACTATTGGTAAAATAGCGAAGAGTTAAAGTGATTCGGGAGGATGGAATGGTAAAGGTAAAGAAATTATGCCGCCTGAATGGACGACAGAGAGAAGAAATCAGGGAGTTAGAGGCATGCTGCAAGGAAAAGGACAAAACGAAGAAAAGTGTGTATCTGTCTTCCGACAGGAATGCAGTAAAGAATGTGAAATGTTTTTATTTGCATTATGATAATGAAAAGCTAGACGGCTTTTTATGCGCTGATATTACAGATGAGGAGACCGCAGAGTTATATGCATTCGTGCATCCGGAAAAAAGACATAGGGGGATTTTCAGCCGACTTTTTGATCTGGCGGTGGATGAGTTAGAAGAGGCAGGAATTGAGTATTTTTATGGACTCTATGAGCCTACTTCTTATATTACGAATAAGCCGCTTCTTCAAGTAGGAGCAGAGTATTCCTATTCAGAATATATGATGTCTTATCGGTATCCACTAAAATCAATTCATGAAGATGTAAAATCTCAGAAAGAGGGTACGAAAGAAGAGACAAAGGGAAAGGAAGAGAAAAAAGAAGCTCCTAGTAAAGAAGCTGAGAGTGTATTAATGCTTGCAGAGGCGAAAGATGAGGCTTTTGTAACGGCTTTCTTAGAGGAAGTGTTTCAGTTTGAGAAGGAAGAGGCCAAAGAACGATTTGAGAACTTTTTTAAGGATAGAGCCTATCAGTCTTATGTGTTTTTTAAAAATGGAGAGAAGATAGGTTTTTGCAGCATTTATTCTTCTTTGAATACAAATACCATTTTTGACCTTGGGATTCTTCCTGCGTTTCAGGGAAATGGAAATGGGACTTTATTAGTAAGACATCTGCTAGAATGTCTGAATGATCAAAAGGGAGAAGACGGGAATCCGAAAGAAATCCTCCTGCAGACCGGAAGTTATAATGAGCGCGCCGTATCCCTTTATAAGAATGCAGGATTCCAGATTAAAGAGCAGTTAGATTATTATATTTTCTAAAAGGCATTAAGATAGATCCCCAACACTATAATAGTGTTAGGGATGGATTTTAAATACAAGCATTAGTTTAGGTGTCTGCATCTTTTTATTTTAGGTATTTGATAGAGGATGAGAGGAAAGAGAGAAGGAGGCAATTAAAAATGGAGAATAGCTCAAAGTATTTTAAGAATACGGCATGTGAATATTATCCATGCCATAAAGGGCTTGAGGATTTTAACTGTTTATTCTGTTTTTGTCCGATGTATCGATTAAAGGCATGCCCGGGAAAACCGGAGTATATAGAACAGGACGGAAAGCACATTAAAAGCTGTGGCGACTGTACGTTTCCACATCGTCCGGAGAATTATGACAAGATTATGAAAGTGTTAGCAGCAAATAAATATATCGATTAAGAAAAAACAGGAAAGAACAGTGAGCAAGGGAAAAATAGTTTTTTATCATTCCTCGTGTTCTTACAATTGAGTATGTTAGAAATAAAAAAGGCCCCGGTCTTTGCCAATCAGACGATGTTTTTATCTGAGGCAAAGACTGGGGCTTTTTATCGTATTATGTTTTTATCCATATGATTTTCTAGAGATGAAAAACGGGCAACGGACTAGGCTTTCTTCGCTGCTTCAATCTGCTCAGCAAGTTCGGTTAAGTAGACCCAACGGTCCATTTTTTCAGCAAGAGCAGTTTCTAAGCGTTCTTTTTCGGCCATATATTCGTTTAATTTGGAATATTCAGTAGCAGAAGCTGCAATTTTTTGTTCCATTTCTTCGATTTTTTCTTCCAGAGAAGCAATATCCTCGTCAATGGTCTCAAATTCCTTCTGCTCTTTATAAGAGAACTTTGGCTTGTTGGATGGCTGCTTCCAGGTGGCTTTAGAAGCGGCAACAGGGGCTTCGGCTGTCTCTTTTGGCGCTGGTTCGGCAGTGGATTGAGCTAATTCTCGTCCCGCTACCGCTGCTTTATAATCGCTAAAGTTACCTTCATACTGACGAATCACACCATTTCCTTCAAAGCTGAAGATACGTTCTGCAATCTTATCTAGGAAATAACGGTCATGGGATACGGTAATTACGATTCCATCAAAGGAAGTCAGGTAATTTTCTAAGACAGTTAAGGTTGCGATATCAAGGTCATTGGTCGGCTCATCTAAGATTAAGATATTAGGAGCTTCCATTAATATTTTTAATAGGTAGAGACGGCGCTTTTCTCCACCAGAAAGCTTTGCGATCTGCGTATACTGCATGGAACTTGAGAATAAAAAGCGTTCACACATGGCGCTTGCGGTCACAGTTCCATCCACGGTCTGGATGAAGTCAGCAGTTTCACGAATATATTCAAGAACCTTTAAGTTCTGGTCCATATATTCATTTTCCTGAGAGAAGTATCCGATCTTAACGGTCTGGCCGGTCTCGATGGTACCGCTGTCTGGGAGAAGTTTTTTGGTAATCATCTTTAGAAGGGTTGATTTTCCACAACCATTGGCACCGATAATTCCGATTCGGTCTCCAGGCAGGAAGATATAAGAGAAATCTTCAATTAAGGTGCGGTCTCCGAATTTTTTGCTGATATGATCCAACTCCACTGTTTTCTTGCCAAGACGGGAAGAAAGGGAGGACATCTCTACTTTGCCATCGGTCTCAAGTACCTTGCGGTCTCTTAATTCTTCGAAACGCTGAATATGAGCCTTCTGTTTGGTGGAACGGGCTCTTGCTCCTCGCATCATCCATTCTAATTCCATACGGTAAAGGCTCTTGTTCTTTCGTTCTGTGGCAAGTTCCATCTCTTCACGTTCTGCTTTTAATTCAAGGAAACGGGAGTAGTTCGCGTTGTAGGAATACAATTTGCTCTTATCAAGTTCCACAATACGGTTTGTTACTTTATCAAGGAAGTAACGGTCATGGGTGATCATAATGAAGGCACCGCGATATTTTTTCAGATAATCTTCCAGCCATTCGGCCATCTCGTTGTCTAAATGGTTGGTCGGCTCGTCAAGGACAAGGATATCAGCGGATGTTAAAAGGGTACGGACTAATGCCATACGTTTGCGCTGGCCACCGGATAGGTGTTCCGGTGTGATATCGCAGTCGGTGATGCCAAGCTTAGCAAGCATGGTGCGTGCCGCGCCGTCTAGGTTCATGTATTCCTCGTCGGCTACCTTGCCTTCGGTTACATTTTCCAAAATGGACTTGGAGGAATCAAAAACCGGTGTTTGAGGCAGATATTCAATCCGTACTTTCTTTCCCTTTGTGATGGTTCCGGAGTCTGGTTCTTCTAAGCCTGCGATGATCTTTAATAAGGTAGATTTTCCGGTACCGTTGATGCCGATGACACCGATTCGGTCATTATCGTTGATGCCTAAATTTATATTGTCAAACAGCATTCGCTCCGTAAAGCTCTTGCTTACGTTTTCCATTGTTAATAAATTCATAAAAACCTCTTTCTGTCTGTTCATACTTACTGTTCTATTACGCATTTTACACTACTTTGTAAATGATTGCAAACGGGTATTCGGTTTCCTAAAAATATGTTATAATATGGATATTGTGTCAGGAAAAGTACATAATATAGAAAACACATAGTATAAGCAGAATTGGAAAGGAAGGATTGACATGACAAAGATAGACGCTGTAAGAGCAGAGATGATCAAAGCAATGAAGGCAGGACAAAAGGAGCGAAAAGATGCTCTTTCTGCACTGTTAACAGCACTTAAGAATGTAGCAATTGATAAGAGAGCAGATCTTACCGAGGAGGAAGAGAATGCAGTTGTATTAAAAGAAATCAAGCAGTTAAAGGAGACTTTAGAATCTTCCCCTGCTGATCGTACGGATATTATAGAGGAATGCAAGTTCAGAATCAGTGTATTAGAAGAGTTTGCTCCAGCTATGATGGGAGAAGAAGAAGTCAAGGCTGTTATCAAGGAAGTATTAGATTCTCTTGGAATTACAGAACCAAAGGCAAGCGATAAGGGAAAAATCATGAAAGATCTGATGCCAAAAGTAAAAGGCAAGGCAGATGGCAAGATGGTAAATGAAATCGTTGCTTCCATGTTCCAAAAATAGGAATTAAAATTTAAAAAATCGGCGAAGTTCCCGCCTTCGGCGGGAACTTTTTTAGCACCGGCAGTTTTTCTGAACAATCACAAGTTTCTTTGTGAATCAGAAAAGCTGCTTTTTTATTTTCCACATCTTTATTTCCTTGGACAAGGCACGCATAAAATTCTTCTGGTTTTCATATATATCGATAGACAGGCTATATGCGAAAAGAAAAGGGGGACATTGTGTGGCGGAGTATCGTCGGTGGATTGCACGTATTTATTCTTATGAGAAAGGAATAAAAAAAACGTTGTCAGGTCTTGCGTGGCTCGAGACATATGACGGGGAACTGCGGCTTAAAGTAGAAATAAAGGTCCCGCAGGTTTCGGGGAAATCCGTGCCAGTTTATTTTTTCAAACGTCATAAAAATGGATTACAGGGAGTTTTGTTAGGAGAACTGAACATACAAAATGGAAATGGAAAGTTTTATTTTATCACGCCATGCCAGAACATAAGCAGGTCCGGTCTGCATTTTTTAGAGATGAATGGCATAGTTTTATATATGGATGCTTTGCATTATTTCGGATCCCAGTGGGATGAGAAACCAATTACACAAAAAGGTGTATTAACCCTTGAAGACAAGATGCCAAAGGAGGAAGGACAGATCTGGTTTGAGGAAGAGATTATGAATCAGCTGCAGGATGGTGATGGAATAGTAAGAGCCGCTTCGGTGGAAACGAGTATGAAGAGGGGAATGAATATGGAAAGCAATCTTGTAAACAGCAGGAGGATTGGCATAAGCCAACAATCCATGACCGTAGAAGAAGCAAGAAAACGGCATGAGGAAAAGATGGCCGCACGTGCGAAAAGAAGCGGCACAGGAATAGAATTGACTTCCAGCAGGGAGAAGAAGGAAATCACACAAAAACAGGATGCAAGACAACAGGAAGAAAGAGAAAGAGCGGAAAGAGAAAGAGCGGAAAGACAGAAAAAAGAAATGGAGATGGCAGCCGAAGAGAAGAGAAAGAAAGAGGAAGAAGCAAGACAGATAGAAATTGCAAAACAAAACGAGATCGCAAGGCAGAAAGAAATAGAAAGACAGCGTGAAGAGGCAAAGAAAAAAGAAGAGGAACGTCTTTTAAAGGAAGCTAAAAAGAGGCAAGAAGAAAAGAAGGCATGGGAAGAGGCGAAACGAAAAGAGGAAGAGAGGCAGCTTGAGGAGGCAAGAATTTTAGCGAAGGAGGAAAAAAGACAGGAGGAAGAGAGAAACGAGGCAAGAAGAAAAGAAGAGGAGAAGCGGCTTTTAGAGGAAAAACTGTTGGCAGAGATAAAAAGGCAGGAGGAAGCAAGGCTAGCAGAGAGCATAAGACAACAGGAAGAGGAAGCGAGGTTTAAAGAAGCAAGAGAGCGGGAGAATCAGGCAAGTAAAAGTCAAGAAGCAAGACTGTGGAATGAGCAGGTAAGACAGCAAACGGAAGAGGCAAGGGGTGTGGCAGCAGTAGGGCCTAAAGAAGTGGAAGCTGAGCAGACATCACAGAGAGAAAAGATAGAAGAAGCTGTGGAGGAAGTAGAACGGTTCCGGGCTTTGAAACACCTTCAGGAAATGGCTAGCAGGGAAGAGAGCGCAAAAGAGGGGATGATAACAGAAGACGAAGAAAAGCAGAGTGAGGAAGATACGAATGTGCAGGCCGCCCAGGTAGATTACATGGCGAACAAAAGCAATGCAAGAACCAGAATGTTTCCGTGGATGGATGTGCCACAGGCAAGAAACATTCTGGATAGTCATCCTCATATGTATCCGTTTGAGGATGGAGAGATTGCGGAATGCGTAAGAATTGAGCCAAATGATATTGGAATGTTCCCGATGGAGACTTGGGGACTTGGAAATAATAGTTTTATCCGGCATGCTTATTTTAATTACCGGCATCTTTTGTTTGCAAAGAAACAGGTGAGGGATGGATGTCTGTATCTTTTGATGGTGCCTGGTGTATATAACCCAAGAGAGAAGCATATGGCAAGAATGTTCGGATTCGACTACTTTAAATGTGTGAACCGCAAAAAACTAAGAGTCGGTGAGTTCGGCTACTGGTATCTGCCGATTAACTTCCAGTAGGAGACGGGGGAGACGGAGGGATACGGCAAGGAGAGAGTTTGGAGCCGGTGCACCATGATCCAAATGTTCGGACGCATGAGCGGACAAAAACAATCCGGTTCTTCGACTATCAGACAGGAAATCACTGTCTGCTATTCAAAGAACCGAATCGTTTTTGTTCGTCATGAGCCGGACATTTCGGATCATGGTGCACCCGCTCCAAACTCTCTCCTTGCCTCGTAGGATTTCTGCCTCTGTGGATCGATTCTGTTGTCAGTCTCTGGGTTGTGGGGGCTCCTTTTATTGGGGGCTTGGGATGCTAGATTGGGATGGATGCAATAGATGCAATGGCATGTTTTTATTGTAGGGGAGATAATAGAATGACTCAAACTTTGCGGAAGCTTGGTTTGAGTCAGAGGTGTTTGGATTTTGTTAGAAGATGTTAAATTGGATTAAATAATATTAGAATAGGTTAGAGGTGGTTTGGTTTGGGTGGTCGTCGGCTAGGAGGGCGTAGCGGATGTGGTCGGTGCGGGTGCCGCAGATTTCGTAGCTGCCGCGCATGAGGCCTTCTTGGGTGAAACCGAGACGGGTGATCAGGCGGATGGAGGCAGAGTTTGTTGGCATGATATCGGCTTGGATGCGGTAGAGACGGAGGGTATGAAAGACTTCTGGGATTAATGTTTTTAGGGCTTCCAAGGCATAGCCTTTGTGCTGATGACTGGCATCGATTTTATAGCCTAGATTACAGCTACAGTAAGGGCTGTTTAGAATCTGATAGAAGCAGATGGAGCCGATGATCTTGTCTGGTGATGTTTTCTCAAAGAGATAGTAACGCACGGAGGAGGAACTGAAGAAGAGTTTTTTCTCGGCCTGTAATACGCTGCGCTGGTATCGGGTGGTATAAAAGGTGTCCGGACGCTTTGGCTCCCACTGGTCAAAGGCATCTTTGTTTGTTTGATAAAATTGAAGGACAAGAGGGGCGGCCATCTCGTCAAGTACCTGAAGAATCAGGCGGTCTGTTATGTATTGAAATTTCATGGAATTTTCCTCACAGTCAAAAAAGTCGGTTAATTAGTCCATACCCCGAAGGCCTACTTCGTTAAAGTGAGGCTTAAGGAGCGTTATGAAGTTAAGAAGGGTTTCTTTTTCATAACTGGAAAAAGGACCTCCAATTAGGTCATCAGAGTCTTTGAAGGCCTGAAGATAATAGCGGGAGGCGCCATGAAGCCATTCTCCAATTTGAAGAAAGGATTCTTTTGTATGAAGTTCTTTTACAACTGTAGTGCGAAATTCATAAGGGATATTGCTGGAACGAATCAGGGAAATACTTTCGGTGATTCGTGTTAAATCTAGGCCAGGACGTCCTGCTGTTTTTTCATAAAGGGGCAGGGAATTTTTGATGTCCATTGCTACATAGTCTAAAAGATTCTCCTGATAGAGTGCTTTTAATACGTCAGGATGATAGCCATTGGTATCTAGTTTTACGAGAAAGCCAAGTGCTTTTATTTTTTTTATAAAGGGAATCAGGTCTGGCTGGAGGCTTGCTTCCCCACCTGTGATACAGACACCTTCTAAGATGCCTTGACGCTTTGCAAGAAATGCAAGTATGTCTTCTTCTTTAAACGCAGCATCTTTAGCCGGATGTGTGACAAGAGAGGCATTATGGCAAAAAGGGCATAAAAAGTCACAGCCTGCCGAAAAAATCGTACAGGCTAGATGTCCCGGATAGTCAAGCAGCGTTAGTTTTAAAAGACCATCAATCCTCATGACAGGAGCACCTCTTTTCCTTTTCCGCTTTTTTTTGAAGACGGAGTTCTTTAAAGAAGGTCTGGAGAAGCTCGGTGCATTCCTCCTGCATTACGCCAGTTTCTAATTCTACCTGGTGATTGAAGGCATCCACTTCAAATAGATTTAAGACCGAACCGGCACAGCCGGCTTTTGGATTCATGGAGCCGATGACTACTTTATCAATTCGTGCCTGAACTAAGGCACCGGCACACATCTGGCATGGCTCTAAAGTAACGTACATGGTACAGCCTTCTAATCTCCAGTCTCCTAACTTGCGGCTTGCTTTTTCAATCGCTAAGATCTCGGCATGGGCAAGTGTTGTTTTTTTTGTATTTCGTTTATTATAAGCACGGGCGATAATCTGGTCTTCATAGACAATGACACAGCCGATTGGAACTTCTCCAATTTTTGCGGCTTTCTTTGCCTGACGGATCGCCTCTTTCATGTATTTTTCATTCATTTCTCTTCGTTCTATGTCCTAAAAAAATATTAGGATATTCTCCTTAAAAATATTAGGCTCTTCTCCTTGACAGAAACAGAAAAACCAAGTATACTTAGTCTACATTGTATAAGACTATTATCTTTTTTTCAATAAATAGATATGTAATTGTAAAATTTTTTTAAATACGTCATAAAATTTCCGTGCAGCCGGGGAGATAGCGGTGCCCTGTACCTGCAATCCGCTACAGCAGGGGTGATGTCTTACCTAGGGCAATTTATTGCAGAGCTGCCCTCTATAAGTGATGTTGACGTTTGGGTCTTACGCAACAGGAATTTGTGAACCGTGTCAGGGCAGGAATGCAGCAGCACTAAGCAAAACCTTCTGTGTGCCGTAAGGTAGCCTGGGCCGAGTTAACTGTAGAGGTAACGTCTGTGAGAATTGTTCGAAGTAAGGCGCACGGATTCAAATAAATATAAAAACAAAAGGGACGTCCATGTAAGGCGTTTTTTTTATGTCCTTTTCTATCTTTTTTTCTATTTTTTTCTTTTACTTCCCCCAAATTTCGATTATAATATTAAAAGATCGAATCGTAGAAGATAACAATATAAGAAACGATTCCTACCAAAGCAAAGGATAGAATGTACATATGAAGAATGAATTGAAAGCAAACGCAGTGAATCAGATTCCAAAAGGGAGTCTGCTTTTTAAAGAAGGAGAGGCAGTAAATGAAATCTGTCTTGTATTAAAAGGACGTGTAAGTATGATGAACGCCGGGGGAAAGACAGTGATATCCTCAGGTGGTTTTATCGGAAGCAATGATATTTTTGTGGGGCGGTATTTAGGTGACTACACAGCGTTAGATGATGTGATGTTATATGCATTTCCAGCAGAAGGACCAGAGTCGTTGCAGGAAATCCTGGCGATTAATAAGGATTATGGCGGACTTATGGTGTTGTACTTATGCAATTATCTGCGAGAAGTATATAAAGGAAGAGAATGTCTTGCAAGCCTTGCAGAAGACTGTTCTGATTTTATTAAGAAGCAGTATGCCACATATTTAGAAATAGGAAGAAAAACAAATCTTTCTTTGAAATCGATGCCCGTGTTAGAAGGACTTCAAGCATTTGAAAATGAATTTGGATCGGAAGAGAGAAAGATTAATTATTATATAGACGCAACAGGGATCCCTCTTGATGTGCAGAAAAGCTATTATGCAGCGGGTGGCATTCAGATGGCACTTTATCAGATCGAAGAGCTGGCTGGAATGATTGCAACGCTTACCTTGGAAAGCATTGAGACTGCAGATTATTTAGAGGAAGCAGTTACCGCACTTGCGGCAAGTGGTGAGCAGAGTCTGTTCCAAAATGAAGTGATGTTAGCACTACATTTAAAGAAGAATAATCAGGATGCCAAGGCTGTGACTGATATGATTGATGACATAATCGGAATGATCAATCAGGCTCAGATGGCAGTGGAAGACAGAACATGCCGAACAATTGCGGTTAACAGAGCACGAATGGAACAGCTTTATTATGCTGTGATTTCAGGAAATGGCAGTGTGCCTGCGAAAAAGGCAGCAAAAGAAAAAGATGTGGAAAAAGAAGTGGAAAGTCTTAAGGATTCCTTAGGGCAGATTCTTCGTTTTGCAAATCTGAAAGAAGACAGAGCTGCAAAATTCAAGGCAGATATGGAACAGTTCCTAAAAGAGGGGGACCGCTTAAGCACCACAGCAGAGATGCGAAATCTAAAGAAAGAGATTTCTTCGGTATTCTATGAATTATATGAGGCGGTATTTTTCCGTGCATATGGACGAGAAGAGTTACCAAAAGCAGTGGAATTATTCTTAGCGTTCGGATATGTGGATGAACGTCTGTTAACCAAAGAGCAGCTGTATTCCTTATGCAGTGTAGACTATGGGGAATCTTCGGGACCATGTGATGTTTATACATTAAGAGAATGGTTAACCTTAATTTATGAAAATAAGAAGGAACCTTCTAAGAATGAATTTGATATAGACTATACGGATCAGATAAGAGAATGGAAAAAGAATGGCACGATTACGGATAAAGAAGAGGAAGAGTGGCTTACAGATGGTACGAAGAAAGTACACTTTGAAATCGAGCATATGTTCAAGAGCAACCATAAGATTGTAAATGGTCAGATTTCTACTTTTGCGCCGGTTCTTTATAAGGAAGCATTCCCAAGAAATACAGAGCGTGCGTTTTTAGGAAAAGAAGTGGTGAACCGTACAATCGAGCGTATTCAGTCTGTGGACTATTCCATCTTTTATCGAGAATCCCTTTATGTGAATAAGGAAAAGGGAATTGAAAAAGAATATATTGAACAGGAAGTTACCCCAGACATCATTATGCTGCCTGGCATCGGAGATGCCGGAAGCATGTGGCAGGAGATCACCGGAAAGAAACGAGATACAAAAGGACGTTTCCTTCTGCCATCGTTTATGGATACCAATTTGTACGATATTATGATTAAGTTATGCGGACGTTATCGCTGGGAGCTTTGCAGATGCATCCAGGGAAGTGCATGGAATAACATTAAATATAAATCTCTTACTTCCGAGTATATGGATTATATTCAGTTCTATCGTAAGAACTCGGACTTATCCACGGAGAGAAAAGAAAAAATAAGGTTACAGATTCAAAAGGGCAGAAATAATGTCAGAGAAGTGTTCGTGCTTGATTATGAGGCATGGATGAAAGAATCCGGCGGCATGATTAAGATGAATAAGGTTGCAAGAGAGATTCTTGCGACATACTGTCCATTTACCAAGCAAATCAGGGAAAAGCTTTCTACGCAGCCAATGTTTGAAGAGGCAATGGGAAGATTTAACCGAGAGAAAGCAAAGAAAGTACAGTCACTAGACTTACGGTACCGTGCTTTGCAGAGAGAAAACATTGAGTTAACAGAAGAACTGATTGAGACATTAAGATTCCATCAGGAACTGTAAGTTATAGGCTGTCGTAACTGATTATCAATTACGGCAGTCTTATCTTTTGGAGGAAATATGACAAAAAACAATCCTATGTTAGATGATATATATGAGAATCATCAGGAGCGAATCTTAAACCTGATGAAGTATCTTCCTTTTTTTAAATTACAGGAAACATCCTTTCATCAGTATAAGGAAGGAAGATACGACGGACTCGATATGGGATATATCGTAATGGGGGTACTGCGCTTCTTTCTTGAGGAAAATAACTTCAATGACAGAAGAGTTACGTATGGCGATTATCTTCAGTTTGTAACCGGGCTTTTAAGAAGGGACTTTAATCTTTTCATTCCGCCAGAGGAAGAAAAAGAGTTAGCCGGCTATATCTTTGATAAGATTAAGAATGACGGAAGGCCATTTACGATGGATTATTTCGATCCGGTAGAAAAGAAGACAAAGACCGCCAGAATGAAATTAATCGACAGCACCTTAAAAGACGGGGTGATGTATTATGACATCACCGCAGATGCGATTGAGTTTTACTTAGAGACCAAAGAGGTAAAGGAAGGAAGCCGGATTAATATTAAGCAGCTTCTGCTAGAGAAGATGATTGAGACAAAGAACTTTAGCGGCGGCCTTGATGTGGTAAGGCAGATTAACTCCGAAGTGAATAAGCTAAGAATGCGCAAACAGGAAGTCATAAAGACGTTAGGTATTAACGTGTATGAAGGGGTAAAGGCATTAGAGGAGTTCAATCGTACCGGAATACGCTGGTTTGAGGAAGAGCAGAGCGCATTTCAAAAGAACAGGGAGCTGATTGCAAGAGCAAAGGAAAAAGCGGAAGAAAGCCAGACGGACGAAGGGGCATATAAGATGGCCTATGAAGAGATTTTCCTGCTTGAAAATGAATTATTAAAGGCAATTTCCAATCATGGAAAGCTGTTAAGTGACTGTATGGAGTTACAGGTGAAGGCAGATGAAATTATTCATAAATACAAGTTCTCAAGGCTTAAGAATGCATTTGACTTTAAGGGCTATTTAGAAAAGGCAAGGAAGTTTAATGATGTAAGTTTGTTAGGCAATCTGATCCGGCCGCTTCAGAAGATGAAGACGAAACAGAGCTTTTATATCGGACAGATTGATGATCTGTTAACTCAGACTGTGAAGGAAGAGGAAGAAGGAGAAAAGCTTAAGGAAGAAGAAGTGGTGATGTACCGCTTTGAAGATGAGGAAGAGGAAGAGAGAATCGGTGAGAATTATACCGCAATCATTAAGACTCTTTTTGATACGCTTTTAGTCAGGGAGCGCTTTGATTTACAGGAGTTTAATGAGATTTTAGAACTAAAATATTTTGATAATATATTTAGGAACAGCGATTATTACTCCTTCCTTGTTCATATCTGCCAGAAGAAAGAATATGACCTAAGTGAGGTGAAGAAGCATCAGGATACGTTCTTTGAGGGAATCGTAAGTGAGATGCTAAAGGATGCGAAGAATATTCGATACTTGAATCTGCGCTTTCAGTTAGAGTTATTAGGGGATATGGAAGAGACGATGCTTGATTTTGAAGAACATGAAACTGAGCGCATCTCACATGTGATTACAGGGGTTGATCAGGATACGGAATTCATGACATCCAATATACGGTTTATCCGGTACTAGACAGGGAAAGGAACGCTATGAACAATCGAAATTTTGAAAGAGCCATGGATCTTTTCTCCGCATTAATCGTAGGAGAAGAGGTTAGCAAAAAGGCTGGAAAGAATGCAGAACTTTATGATGCTTATACTTCGAATGCAGAAGTGAATGAGATCGTAGATACCATGCTAAAGAAGCTTGGATTAAAACTATATGATTCCAATGAGAGTTTATTTGTCTCTGCAGGAGACCATAACCGGGTATTTGGATTTAGCAATGAAGAGTTAAAGAGAATGATGGGCTTAAGGCTTAATAAGGAGCTTTATCTGTGCTACTACATCATTTACAATGTGATGACCATGTTTTATCATACCTCGGCTTCCTATACGTATTTAGAATATGTAAAGACAGAGGATGTGATTGAGGCAGTGAGCGCATCCTTAAAGAATGTGACCGACCAGATCAATCTATTAGCAAGAAATGAATTAGAGGAAAGCAGTTTCGAGCTGCTTGCAATCACCTGGGATGAGCAGCCGGTGCTTGGTAAGGAAGATGCAGCTATTCGTGCATCCAGAGGCAGCAAGGCGGGATATGTAAAGACTGCGTTTAATTTCTTAATCTCTCAGAATCTGTTTGCAGAGGCGGAGGAACGCTATTATCCGACGGAACGCTTCCATGCCCTGATGCGTCACTATTTTGAAGAAGAAAGAGGACGCCTCTTTGAAATGGAGCAGGAACTAATGAGGAGAGGAGAAGAAGAAGATGCCGCATATTAATCGAATCCGCGTAAATAATGTAAAATACAATTTTGGGACACAAAGCTACGATGACTTTATGATGAAGCCATTTGGAAAAAACACGTTATATGATCTGGCAAATGGCGGTGGAAAGAGCGTGCTGATGCTTTTGATGCTTCAGAATGTGATTCCGAACTGTACGCTAGATGAAAAACAGCCGATTGAGAAATTATTTCGTACCGGAGACGGCAGCAGCACGATCCATTCCTTAATCGAATGGAAGCTAGATGACAGCGAAGACCCAGGTGCTTATCGCTATATGACGACCGGATTCTGTGCAAGAAAGGCAAATGCCGGCGTGGCGCTAGAAGCAAAGGTGGAAGATACAGCATCGATTGAATATTTCAACTACTGTATTTTTTACCGTGAGTACAATGAGAATGATATAAGAAACCTGCCTCTTGTAAAGGATAAGGAGCGAATCACTTATACCGGCTTAAAGAAATATCTAAAGGATCTAGAGCGTGATAATTCGTTAGAAGTTAGGATATTTGAGCGAAAAGGTGAGTACCAGAACTTTATCAGCCGTTATGGTCTTTATGAGAGCGAATGGGAAATCATAAGAGGGATCAATAAGACAGAAGGTCATGTAAGAACATACTTTGAGACCAATTATAAGACCACAAGAAAAGTTGTGGAAGATCTGCTGATTGAAGAGATTATCCAGAAATCATTTGCTCTAAAGACCGGTCGTGATGAGACAGATGAGATTATGTCAAAGACATTGTTAGATATGAAAGATCGTCTGCTTGAGTTATCAAAACAGAAGGAACAGTTAAAAAGCTATGACCATCAGGTAGAACTTTTAGAGAATTTCAGTGGACGCCTCGAGATCTTGAAACAGGCTTATGAGAAACGAAGCGTGGCAATGGAAGGTTTAAATGAGACGTATCAGTCGGCAAAGGAGACTATAAAGGAATTCGAAAAAGACCGAGAAGAAAAGGAAAGTCGCAAGAAAGGTCTTAATGAGGAATTAGATACAATCACAAAACGTGTGGATGCCATCCGATATGCGGCTGAGCGTAAGAAGGCGGAAGAGGCAAAGAAGGAAGCAGATGCATTTTTAAAGGAAATTAATGAGCTTTCCGCACGCAGGGATGAGCTTGATCAGTGGCTTAAGTTAAGAGAAAGCATGAACGAGTTCTTAGAATATGAAGAAGTGAAGAAGAAGAAGGAAGAAGTCGCAGAAGCGGTATTTTCCGTTAAAAATAAAAATAGCTCCCTTATTCATGAGATTCAGGAACTGGTATGGATATTAAAAGGCCGCTATGAAAAGAAGAGAGAAGAGTTAGAAGCAAAGCAGAAAGAAGAACGTGTTTCCTATGAAAGCATAAAAGATGCTTGGGAGAAAAAAGGAGAGCGGGAACGATTCTTAGAAAAAGAGACGTATGTATGGGAAAGCAAGCTTAGTTCTATGTCCGATTCGATAACAGGACTTGAAGCAAAGGCAGCTATCTTGAAGCAGGATGCCGGGCTGTTCTTCCTAGAGGATTTAAATAAGGCCAGCAAAGAGAACCGCCTTATGATAGAGCAAGAAGAAAAAGTGATTACAGAAATCACTATGACAAAGGAAGAGAAGAAGCAGGCGCTAGAGGAAATCAAGAATCAATCGGCAAAGGCAGAGGCAGCTGTGGATACCCTTCAGGCAAAGGAAGCAGAGGAAAATCAGTTCTTTACTGCTTATGAGAAAGAGAAGAAGAAGGCAGACCGTTTAAAGACCGTATACGGAAGTGCAGATACAAAAGGTCTCTTAAAGGAGATTCATGCAAGATACCGGGCTAACTTAAAGGCAATGGATGGCTTGCGTACAATGCATGAGGAATATGAGAAGCAGAGAGAGAATCTGAACAGAGGATATTTCCTTCCGGATGAGAGCGCTACAATCCGCCTGTTATCCTATCTAAATGAACGTGAGTTAGCAAGACCGATTACTGGCATCGCGTATTTAAAGGAAAGAGCGAAAGAGGATGCAGGAGAGCTTCTGTTAGACTATCCATTCTTACCATATTCCTTAATTGTTTCCGACGAAGAATATAGCCAGCTAAAAAGTGATGCAGCCCTTCGTGATAAGGAGTTCTTTGGCGTTGTTCCAGTGATTAAAGAATCCGCCCTTATAAAAAAGGAAGAGCTTATAAAAACATCCAACATGCAGCTTGCAGCAAAGGATTTAGGAATCTATTTAGATGAAAGAAAGCTAAAGAAAGAGCTGGAGAAGCTTGCTGATCGTATGGAGAAGGCAGATGGTGAATTAAAACGTTTGGCAGATCTGGAACAGACGTATATGGAAGATGAAGCATTTGCAAGCGCCTTTCTGATTAAGTATGAAGAAGCCTATCCGTCTATGAAGGATAAGAGGGCAAAGAGAGAGAAGATGCTTAAGCAGGCGGTGGGAGAACTGCAAAACATCAAAGAACAGGCGGCAAAGCTCTTAGAAGAAATCCGTGAGAAGGAAGAGACTTTAAAAAAGGCAAAAGAGAGAAGGAATCAACGTAAGAAAGAGCGCGAGGCATTGATTCAGCTTACCACTTTAAGTGAAGAGCTAAATGATTTATATGAAGAGCAGAAAAAAGGAAGCAAATTAAAAGATACACTTTTAGAAGAACTTCATACAGCAAAGGAAGAACGAATCAAGCTTTCTGGACAACTAGAAGAAAAGAAGGGGCTTCTTGAACAGATTACAAAAGAAGTTGGAAGAATGAATCTTTCTTGGGAAGAAAAATACGCAAAGTATGAGGTGGAAGGAAATTACAACGAAAGCCTGTTATCCACAGAAGAATTAGAGAATAAGGCAAACGGAAAAATCCTTGCATTTGAAAGCGAGAATACTGGGATAGAGGATAAGAACCATCTGATTCGTTCTTATGCGGATACCATGAACCGTCTGTTAAAAAGCATTCGAAATAAAGGAATCAGCCTTGCGTTGCTACAGGAAATACATGAAAGACAGGAAAGCTATCAGGTAGAGGACGAAGTGCTTTTAGAAAAGCGAAATGAGATCCTTCAGTTAGAAGAAGTGATTGCGAGACAAAAGACACTTGCTGATATGCAGATGGGACAGGTTAACCGAATGGAAGGCAAGCTTATGCAGTCGCTTGCTGCCATGAAGGAGAAATATGTAACGATTTCTGAAGAATTCCTTTCTGAAAGTGCTGGCATGGAGGAAGCTTCTTTTATCGCCATGAAAGGGAAGAAGGAAGAAGAGTTAAGAATGTGTCTCAAGGAGATCGAAGCGGCAGAAAAAGAAATCCGAGCATTAGAAGAAATCCGAAAAGACATTGAGAGAATGTTTAAAAACTCAGCCACTTTAAACCAGTCGGCAGCCCTAAATGTAGTCGCAGAAAGAAAGATGGCAGATGAGTTAAGAAAAGAGCAGGAACTCTTTGAAAAGGAATATGACCGTGCGAGTGCAGAACTTAAGAAAAAGCAGGATGATTTCTATAAACAGAAGCAGAAGTTATTAGAAGCGCTTCAGGAAGAGAATGCAGCCGGGCTTGCAGAAGAAATCAGCATAAGTGTCAGAATGCCACAGGATGAAGAAGAGGCGAAGGAACTGCAGAGAAACTTAAGGGAAGTGTCAGATCTTCTAGAATTAGAGAAAGGCCGGATCGAGCGAGGAATCGCGGATATGGCGAATATCAAGAGTAACTTCGAGAACCAGTGTCTGCAGCGATGCTTAAATATCCGTTCCGAATTAGAGCAGTTAGCAAAGTTATCGAAAATCACATTAGATGGAGAGCAGATTCCAATTATTCATCTTCAGATTCCTTATGTGAAGGAAGAGCTTTATAAAGACCGCATGGCAGCCTATATCGATCAGATTGTGGCAGCAGTGGATGATTACGAAGAGGGGCCGGATAAGTTAAAGTTCATTCGAACCTCCCTTTCTTTAAAGAAACTGTTCTCGGTTATCGTAACCGATATGAATCAGATTCGTTTAAGCCTTTATAAGCGGGAACGCATGAAGGAAAACAGCAGACATCTTCGTTATGAAGAGGCAGTCGGTAGCACCGGGCAGTCACAGGGAATTTACATTCAGTTCCTGATTGCGATTATTAATTATATCTCCTGTCTGAATTCTGGAAAGGGAGAGAATAAGGGACTTCGTAAGGTCATCTTTATCGATAATCCATTCGGTGCGGCAAAGGATGTGTACATTTGGGAACCGATCTTTGAACTGTTAAAGACCAATCAGGTTCAGTTAATTGTTCCGGCAAGAGGTACGACTCCGGCAATCACCGGACGCTTCGATGTGAACTATGTGCTTGGCCAGAAGTTAGTGGATGGAAAACAGCAGACGGTAGTGGTTGACTATCAGAGCAGAGTGAATGTATCGGATGTAGAATATGTGCCATTGGAATTTGAGCAGACAAGTCTGAATTTGTTTGAATAAAACTTGTTTCTTAATAATGGAGATGATAATATAGTCATAGATTTAAAATGGGGGCACATCTATGGAGAAATACCAGATTATCGTAAAGATTGGACAGATAAAAAAATATCTGGAGCAAGGAGAATGTATCAAGGCTGCCACATTGGCAGCCGAGATCGATCCGAAAAAGCTTAAGAGCATGTCTGATTTAAGTGTGATTGCAGAGGCATATTTTCAGAGCATGCAGTATAAGAAGGCGAGAAGCCTGTTTTTACAGATTTATGAGAAAACAAAATCACGCCGTATTTTAGCACAGTTAGTGCACCTCTCCATCAAGCTGGAAGATGCCGTTGAGGCTGAAAAGTATCTTTCACAGTATATCGAGATTGCTCCGAATGATTTTTACCAATATATTTTCCGCTACAGCATTGATAGACTTCTTAACAAACCAGATGAAGAACTGATCCGTGATCTGGAGGCAATTAAGAAGGCAGAATATATGGAAAACTGGGCTTATGAGCTGGCAAAATTGTATCATAAGACTGGAGATGAAAAGCGCTGCGTGGCAGAGTGCTCTGACATTATTCTGTGGTTTGGAAGCGGTATCTACGTGGAAAAGGCCAAGGCTTTAAGAGCATATTATACAGGGGAGACGGATTCTGAGAAAACAGAAAACGTCAGAAAAACTGCTAATCTTCAGACCGTGGAAGAAGCGGAAGAAAAGAAAGCGGAAGAGGCAGTATCTGAGGAAATACAGAACAAATGTGATGAGACAGAAGAAACAGAGAACCTACATCCTGAGACAGAAGAAAAAATTCACGAAAAGGAAGAGGAATCTGTACCGGTAGCGAAAGTTGATGAACAGGAGCAGGAAAAGGAATCTGTAAATGAATTCATAAAAGAATCTGTGAAGGAATGTGTAAAAGCAGAGGAAAATGAGTCAGAAGAAGAGAAACATCAGGAATTAAAAGAGAAACGCTTCGAAGATCCTAAGGAGAATACAGATAAAAACAAGGATTCGAAATATGAAGATTCGGAATCTGAAGATTCTGAGGATAATGAGTTAGAAGAGGAAGAATTTGAAGAGGATGATTCCGAAGACGAGGGCTTTGAAGACGAAGATTCTGAAGATAACGATTTTGAAGCGGAAGATGAGGATTCTGATGAAAATGATGATTTCGAAGAAGAGGAAGAATCAGAAGAATCAGAAAGCCAATCGGAAGAATCAGAAGAATCGGAATGGAAGTCTTACGGTTGGAAAGAGTCCGAACAGGAATCTGAGAAAACGTATGATGAATACAACAGCAGTGCGATTTCTGAGGAAGAATCCCATGCATTAGCGGAACTGTTTGATGCGAGTGATGAGAAAAAAAAGGAAAAGAAGAAAAAGAAATCTATTTTTTCTAAGTTAAAAGATGTGATTCGTTCGGCACTTGAGGAGGAAGAAAATCGAAATTATGAGATGCAGGAATCCGAATCAAAAATGTTAGAAACAAAGGAAGAAATTGAATCTTCAAAGCAGCCGAATGAAAGTATAGAAGCATTTGCAAACGCACAAAATGATAAAGAAGAGACAAAGTACGATTCAAATACCAATAAGGAAGAAACTATAAAATTTGATGAACTACAGCAGCAAATTCAGTCGGAATTGCAGGCTGAAGTCCTAGAAGAGCTGGAAGAGGAAAAAGAGTATAAGGAAACGCTTGAATCAGAAATAACCGAAGAAAAGGTTGAGAAAACGATTGAGCAAAAAATAGAAACAGAAGAAGCCGAAATAACAGAAGAAGAGGTAGAATCTGAAGTAGAAGAGCCGCAAGCAGAGGTGGAGTCTGAAGTAGAAGAAGCGCAACCAGAGGCAGAATCTGAAGTAGAAGAACCTCAAGCCGAGGTAGAATCTGAACTACAAGCTGAGATACAGTCTGAACCAGAAGAATCCTTCACTTATAAGTCAGACGAGCATGAATGTCTGATTTTAGATGAGGTTTTAGAGGAACATCTCATTATTAATCCAGATAATAAAATGTATGAAATACTTCGAGAAAAACAGATGAAAGTAGCCGATCTGACTGGAGATTTCACCAGAGTGGATTCGGTGGCAAGATCGATCATACAGTGTCTTGAGACCGTATGTGATCGCCCATCTAGAAATGTAAATCTGATGATTGCAGGAGAAAATCAGATGGGCAAGAAAACACTTGGCAAGTTGCTTGCAAGAGATTTATATGCACTTGGAATCAATCATTCTTCTAAAGTAGCATTAATTCATGCATCACGTTTAAATCGTATGAATTTGCAGGACAAAATGGCTCAGCTTACAGACTGTATGCTGATTATTGAAGAAGCTTCAGAACTGTCAGAGGAATCTATTTTACGTCTTCAGGATATTATGAGCGATGAACGCTGTCAGTTTGGTATTATCTTAGATGGCCAGACAGTAAAGATGGACAGGCTGTTTGCAGAGCATGATACGCTTCGGACCTTATTCTATAACCGAATGTTCATTTCTAATTTAGATGCGAATGACTATTTGGGATACGCATTTTGTTATTTAAATGGAAGAGATTATCAGGTGAGAGAGGATGCCTTTATGGCACTTTGCGAGAATATCGACCGAATTGTAAAAGAAGAGAACAATTTAGAAGCAGTAACAAAATACTTAAAGCAGGTTATTCATAATGCAGAGGAACGCAATGCAAAAAAAATAGCAGCCCTGACGGAATCAAAAGAATATGAAACCGCAGAACTACTTGTATTAAGGATAGAAGATTTTACAGCTTGAAGCGAAGGCTGATTTCAGATTTTAATCTCTGACCGCCTTTGGACTCTACATTTGTTGATATGTACAGGAGATAGGATTGATCCTGTGCATAGGCTTCAAGCGGTTCAATTTCTATGGAATGGTTCGCTGCATCATAACGGATGGATGTCTTAAGAAAGGATCCATCTAACTTCGTCACATAGAGATTTCTATTATTAACAGTAGCAGGATTTAAGTCGGTGGAAAATTTCACTCTCCACACGAAGTTTCCTGTTTTAAATTTAAGATTCTGTTTTACTACGGCATCATCAGAGCCGGAGAAATTCTCAATGGAAATATAATTCAAACTCATTATCTCACCTCTTATGCAATATGAAAATGGTATTGTATATTACCATTATATACTATAAAACAAGGTGGATGCAATCCATAATAGAAAGAAGTATGGATGTAGGACAATGAGGATAAGCAGAAAGGTAAAAAAGTAGTTATGGAAAAAGAACAATGGAAACCCGGGAATATGTTATATCCGCTCCCGGTGGTTATGGTAAGCTCAGCGGATAAAGAAGGAAACAGCAATATCTTTACAGCCTGCTGGGCTGGGACAGTCTGTACGAATCCCCCAATGGTATCTGTATCCATACGAAAGGAACGTCATTCTTATCAAATGATTGAAGAGACAAAAGAATTTGTTATTAATCTAGCGACAGAAGAACTGGCATTTGCAACGGATTACTGTGGTGTAAAGTCAGGACGAGATGTGGATAAATTCAAGGAAATGAAGCTGACAAAATTAGATGGTGTCAATACCAATGCGCCGATGATTGGGGAATCACCGGTCAATATTGAATGCAAGGTAAGAGAAATCATTAAATTAGGCTCCCATGATATGTTTGTAGCAGATGTGGTAGCGGTCCATGCCAGCAAAGAGTATATGAATGAAAAAGGAAAATTCGAGCTGCATCGTAGCAAGCCGATTGTATATTCTCATGGAGAGTATTACGGGGTAGGAAATCTGCTTGGAACATTCGGATATTCCGTTCGAAAAGATAAGCCAAAAAAGAAGAAATAGAATCAGAAAAACAATACAAATGACGGGGGAATGTCAAGATGATGGAGGGTAATGTTGTATTGATTGGAATGCCAGGCTCAGGCAAAAGTACGATTGGTGTGGTACTTGCTAAGGTATTAGGGTATCAGTTTGTAGATTCCGATTTAGTGATTCAGGAAAGCCAAAAAAGGCTGTTAAAGGATATTATCACAGAAGACGGTCTGGATGGATTTATCCGCATTGAAGAGGAAGTAAATGCAAGCCTTGATGTACAAAATTCGGTAATCGCCACTGGCGGCAGCGTAATCTATGGTAAGGATGCCATGCATCATTTACAAAAGATAGGTACGGTAGTATATTTGAAACTTTCTTATGAGTCAGTAGAAGAACGGCTTGGAGATTTAAATGAGCGGGGGGTAGTGCTAAGACCCGATCAGGATTTATATGCACTATACAAGGAAAGATGTCCTTTATATGAAAAATATGCACATATCACAGTCGATTGTGAGGAACTGACAATTGAACAGTCTGTAAAAAAGGTCGTAAATCAGCTTGAAAAATGCATCTGCTAATGCGGGAGAAATGTTGAAAAATACTGGATTTTTCAGAAATGGTTATTTACAAATTCAATCTTTATGTTATAATCAGACTTAGGTTAAAAAATTGACAAATAGGAAAAGCAGTTCATGTGCAAAAGTAACAATTAGGGGCCGTATAGGAGTTTTGGCGAGTATTACTGTTTGCGCAGGTTTTATTATGCATAAATTACGTTTATTATATGCCCTGGCAGTATGTTTTCTGTCTGGGATTCCTAACTTTAAGGGTGAAATAACATGACATTTAAGCGACTGCGTATTTATAGATAGATAGATAGATAGAGGTGTGCAATGGAGCAGTATATAATTAAAGGTGGAAAAGCTTTAGCAGGAGAAGTTACCATTGGCGGAGCAAAAAATGCAGCACTAGGTATTCTTGCGGCAGCAATTATGACAGATGAGACAGTTGTAATTGAGAATCTTCCAGATGTACGTGACATCAATGTATTATTACAGGCAATTGAAGCAATTGGAGCAAAGGTAGAACGGGTTGACCGTCATACTGCTAAGATTTGTGGCGGACATATTTCTTTAGTAAGCATTGAATATGATTTTATTCGTAAGATTCGAGCATCCTATTACTTAATCGGTGCTCTTTTAGGTAAATATAAAACAGCAGAGGTAGCTCTGCCAGGCGGCTGTAATATCGGAAGCCGTCCAATCGATCAGCATATTAAAGGGTTTGAAGCCCTAGGTGCAGACGTAAAGATTCAGCATGGCATGATTCAGGCTAATGCTAAAAAATTAGTGGGAAGCCATATTTATCTTGATATGGCCAGCGTTGGAGCAACCATCAATATTATGTTAGCCGCTGCATTAGCAGAAGGACAGACAATTATTGAGAATGCTGCAAAAGAACCACACGTTGTTGATGTTGCTAACTTCCTAAACAGCATGGGAGCAAATGTTAAGGGTGCTGGAACAGATGTCATCCGTATCAAAGGTGTTTCCAAGCTACATGGAAGCACATACTCTATTATTCCAGATCAGATTGAAGCAGGTACCTTTATGTTCGCAGCAGCTGCGACAAAGGGTGATGTAACGGTTAAGAATGTTATTCCAAAGCATTTAGAAGCGATCACTGCAAAATTAGTGGAGATGGGTGCTGAAGTAGAAGAATTTGATGATTCTGTACGTGTTGTGGCAACAAAACGTCTTGGTCATACACAGGTTAAGACACTTCCATATCCAGGATATCCAACCGATATGCAACCACAGATTACAGCAGTTCTTGCTATGTCAGAAGGTACTAGCATCGTAACCGAAAGCATATTTGAAAATCGTTTTAAATATGTGGATGAGTTAGTGAAGATGGGCGCTTCCATTAAGGTGGAAGGCAATACTGCAATCATCGACGGTGTAAGCGAATTAACTGGAGCAATTGTATCTGCACCAGACTTAAGAGCAGGTGCAGCGCTTGTAATCACAGGCCTTGCAGCAGAAGGTTTCACCGTTGTGGAACAGATTGAATACATTGAACGTGGCTATGAAAACTTTGAAGGAAAGATGCGTGAACTTGGTGCTTCCATGGAAAAAGTGGATGCAGAAGATGAAAAAGCAATCCGTAAATTTAAGTTAAAAGTAGGCTGATAAAAGATAAAAAGCCGCAGATATGAAAAAGATTGTTTCCGAACATTCGGAAGAGATCATTTTCATGTCTGCGGCTTTTTTTTATTTAGAGTAGCGTTGACGATCATTTTTTATTCGCAGAACTTAGAGCAGACAAGTTACGCTAGTCTTATGTTCTACGTTATAAAAAGCATTCAATGTATAAATCAGGTTCCTTAAGAAGATCTAAATAAGAGTCACCGACTTTTACAAGTGGCTTGGAGATATGATTTCGGTCAATCATCACAATGATGCCTTCTCTCTGGTCATTTAAGCGTACCGGCGCATTCTGATAAAATTCATAGATATGATCTAAGAATGTCATTAGATACTTTGGATCAAATTTGGTTAAGCCTTCTGTCTCATAGATGCTGATTGCTTCAAATGGAGAAAGAGGTCCACGGTAGATTCGTGCGCTTGTCATGGCATCATAGGTATCTGCAATCATAACAACCTTTGCGAAACGGTCAATCTGATCCCCTTTCATTCCGAGTGGGTAACCGCTGCCGTCACAACGCTCATGATGCATCATAGCTGCCATTTTGATATGTATATTAATGTTCTGATTTTTTAACACCTCATAACCTTTTACGGTATGTGTCTTTACAATGCTGTATTCGGAATCTGTGAGTTTGGAAGGCTTTCGAATCAGGGTATCTGGGATGACGATCTTTCCGATATCGTGGAGCAGACCGCAAAGAGTCACTGTTTCTAAATCCTTTTTGGAGAATTTACTCCAGGAGCCGATCACATGGCAAATCAGGGCTACGTTAATAGAATGTATGTAAGTTTGGTCATCATAATCTCTTAGGCAATGCAGCATATCAAATATATGAGTTCCATTCCTGCTATGATTTAATATGGAATAGATTTTTTTTAGAAGTTCCTCTTCTTCAATCTTAGCTCGGTTTGCAACAATTGCATTTAAATCCTTCTGAAGGGAGTTGGCAGTTTGAATCATTTCATCTTTAAAGGATTTGAATTCAGCTGTGTTACTTACTTTAAATGCAGGAAAGTTAGTTGGTTCTAAAAGTACCGGACTTGGGATCGAGGGAGCCTCTTCCTCTTTCGTCTCTACGATAATCTGGCTGATGGAATAAAACTTCAGGCGTGAAATAATCTTATCCGACAGCTTGCTTCCTTTTGGAATAATAAGCTGATTATTAAACGTATAGACATCTTCTGCCACTGTCATTCCAGGAATTACTTCGCTTGTAAATAGTTTGAGTGTTTTCATTTGTATCTCCTAATTTTATGGATTGATAGTAGAAAAATGTAAGAACAATGGTTAAATTATATAGAAAATGTAATAAAAAGTCAATGAAAATGTTTGGATATGGTCAATACTAACAGCGATGTCAGTAAGATAACCTTGCGAAAGGAAAGTGGGAAAGCTATAATGAAAGAAAGTAGGAATCTGGTTAAAGGAGTAGCAGCCGATGGAATGTGAATGTGGAAACAAGAGAAAGCATCGAGATGAGAAGGAATATAAAGATCTGATTCACCGGTTGAATCGCATTGAGGGACAGGTAAGAGGCGTTAAGAAGATGGTGGAAGAGGAGTGTTACTGCTCAGATATTCTGACACAGGTATCCGCTATTCAGTCTGCGCTTAACAGCTTTAATAAAGTATTGTTAAGCAGCCATATTAAGAGCTGCGTCGTGGATGATATTAGAAGTGGGAACGACGAGGTTGTGGATGATCTGCTAAAGACGCTTCAAAAGCTTATGAAATAAACTGCTTGACAAGTGACAATAATTAGTATATCCTTAAATAAGTTGCAGCAAAAACGCTGTGCCCGCAAAGAAAATTAAATAGGATTATTAGAATAAAATCTCTTATTCAGAGTGACGGAGAGTAAAGACTCGGTGAAGTCACGGCAACCCCCTTATGTGGAAGGTGCTAAGTTGAGCGAGAAATCGAACAATAAGAGGATTTGATAGATAGAATTGTCAAGTCCGCTTATCGCGGGCTTTTTTTTATACCATTTTATGTTTTTGAAGGTTTTTTGAATCGAAAGGAGAAACACACATGAACAACAAATTATTATTTACCTCTGAATCCGTAACCGAAGGGCATCCGGACAAAATCTGCGATCAGATCTCTGATGCAGTATTAGATGCATTATTAGCACAGGATCCAATGAGCCGTGTAGCTTGTGAAACTGCAATTACGACTGGTCTTGTACTTGTTATGGGCGAAGTGACAACAAAGGGATATGTTGATATCCAGAAAATCGTACGTGATACCGTAAGGGAAATCGGATACGACAGAGCGAAATATGGATTTGACGCAGATACATGTGGTGTTATCGTTGCATTAGATGAACAGTCCAAAGATATCGCAATGGGCGTTGATAAGGCATTAGAAGCAAAAGAAAACCAGATGTCAGATGATGATATCGAAGCAATCGGAGCAGGGGATCAGGGAATGATGTTCGGCTATGCTACAAATGAGACAGAAGAGTATATGCCATATCCAATCTCTTTAGCACACCGTCTTACAAAGCAGCTTGCAAAGGTAAGAAAGGATGGCACATTAAGCTACCTTCGTCCAGATGGAAAAAGCCAGGTAACAGTAGAATATAACGAAGAAGGCAAGCCAATCCACTTAAATGCAGTTGTATTATCCACTCAGCATGATCCAGAAGTAACGCAGGAACAGATTCATGAAGATATCAAGAAGTATGTATTTGATCCAGTTCTTCCAGCAGAGTTAATCGATGAGAGAACAAACTTCTTCATCAATCCAACAGGCCGTTTCGTAATCGGCGGACCAAACGGTGACAGTGGTCTTACTGGACGTAAGATCATCGTAGACACTTACGGCGGATATGCTCGTCACGGCGGCGGAGCTTTCTCTGGAAAGGACTGCACAAAGGTTGATCGTTCTGCTGCTTACGCTGCTAGATATGTAGCAAAGAATATCGTAGCATCTGGCCTTGCAGAAAAATGTGAAATCCAGCTTTCTTATGCAATCGGTGTTGCTAAGCCTACTTCCATCATGGTTGATACATTTGGAACTGGCAAGAAGTCAAACGAAGAATTCGTGGATATTATCCGTGCGAACTTTGACCTTCGTCCAGCTGGCATCATCAAGATGCTTGACTTAAGAAAGCCAATCTACAAGCAGACAGCAGCATATGGTCATTTTGGTCGTGTAGATTTAGATCTTCCATGGGAAAGACTTGATAAAGTAGAAGTATTAAAAAGCTATTTATAAAAAGATTAGGCTAGCATAAAATAGCGTAAGCCAAGTGCTTGGCATGAAAGCGGCCTTATAAAGAGAGGACGGCATCGGAATCGTCATAGTTCCTCTATGTTTGTTATGAGACAGACTGGAGAGAAATATAGCGCTTCGGTACCGTCCTTTCTTTATAAATAGTTCCATCGGTCATGTTATAAAATATTTAGATTTATCATGGATAGTTTACGTTTTACTTTAGAATATATATGGTATAATAAAGAAAATGTGACAGACTGTTACATAATGAGCAGAATGGGAGTTATTATTATGGATTTGAAGAAAAGGCTTAAGATGTCTTTTTTTATCATTATCATCATCCCGATTCTTCTGATCACAGCATCAGGAAAGGCAATCATCACATATCAGCTGAATTCCATTCAGGAAGCCTATGATGTGGAGTCGGACACGCTGCAGGTTATTACGAATCCGCTGCAGATTTTAAACCGTCTGACAAGGGATGTGTTCAACCGGATTAAGTTATGTGCCATTAAAGAACCGGCAGAATTAGAAGATATGAGCTACATTGCAAGCCTGAATGAAGAAATTACCGAAAAGTATTCGTTTCTTGTGGTACGAAAGGAAGACCAGTTTGTATTTGCCGGAGATGAGGTAATGCTAAGTAAGATTAAGAAGAGTCTTCCTAAGTTTGGTGAGTATAGCACAGAAGTGGATGGCGGTATTTATGTAGGTGGAAAGCATCCATTTTTATTAAAACAGCAGGATTTTTATTTTAGCGATGGTTCGGAAGGAACGGTATTTGTTGTTACCGATGTGAATACGTTAGTTCCTCAGATTAAACAGTCAGCAATTCAGGCGGTTGTGTCATTTGTTGTAATTATATCTATGACCGCATTTTTATTAATTATGTGGCTATACAGAAGCATCATAAGGCCTCTTGATACGTTAAAGAAGGCAACGAAGGAGATGAAGGAAGGCAATCTGGATTTCTCCATTTCAGGTTCCGCTGATGATGAGATCGGACAGCTGTGTCAGGACTTTGAAGAGATGAGAATTCATTTAAAGGAGTTAATCGAGGTAAGGATGCAGTATGAAAGGGAATCCAGAGAATTGATCAGCAATATCTCTCATGACTTAAAGACACCGCTTACTGCCATCAAAGGGTATGCGGAAGGATTGATTGATGGGGTGGCGGATACGCCAGAAAGACAGGAGAAATATTTAAAGACCATTTACACAAAGGCAAGCGATATGTCGGTGCTTGTAGATGAACTGTCTCTTTATTCTAAGATTGATTCCAATACGGTCCCTTATAATTTCAGCATTATCAATGTGGCGGATTATTTTAATGATTGCATCGATGAGCTGCGATTTGATTTAGAAGTGAAGAATATAAGACTCGGATATGAGTATAGTGCCAATCCGGACGCGAAAGCCATTGCGGATGCGGAACAGTTAAAGCGTGTTATCAATAATATTATTGGTAATGCTGTGAAGTATATGGATAAGAAAGAAGGAAGATTAAATGTCAGGGTAAAGGAAATCTCCAATTTCATTCAGGTTGAGATTGAAGATAACGGCGCAGGCATTTCAAGAAAGGATCTTCCGAATATCTTTGACCGTTTCTATCGGGCAGATGCATCCAGAAACTCGAAAAAGGGTGGAACTGGGTTAGGTCTTGCAATCGCGAAGAAGATCATCGAAGAACATGAAGGAAGGATCTGGGCGACCAGTGTGGAAGGAGCCGGAACGACCATGTATTTTACAATACGCAGATGGATGGAAAAGAAGCCAGACAAGAAACTGGATAAGCCAGTAAAAGAGGGAAGAGTGAAGATTAAGGAATAGAAGAGTATAAAGGAGGAACTAAGATGGATAAGATATTAATTGTAGAAGATGAAGTAGCGATTGCAGAGCTTGAGAAGGATTATTTAGAGCTTTCTGGTTTTGAGGTCAGCATTGAGAATGCAGGGGACACGGGACTAGAGAGAGCGTTAAAGGAAGAGTTTAAGCTTGTGATTTTAGATCTGATGTTACCTGGAATGGATGGATTCGAGATTTGCAGAAAGATTAGGGAAGTGAAGAATATTCCGGTTATTATGGTTTCTGCAAAGAAAGATGATATTGATAAGATCAGGGGACTTGGCTTAGGTGCGGATGATTATATGACAAAACCATTTAGCCCAAGCGAACTTGTGGCACGAGTGAAAGCCCATATGGCAAGATATGAGCGTTTAGTTGGATCTGGTATCAAGGAAAATGAGGTCATTGAGATTCGTGGCATCAAGATTGATAAGACAGCAAGAAGAGTTTATGTAAACGGAGAAGAGAAGGCATTTACGACAAAGGAATTTGATTTACTAACCTTCCTTGCAGAGAATCCGAACCATGTGTACACGAAAGAAGAGCTGTTCCAGAAGATCTGGGATATGGAATCCATTGGAGATATTGCGACAGTAACCGTTCACATTAAGAAGATTCGTGAGAAGATTGAGACGAACACATCAAAACCTCAGTATATTGAGACCATCTGGGGCGTAGGATATCGTTTTAAGATATAGGAGAGATATGAAGTTAAACGTATTATTTGAAGATGAGACAATGGTCGTGGCAGAAAAGCCAGCAGGTGTCTTAAGTCAGTCAGACCGCTCAACAGAGCTTGCCATGACGGACCATGTAAAAAACTATTTGTATGATAAGTACGGAAAAGGGAAGGCAGAGGTTTTCTTAATCCACCGTTTAGACCGTCCGGTGGGTGGCGTCATGGTGTTTGCAAGGACAAAAGAGGCGGCGGCTTCGTTAAGCAAACAGGTGCAGGACAAGACGATGGAGAAACATTATCTTGCTGTATTAAACAGCAGACAAACGGTTATGACAGAGTATAAGCAGGTTATTGATTATCTGATAAAGGATCCAAAGACCAATCTGTCTGCCATTACCACCGAAACAAACAAACAGGCTAAGAAAGCGGTATTGAATTATAAAATTGTGGCATCCTTAGAGAAGGACGGAGAAGATCTTTCCCTGGCAGAGATTGAACTGTTAACAGGCAGACATCATCAGATCAGGGTTCAGATGGAAAAGGAAACTGGCGGTCTGTGGGGTGATACTAAGTATAATAAAACCTTTATACCAAAAGAAAGATGGGTGAATCCTGGACTTTATTCTTATCTGCTTTCTTTCCTTCACCCAAAGACGAAGAAAAGGATGACATTAAAGTGTCTGCCAACGGAAGGAATCTTTCAGGCGTTCCAAGAAGATATGAAAAAGATCTAACAGGAGGGCACGAAGATGGAGATGGAGACAAGAATCGCTTTAATTGGTGTGATTGTAGAGGATATTCAATCATCGGGAGAGGTAAATGAGATCCTTCATGAGTATGGACCTCATATTATCGGTAGAATGGGTGTACCATATCGGGAGAGAGGAATCAAGATCATCAGTGTAGTCGTGGATGCAGAGAATGATGTAATCAGCTCCCTAGCTGGAAAGCTTGACATGGTAAAAGGAATCAAAGTAAAGACCATGTATGCAAAGAACTAGGAAACAAGAAAAGGGCTGCCGCCTCATATGAGGCGGCAGCCCTTTCCTTGTTTCCTATAAGACGCTTACTTTTGGCTGCGGATCCATTCATCCATATACTCATTGATGATACTGTATGGACAAGGTCCCATCTTTAACAGGAACTCGTGGAAATCCATTAATGTGAACTTCTCTCCTAATGCATTTTTTGCTTTATTCTGCAGTTCCATAATCTCAATATACCCGATGGAGTATGGAAGATAGATTCCAGGCTCCGAAAGAATCGTATAATAGATTTCTTCTGCAATATCAGATGAAACGCCATAGACATTCCAGAATTCTGCGGTATCTGATTTGGTCCAGCCTTCATAATGGATGCCAATATCCGTTAAGGAATACAGGCAGTGAAGGGCAACCATATTGGAAACAAGCATACTCTCAAGATCTTTTGTGAAGCCTGCAAGACTGTAGGAATAGGCTTCTACGTAGGTGGCCCAGCCCTCATCATATCCAGTGATATTGATGAGATTCCGGAGTGGGTGCGGATTTTGGGAACGGAAGTAAACATTCTGGTACAGATGTCCCGGGTACCCTTCGTGTGCGATGGTAGGGAAGATTTCCGACATGTCGTAGACTGGATTATTATTGATATAGATAAAGTTCTCTTGATAGCTGTCAATTGGAGGGACTAAGTACATAGCCGGGCTTAAATGCTCACGCAGAGATTCATGCACATAGCGGACAGAACAGTTTACATCATCGATGGATGGAAAGTCATCTTTTATGGCATCTTTTAAGTAGGTCAGGATTTCATAAGGTTCTGTTTTTGGAAATTTGAAGTTATTTATCTGGGTTGTGATGGTAGGGTTCTGAATCTGAATGGTGGTCATTGTTAAGATGGAAGAGTTTAATGTGTTAGAGAGGGCAGTCTTCATTTCCTTGATTGTTTTTTTAGAACCGGTAGAAATCTGACACATCAGCTCATAGTATTCCTTACCTTCACTAAAACCGCACAGACCAATCTGATTGGTAGCAGTTCCCTTTAAGACTTCTAAGGTATTAATCAGGTTTTCATAGGCAGGAATAACCGATTCTTTGACCGCCTTTTCATTCTGTTCGGCATAAGAAACCATAGCTTCTGCTGACAGCCCTTCAAAGGAGGCGATTTTTTCATTGAAGCATTCAATCAGAAGATTATTTTCAGAATCCTTGATGAAGTCGCTACACTGACGGATAATCATATCTGCCACTTCATCGGACATAAAGAAGCCATTCTCTGATTTTTGCCGTTCAAACTCACAGATTTGTTCAAAATAGGTGCCAATGCAGTTTAGCAGGTTTAAGTAAGTTATGATATCGGATTCTTTCGAAAAAGAATATTCAGCAAGCAGAATTGGAAGCTGGGCCTGAATACCGGTCGTAGGTCCGAGGGTTTCCTGATAGTATAAATAATCGCCGGTTTTGATTGTATTTTCTAACGTGACACTTAGAATGTCATAGATAAGCTGTTCTTCTGCTGTTAGATTGGCGGGATCATAGCGTTTCAAGGTGGAAAGATAATTCTCTGCTTGTAATATTTCTTCATTCATTTTATCAAGCGAATAGTCCCCAAGGCTTGCTTCGGGCTCTTTAATCCCATAAGATTCCGGATTGGAAAGGGAGTAGTGGAGGGAAATCGTATCGGTAGAGACTTCAGTTTGAAATATTTCATTTATAAATTCAGCAAAGCTTTTTAGCGGTGCTTCTTTTGTTGTTTTCAGCCGGCAGCTGCAGCCGGCGATCATCATAGTAAGGCATAGCATGCATGCTACGAATTTTTTTAAGCCTTTCATGCTTTATTTCCTCCTGGATTTATCATGAATAACAAGATAAAATCGGTCATTTATATAAGTGTATTCCGGGTTATCACAATACATACCCCAGAGGAGGGGATATTAAGACAAATGTGGGAGACATAAAGGAGGTGTTAAGCTTTTTGGAAAAACGACCGAAATATCTAATAATAGGGTATAAAGAGTGAGCAAAGAGAGGAATGCAATGTATATAAATGCAATCAATAAATTAGGGATTCGTGCATATGAGCCGGAAACAGAGACAAGTACAGTTAGTACAGAAATTACAAGCAGTAAAATAAAAGAATCTGGGCTAACGCAGGCAGGAAGCACCAAAGATATCCGAGAAAATGCAGGGGATACTGGGGCCGGAATGTTTACAAAGGTAGAGGTCACATCCGGCATCGCTGTCAGTACAGAAAAGAAGCAGGAAATTCAAAATCCGCTTCAGTCTTTATGCTCCCAGATGACAGAAGAAGATTATCAGGATTTAAAAGAAGAAGGTACTTCCATTGAGGAGTATGATTCTGATCGACTTGAAAAAGCGCTAGAGCGAATCAAGAAGGGGAAAGAGTTAAGACAGAAGAGCGTGGATTCTCAGATAGAGACGAAAAAGGAAAAAAGGCACAATAACGAGCAGGCAGCAGTAAGTGAGTGTGCTTCAAATGGACTTGATTCCTATTTCGCAGAAGTGCTGTCAGGCGCTAATATGCCAGTGACAGAAGAAAATATCACAAGAATAAAAGAAGCAATGGATTTATTATCTGCCTCCTCTAGTATGACGGATGCCTCCTATCAATACATAATCGGTAATGAGATGGCAGTGACACCGGATGCAGTCTATAAAGCAGTTTATAGCGGAATGGGAGCAGGAGGCCAAAAAGCAGAGCTTGAGGAAAGTGTGATGAATGAGTTACTCACTTCCATTGAGCAGATGTTAGAGGCAGAAGGTAAAGCGGCAGATGAAAAGAGTCTTAACGATGCAAAGTGGCTCTTGAAAAATGGTTTGCCGGTAACGACTGAGAATATAGAGAAGAAGCAGTTTTTAGAGCAGCTTAAAGAAGAGGTGGATATTAAGAATGCGGTATCTAGCTTGGTTAAGGCTTTAAAAGATGGAATTGCACCAACCACAGCAGATCTGATGGAGGGAGATTCTCATAAGATGGAAAGTCTGCTTGCAGATATCTCGGAAATGGATGCAAAAACCGTACGTGTGGCAGTATACCGTCAGAAGATGCAGTTAGAAAGTGAGAGCATAAAAAGTGAGCTGACGATGCAGGATCTAAGAGAGGCACAGGCAGAATCGGAAGATGCAATACAGCTGGCTATGGAACAGATCGCCGAGGATGATGTCAACGTGATTACTGCAAAGAGACAGCTCGAAGAGATTCGTCTGAAGTTAACGATGGAGTCCGCCCAGAAAATGAAAGAAATGGGGATCGCACCGGATACGGCAGAACTTTCTAAGATGGTGGAAGGCCTTCGAGAGCTGGAGGATCGTTATTATCAAAGCATGATGGAGGAAGTAAACGGACGAAGTGGAGATTCTTCTTTATTAAAAGAAACCATTGGTACAATATCCGGGTTAAAGACGGTACCGGCAGCCGTGCTTGGTGCAACGTTAGAAGCAAGAAAAACCATTACAGTCGCAGAGCTTTCTGTGGCAGGGGAAGGAATGAAAGCGGCATATGAGAAAGTAGAGAGTGCATATGAACCGTTAATGACCGCTCCAAGAAGTGACTTAGGAGACTCCATTACAAAGGCATTTCAGAATGTGGATTCAATCCTGGAAGATATGGGACAGGAAATCAATGAAAGCAATCAAAGAGCAGTGAGAATCTTAGCTTACAATCAGATTGAGCTGACAGAAGAGAATATCACAGAGATGAAAGCATACGATACGATGGTAAACAGCCTGATTTCCAATATGAAGCCTGCCGTGACCGCATCTATGATTAAGGAAGGCATTAATCCGCTTTCTATGTCCATCGAGGAACTGAATGAGAAGGCAAAGGAAATCATAAAGGAACAGGGAATCACTGCAGAAGAGAAGTTCAGCGAATATCTAGTGAACTTAGAAAGCAAGAAAGAGATTACTCCAGAAGAGCGGAGCTCTTATATCGGCATTTACCGTCTATTACATCAGGTACAGAAAAGTGATGGGGCAGCAATCGGAGCAGTCGTAAAGGCCGGTCAGGAAGTGACCTTAAATACGCTATTAACAGCTGTGCGAAGCGAGAAAAAACAGAATCAGGATTTTCAGATTGATGATGACTTTGGAATGGCGGTAAAGACAGAGGCAAACGGGGAAAGTATATCTGCGCAGATTAATTCCGCATATGATACGCAGACAAAGACCGATTATATGAAGCAGATCCTAGATAAGGCTATTAACAGGATGACGCCAGAGAATACCGAAAAGATGGTAAAAGAATATGAAGCATACGGGGAAGTAAGCTTAGAGACGCTCATTGATTCCATGGATGTACCAAAAGACGATCATCTTACGGCTTATGAAGAAATGAAGTTTGAAGAGATGAAGGAATTTAGCAAAAACCATGATGAGGAGATAGCGTTCTTAAGACAGTATCAGGCAGCTGATACGATTGAGAACCGTAAGGCAGCGCAGATCTTACTTCAGGACCCATCCTTTCTATTAAATAGTTTAGAAAAAATGCAGCAGTCAGAAGAACAAGCGGATTATAAGGAAGCGGAAAGTCTTCTTGATAGTATGGAGAGCAGAGAATCCTTTATGGCGACAGCTGAAGAGTTCTTAGAAAACATAAAAAGTAAGGTAGAAGATCAGTACTGCATGGAAGCAATTGAGCAGGCAGATGCAGTGATGCTACAGAATACACTCAAAGTATTAAAGCTATCCAATACGCTTGCGAAGAACGGATATTTTAATATTCCGGTTGTGTCCGGTGATACCGTAACCAATATTAACTTAACAATTCTGCATGACCAGGATGAGAGAGGAAGAATCTCCATCACCTTAAAGGATGCATCGGAATCTAAAGTGGCGTTAGACCTTACGGTTACGAAAGAGGACGTAAAGTGCTTTGTAACAACAGAAAATGAGGCAACGGGCAGACAGTTAAGTGCATTAAGCGAGGAATTTAAACAGGTGTTTAAAGAAGCAGGATTTGAGACCAAAAGCCTTTTCTTTACCTCAATTGGAATGGGAAATGATAACAACTTAAGAAATGGTATGAAGGCAGAAAGCAAAGAGCTAGATGCCGTAAGCACCGATGCACTGTATCAGCTATCCAAACAGACCATTCAGATGTTAATGAAGCAGATTTAAATAAAGAGAGGAAACATACGATGAGAATCAATCATAATATATCAGCATTAAAATCCAGTAACCAGTTAACCAAATCGAACAACGCATTAAGCAAGAGCTTAGAGCGTTTATCTTCTGGATACCGTATCAATCATGCAGCAGATGATGCAGCAGGCATGGCAATCTCCAGAAGAATGAAGACACAGATTGCAGGTCTTGAACAGGCAAGCAGAAATGCAGCAGATGGTATTTCTGCCATTCAGACAGCAGAGGGTGCATTAAATGAAGTAAGCTCTATGTTACAGAGAATGCGCGAATTATCTGTACAGGCAGCTAATGATACCAATACAATCGAAGACCGCAAGTCCATTCAGGCAGAGATTGATGAGTTAAATAATGAAATCAACCGTATCTCTACATCAACGGAATTTAATACGAAGACATTATTAGCGGGCGATATGGACAAACAGTGTTATGCTACAAATAGTAATGTTAATGTAATCTCGGTATCGGACCAGGTGGCAGCAGATACGTATAAACTGACAGTAGACCAGGATGCCAGACAGGCGATTGCCACAGGCTTTAGTATGAAGGCTGATACCGTGACAGATGCAGATGCAGGAACACTTATCATCAATGGCGTGGAAGTAGAAGTAACAGCCGGTCAGACAATCGAAGAAGTATATGAGAATATCCGTAATACATGTGAGACAATGAATATTAAAGCATTCACTGGAAAAGATGATGGAAATGGCGGATATGAAGAAGTAAAGTTAGAGGCGGGGGCCAATCTTGTATTTATGACAGAGGGCTACGGAAACTCAGAAAAAATAGAGATTACAGCAACTGGAGGTCTGAAGTCATTCCTTAATATGGCAGGGGATTCTGTATTAGCAGAAGGTGTGGATGCACAGGTTTCCTTAAACAGTGACAGTTATACAGTTACTGCAACAGCAGCATGTGACGGAAATAAAGTAACGATTACGGCCTATAACGGTTTTGAAATGGTTGTGGAATTAACCGGTTCTGTAGCGGGGACCACCTTTGTAGATGCGAGTGCAGACGGTACCCCTAGCAGTATAACAGGTTCTATTGGTGAAGAGGTAGAAATTACAGTCTTAAATGCAGGTCCTCTTGACTTACAGATTGGTGCCAATGAAGGACAGACCGTTGAAGTTGTAATTCCGTGTATTGATTCGTCTACTCTTGGCACGGATGCAGTCAATGTTATTACCAGTGACGGTGCACAGAAGGCAATCTCCATTTTAGATAATGCGGTATCCATGGTGACTTCTTTCCGTGCGAAACTTGGTGCTTATCAGAACCGTTTAGAACATGCAATCGATAATCTGGATGTTTCTAATGAAAATATCACACAGGCATTATCCCGTATCGAAGATACCGATATGGCATCTGAGATGACAAAGTATACCCAGTTAAATGTATTGGTGCAGGCTGGAACTTCCGTTCTTTCTCAGGCAAATGAAAGACCACAGACCATCTTATCATTATTACAGGGTTAATTAGGAGGAAAGTCGGATGGAGAAGGAACAAGTACGGGATTTTGCAGTCCGCGTGGCCGGCGCTTCTAAAACAGAATTGATTGTGATTATGTATGATGTGATTCTTGCAGATCTTGCATCTGCAAGAAAGGCAAAAGAACAGAATGATGTGCTGCTGTTTGAAAAAGAGATTGAGCATGCGAAGAAGTTTGTAATAGAGCTGATCGCATGCTTGGATTTACAGTATGCCATTTCTTATGAATTATTAAGCCTGTACCGCTTTGCACATAAGCAGCTTGTCAGTGCAGGCTTAAAGAGGGATGTGAAAAACTTAGACAGTGTAGAGGAAATCATAAGCGGATTAAGAAAATCTTTTGATACGCTTAGCAAGTCGGATGTCTCCGGTCCTGTCATGAAAAATGCGCAGCAGCTGTATGCAGGTCTTACTTATTCAAAAGGGAGTCTGAATGAGTCTATGATCGATCCTCATTCGGCTAGCAGAGGATATACGGTTTAAAAATAAGAAAAGAAAGGCACATAGGCCTTTCTTTTTTGTATCTTCCTAGTAAGAATAGACAGATAATCATACTTTTATCCTATTGTAAAAAAAGATATTTTTGGTAAAATCAGTAATGCTTTGTAAAAAAACGGTCTGTTTTCGGTTATGAAAGCAGATGAGAACAATCAAAAAAGGCGAGGGGTAAAAGAAGGGAGTATTTTATATGAAAAAGAGAGTATTTGGTTTATGCGTAGCAGTATGTCTGCTTACAATGACAGCATGCGGAAAGAAGAGTTCGCCATCAAGCACAGATTTAGATCAGGCTGGGGTAACAGCTGAAGTGACACAAGCAGGGGAGATAACAGCAGAACCGACAGCAGAGCCAACAGCGGAAGCAACACCAGAAGAATCGACGGCAGAGGCAGGAACAGAAGATTTAGATGCAGCAGATAAAGAAGGTGTGATTACCGGAACTACATACAGCAATGAATATTATAACTTTGAGATTACACTTCCAAGCACCTGGACGGTATTCGATCATGAGACAACCCTTTCTACTATGTATGCGTCTATGGGCGCTATTTATGATGATGTGGAAGATATGAAAGCGGCTTATGAACAGGCAGGTATTGATTACTTATTCTATGGAATGGATTCTGTACTTACTGGGGAGGGAGCGAATAACGCATTATGCCAGATCGTTCCTTCATCCATGCTTGCAGGAGCAAGTCTGACTGATCTTATGGTGCAGACAGCAGCATCCTCTAAGCAGCAGTATGAGCAGCTTGGAGGCGTAGTGGAATCAGGTGAACCAAGCACTGTAATGGTTGACGGAAGAGAAGGCATAACAATGGAATTATCAACCGTTATGAATGGGACCGTTTCTGGTGTGGAATTTACGGACATGTACATCTCCCAGAAATATATTATGGTAGAAGAAAATGACACGATTTTAATCTTCCTTACAACGGTTTATGATGAAGCAAGCAAGCCATATGCAGATGAAATCTTAGACAGTATTCATTTCTTAAACTAAATAGCAGTTATGAGGGGCGGGAGGATATGTCACATATGACATGTCCTCCCGCCCCTTTTCAAGCGCCAGGTTTCATGTTATAATGTCACAATAGTCACAGGATATTTTGGAGGTAAGGATATGCACATCACATTAACCGGTAATTTAGGAAGCGGGAAATCAACCATTTGCAAGATTTTAGATTCGGTATACGGATATGAAATCTTCTCAACCGGAACCGTACAGAGAGAACTTGCAAAGGAACTTGGAATCAGCGTATTAGAAATGAATCAGCTGATGTGTAAAGATAAGAAATACGATCATATGATTGATGATATGACAGCAAAGATCTCAAGAGAGAATAAGGAAAAGTCGATTGTATTCGACAGCCGTCTTGCATGGCATTTCGTAGAAAAATCATTTAAGGTTTTCTTATCTGTTAGCTTAGATGTAGCAGCGAATCGTGTATACGCAGATAACCGCGGGGATGTGGAAAAGTATACTTCCTTAGAGGACGCCCTAGGGCAGCTTCGTCTTCGTGCTGAGACAGAGGATAAGCGTTATAAGGAATTATATAATGTTTCTTACTTTGATTTTAATAACTACAATCTTGTATTAGACAGCACATACTGTACACCAGAATTATTGGCAAGAGTTATGCTTGCAGAGGCAAAGAGACAGGAAGAAGCACAGAAGGAAGAGAATGTGTTCTTAATCTCTCCAAAGAGATTAGGAATCAGTGATGCGATTGTAAGCGCAGAACCTTCCTGTTATTATCAGGAAGAAACCGTAACGATTGAAAAAGCCGGAGATGAATATGTCATCGTAAGCGGAAGAGAAATCGCAGAGAAGGCAGCAAAAGAAGGCATTCCATTCGTAAGAGCGGTACTGGCATAAGTTTCTAGCATCCATTAGGCATAGGTTTTTCAAAGTTACAGACACTATTCGTAGATATCTGCATTTATTCTTGTTGTCTATGAGGTGGTTGTCATTTGGAAAAGAGAATGGGCCTAACGAAAAAACAAAAAAAGCTATTGATCATCATCGGGACGATAATCGCAGTTTATTTAGGTTTTGAATACCTGCTGCCATTATTCGTCCCGTTTTTGCTTGCTTACTTTATTGCATGGATATTACGGCCATTTGTTAGCATGCTTCACCGAAAACTGAAAGTGCCACTAGCGTTAGGTGGCGGGATAGGCGTGCTGCTGTTTTTATCCATTGTATGTGGAATTATCATTTATATTGGAAAGATTCTAGTTGAGCAGTTAGTATTATTTTTAAGAAACATCCCGGTTTATCAGGCTTATCTGACAAGCCAGGTATATGGAGTATGTTCTGGATGTGACCGGCTGTTTAATAAGGATGCAGGACATTCCTGGAATATGCTTTCCAAAGGAAGCGAGGCACTAACGGAATTTGTACAGGAAGTCCTTCTTCCCAAAATCACGACACAGACGCTTAAGTTTGCAGTTAATACAGTCGAGCTGTTTGCAGGGATTGTGATTGTGATTGTGGCAGCGATTTTATTTGTAAAGGATATGGAAGAGTATAAAGAAGGTTTAAGAAAGTCGGAATTCTATCCGGCGGTACACCGTATCACTAAGAAGCTATCAGAAACAGGGATCGCATATCTAAAGACACAGGTTGTGATTATGTCCATTATCGGGATTCTATGCGTGATTGGATTCTGGATTTTAAAAAATCCCTATGCTCTTTTAATTGGAGTTGGAATTGCCATCTTTGATGCATTTCCGGTGCTTGGAAGCGGTCTGATCCTGATACCATGGGCGTTGGTGATGCTTCTGTCAAAGAACTTCTTTGCAGCGGCCGTCTTAATTACCCTTTATATTCTCTGTCAGTTTATAAGGGAGTTTTTAGAACCAAAGCTATTGGGAAATAAAATCGGGATTCAGCCAATCTATAGTCTGATGTCCATGTATATCGGCCTACAGCTTTTTGGTGTATTTGGATTTTTTCTAGGGCCGCTCGGCCTTGTTATTATTCGGACCGTGGTAAATACGTATGCCGGAGATACGAAGATTCTTTTTACAGAAGAGGACTCATAATTACACCTCCCCTAAATTTATCCAATCATCTGTTTTTATGCTTATTACAGGTGATTAGGAAAAGGGAGGAGACTCTTCTTCGCTCTTGACAAATGAGAAAAGGTGGAATACAATCAAAACAACAATTGTGATGAAGAGGAATAGTATACGGTCCGTACCATTTCAGAGAGAGAATGTCGGTGTGAATTTCTTATGGGAAGACTCTAGAACCTACCTTGGAGCAGCTTTGCGAAAGCTTGGCGTATTCCGGCGTTAACGGAGAGAAAGAGAACTGGCATGCCAGTTAATTAGGGTGGTACCGCCGAATTGATTCGGTCCCTTTTTGATAAGGGGCTTTTTTTATTGCACAAAAATATCTTTTATACGGACATACTAAAAAGGTTGAATGTAAAGAATATGGATAAAAAGCCCGACAGGAAAAAATCTTATCTAGAAAAAGGAGAGCTCATATGGCAAATGACAAGAAACTTGTAGAGTCCATTACTTCCATGGACGTAGACTTCGCGCAGTGGTATACTGACGTTGTAAAAAAGGCAGAATTAGTAGAATATTCAGGTGTAAGAGGATGTACAATCTTCCGTCCAGCTGGATATGCAATCTGGGAAAACATTCAGAAAGAATTAGATGCTAGATTTAAGGCAACTGGTGTAGAAAACGTATATATGCCAATGTTCATTCCAGAAAGTTTATTAAATAAGGAAAAAGACCACGTAGAAGGCTTCGCACCAGAAGTAGCATGGGTGACTCATGGCGGTTCCGAAGAACTTCCAGAACGTTTATGCGTGCGTCCTACTTCCGAAACTCTTTTCTGTGATTTCTATTCCCATATCATCGAATCCTACCGTGACCTTCCAAAGGTATACAACCAGTGGTGTTCTGTTATCCGTTGGGAAAAGACAACAAGACCTTTCTTACGTACATTAGAATTCTTATGGCAGGAAGGCCATACTGCTCATGCAACAGCAGAAGAAGCAGAAGAAAGAACTATCCAGATGTTAAATCTATATGCAGACTTCTGTGAAAATGTATTAGCAATCCCAATGATCAAGGGTAGAAAGACCGATAAGGAAAAATTCGCAGGTGCGGAAGCAACTTATACAATCGAAGCATTAATGCACGATGGTAAGGCACTTCAGTCCGGTACCAGCCATAACTTCGGTGATGGATTTGCAAAAGCTTTCGGCATCCAGTATACCGATAAGAACAATAAGCTTCAGTATGTACACCAGACTTCCTGGGGTATGACTACAAGATTAATCGGTGCGTTAATCATGGTTCACGGTGATAATTCCGGTCTTGTGCTTCCTCCAAAGATCGCTCCAACTCAGGTTATGATTATTCCAATCATGCAGAAGAAGGAAGGCGTATTAGAAAAAGCAGCGGAATTAAAAGAAAAATTAGGCGCATTCCGTGTGAAAGTGGATGATACCGATAAGAGCCCAGGCTGGAAGTTCTCTGAACAGGAAATGAGAGGTATTCCTCTTCGTGTTGAAATCGGACCAAAGGATATTGAAGCAAATCAGGCAGTTATCGTACGTCGTGATACAAGAGAAAAGACAGTTGTATCTCTTGATGAAATCGAAGCAAAAGTCGGTGAAATCTTAGAACAGATGCAGTCTGATATGTTAGAAAGAGCAAGAACACATCGCGATACTCATACTTATGACGCATTGACGATGGATGAATTTGCAGATACTATTGCTAATAAACCAGGTTTTGTGAGAGCTATGTGGTGTGGCGATCAGGCCTGCGAAGATGAAATCAAGGAAAAAACAGGTGCAACTTCCCGTTGTATGCCATTTGAACAGCATTCCATTTCTGATACATGTGTATGCTGCGGCAAAAAAGCGAAGAGCTTAGTATACTGGGGAAAAGCATACTAAAAGCAGAACAAGGAGAGACCTATGACGGATCAAAATCTTACACTGTTAACGGATTTCTATGAGTTAACCATGATGCAGGGGTATTTTAAAAATAATACCAACGAAACAGTAATATTTGACGCATTTTATCGCAATAACCCATCAGGAAGCGGCTATGCGATCTGCTGCGGTTTAGAACAGGTAATAGAATATGTAAAGAACCTACATTTCGATGAAGAGGATATCAGCTATTTAAGAAGTCTTGATATGTTCGATGAAGATTTTCTGGCATATTTAAAAGACTTTAAGTTTACTGGGGACATCTATGCAATTCCGGAAGGAACCGTTATCTTCCCAATGGAACCAATGGTGAAAGTAATTGCTCCAATCATGGAGGCTCAGCTTGTTGAGACAGCAATCTTAAATATATTAAACCACCAGAGCCTTATTGCAACAAAGGCATCCCGCGTCTGCTTCGCAGCACGCGGGGAGGGGGTTATGGAGTTTGGTTTAAGAAGAGCCCAGGGTCCGGACGCCGGAACTCTCGGTGCAAGAGCTGCTGTGATCGGCGGCTGTATTGGAACATCCAATGTTTTATGTGCAAAGATGTTTCAGGTTCCAGCATTAGGAACCCACGCACATAGCTGGATCATGAGCTTTGAAGATGAGCTGACAGCATTCAGAAAGTATGCGGCTTTATATCCAGACAATGTAACTTTATTAGTAGATACTTATGATACGCTTCGTTCCGGTGTGCCAAATGCGATTAAGGTATTTAAAGAGTTAAAGGAAGCCGGCAATATGCCAGCTCGTTACGGAATTCGTTTAGACAGCGGTGA
>CALZIE010000004.1 GCA_945787565.1 uncultured Lachnospiraceae bacterium
CGAAGCGGGATGTGTTTCGGATGTTCGGACGCATGAGCGGACAAAAGCCATCGAAAGTTTTTGACTATCAGACAGGAAAACGCTGTCTGCTATTCAAAAACTTTCGATGGCTTTTGTTCGTCATGAGCCGGACATCCCGAAACACATCCCACTTCACTCGCCAATGCCTCTCCACGACCCAGGCGCACTCACCCTTCGGGTTCGGCGCAGAATGCCTCACAAGATCGGCACGCTTGGAAGAGGGGAGAATGTTAGGGCGGTATCTATGGGGCTTTGGGGCAAAAGAGGAGAGAAGAAGCGGTAAGAAAGTAGCATGGAAGTGGTGAGAAAGCAGAAGAAAGTAGAAGAAAACAGAACAAAACAGAACAAAACAGAAGAAAGTGGAAAGAAGGTAGTGTGAAAGTAGTGTGAAGTGACGTGAAAGTGATTTAATAGTAGAAGGGGAGGTGAGGAATAGAGGTTAAGGAGACGGGGGAGCTTGGGGGCGTTACAATATATGGAGCTTGCTTCTTGGGGGGATATGTGATAAAGTAGATAAGCTTGCTTGAGAGAATGACGATTAGGCAGGCAAAATAAAAAATAAATCGAATAATGATTTACAAAAGGTACGGTTTTTCAGTGTTTTCATATTAATTTTTGAAGAATGGTATAGAATAGAAAAAAACGCATAAAATTTACTTTAAAAGATACGAATTCATAAAAATAGGTTGACGAGATGACTTAAAGTATGATATATTAAACTGGCTATGGAAGAGGTCTTTTTTTTATGCCTAAAAACAGTGAAGACCTGTACACTATTTCACTAGGAAATAGGATTACAAGTTAACACGAGAGTAAAGTAATACAAAAAAAGCTTTATTCACCACAGAAAAATAACGGAGGTGGAAGTTGTGCGAGTAAAAATTACATTAGCATGTACAGAATGTAAACAGCGTAATTACAACACTACAAAGGAAAAGAAAAATCATCCAGACAGAATGGAAACAAAGAAATACTGCAAATTCTGTAAATCACACACATTACACAAAGAAACCAAATAATTTAAGTCTAATATAGGCTAGATAGGGTTAGACCTTATCTGTGAACGAGACAAGGAAGGAAAGTGAAATCATGGGAGAATCAACTGCAACTAGCACAGAAAAAGCTCCAAAGAAAAGCTGGTTTAAGGGTCTTAAATCTGAATTTAAGAAAATTATCTGGCCAGACAAGGAATCACTTACTAAACAGTCGCTGGCTGTCATTGTCATATCTGTTATATTAGGCCTAATTATAGCTGTAGTAGATGCAGCTATCAAATTTGGGATCAATGTTATAATTTAACTAGGATAAGGGTGATGATATGTCAGATGCGAATTGGTACGTAGTTCATACCTATTCCGGATACGAGAATAAGGTAAAAGCCAACATTGAAAAAACAATCGAAAACAGAAAGCTTCAAGATCAGATCTTAGAGGTTTCCGTTCCATTACAGGAAGTAGTTGAAGTGAAGAACGGTGTTAAGAAAACGGTTCAGAAAAAAATGTTCCCTGGTTATGTTTTACTTAACATGTATATGAATGATGATACTTGGTATGTTGTTCGTAATACAAGAGGGGTTACAGGATTTGTCGGACCAGGATCAAAGCCAGTTCCTTTAACAGAAGCTGAAATGAATAGCATGGGTATTAATCATACCGACGAAATGCTTATTGAGTTTGAGTTAGGCGATACTGTGACTGTAACATCCGGAGTTTGGGAGAATACACAAGGAGTTATCAAAGCGATTAATCCTCATAAGCAGATCGTTACCATCAACATTGACATGTTTGGTCGCGAAACACCTGTTGAGATTAGTTTTACAGATGTAAAGGTTGAAAATTAACGTGATATTTAAAGCAGTATAACAACGTCCATTGAAAGAGATGGACAGTGGGAGGGTAAGTGTCTTAAGAGGCCGAGCCTACTTAAGTAGTAATTTCTCCCGGTAAAACCACAATTTTAGGAGGTATGCTATCATGGCAAAGAAAGTTTCAGGTTATATTAAATTACAGATTCCTGCTGCAAAGGCAACACCAGCACCACCAGTTGGTCCAGCTCTTGGTCAGCACGGTGTAAACATTGTACAGTTCACAAAGGAATTCAATGCAAGAACAGCTAATCAGGAAGGTATGATCATTCCTGTAGTAATCACTGTATACGCAGATAGAAGTTTCAGTTTCATTACTAAAACTCCTCCAGCAGCAGTATTACTTAAAAAAGCTTGTAACTTAAAATCTGGTTCTGCAGTACCTAACAAGACTAAGGTTGCTACAATCAAAAAGTCTGAAGTACAGAAGATCGCAGAATTAAAGATGCCTGATTTAAATGCAGCTAGCCTTGAAACAGCAATCAGCATGATTTCTGGTACAGCTAGAAGTATGGGTATCACAGTAGTTGAAGACTAATTGTAAATTGTAAATGTATATGTGGGAGGGCAATCCCGATACTACCACTAGGAGGTTAATCATGAAAAGAGGAAAGAAATATACTGATTCAGCAAAACTTATTGACAGAACAGTTCAGTATGATTCAGCTGAAGCAATCAGCTTAGTTAAAAAATCAGCAGTAGCTAAATTCGATGAAACTGTAGAAGCTCACATCAGACTTGGTGTTGATGGTCGTCACGCAGATCAGCAGGTTCGTGGTGCGGTTGTATTACCTCACGGAACTGGTAAAACTGTACGTGTATTAGTATTTGCTAAAGGCGATAAAGTAGCAGAAGCAGAAGCTGCTGGTGCAGATTTCGTAGGCGGCGAAGAATTAATTCCAAGAATCCAGAACGATGGTTGGTTTGATTTCGACGTTGTTGTTGCAACTCCAGATATGATGGGTGTTGTTGGTCGTCTTGGTCGTGTACTTGGACCAAAGGGCTTAATGCCAAACCCAAAAGCTGGTACAGTTACTATGGACGTAACTAAAGCAGTTAACGATATCAAAGCTGGTAAGATCGAATACAGATTAGACAAAACAAACATTATCCACGTGCCAGTTGGTAAAGCTTCCTTTACAGAAGAACAGCTCGCAGACAACTTCCAGGCTCTTATGGGTGCAATCATCAAAGCTAAGCCAGCAAGCGCTAAAGGTCAGTATTTAAGAAGCGTAACTTTAGCTTCTACAATGGGCCCTGGTGTTAAACTTAACCCTAACAAGTTAGGCTAATACCGGAAAGATTCTTTAGAAGAATCTTACAGCATTGCAGTTTGAATTTGAGGTTGACACATAGATAGATTTATGTTATACTTTAAAAGCTTGTTGTGATCAGTTTTTGGTCAAGCAATTGTCCATACTGATTATGATATATAATGACTGCCGAAGACAGTAGGTGCCGTAATGGCGTAAGGAGAACCCGCCTGCCGAGGAATAATTATTAGAAAGCATTTTAGCTCGACTAATTATTACTGCCTCCTGTTTTCGCAGGAGGCAGTTTTTTATTCCCCCAGTCTTTACAGAATCTATAAGGAGGTGTACAGAATGGCAAAAGTTGAATTAAAACAACCAATTATCGAAGAAATCAAAGGATATGCTGATAAAGCATCTTCTGCAGTATTAGTTGATTATCGTGGTCTTACAGTAGAACAGGATACAGCTCTTCGTAAAGCATTAAGAGAAGCTGGTGTTGTATATAAAGTATACAAGAACACTTACCTTAAGAGAGCATTCGAAGGTACAGATTTCGCTCAGTTAAACGTAAACTTAGAAGGACCTACAGCTATCGCTTTCGGTCTTGAAGATGCAACAGCTCCTGCTAGAATTTTAGCAGAGTTCGCTAAGAAAGCTGAAAAGCTTGAACTTAAAGCTGGTGTTGTTGAAGGAACATACTACGATGAAAAGGGTATCCAGGTTATCGCTACTATTCCTTCAAGAGAAGTGCTTATTTCCAAATTACTTGGAAGTCTGCAGTCTCCAATCACAAACTTCGCTCGTGTTATCAAACAGATCGCAGAAAAGAACGGCGAAGTTGCTTAATTCTAGGTTATCTAGAGGTTGTGTTAAACAACAGACAAGCTGCTTAAATGCAGCGTAAAAACAAATAGTCAAATTTTATGGAGGTAAATAATAATGACAACTCAGGAATTTATCGATGCTATCAAAGGCATGACAGTTTTAGAATTAAATGATTTAGTAAAAGCTTGCGAAGAAGAATTTGGTGTAAGCGCAGCAGCAGGTGTTGTTGTAGCAGCAGCTGGCGCAGCTGAAGCAGCTGAAGAAAAAACAGAATTCAACGTAGAATTAACAGAAGTAGGCCCTAACAAAGTTAAGGTTATCAAAGTAGTTCGTGAAGCTACAGGCTTAGGCTTAAAAGAAGCTAAAGACGTAGTTGATAACGCTCCTAAGGTATTAAAAGAAGGCGCTTCTAAAGAAGAAGCTGAAGATATCAAGGCTAAACTTGAAGCTGAAGGCGCTAAAGTTACTCTTAAGTAATTTTCGCTTTTTGAAAGACTCAGACGTATGTCTGAGTCTTTTTTTTGCGATTTCCGGCTGTTACTGGGTCGGGGAGAGGCATTGGCGAGCGAAGCGGGATGTGTTTCGGATGTTCGGACGCATGAGCGGACAAAAGCCATCGAAGGTCTTTGACTATCAGACAGGAAAACGTTGTCTGCTATTCAAAGACCTTCGATGGCTTTTGTTCGTCATGAGCCGGACATCCCGAAATACATCCCGCTTCACTCTCCAATGCCTCTCCCCGACCCAGGCGCCTCACCCTTCGGGTTCGGTGCATAAAAGTCACTGGACCTGCGCGCCGAGAGGGAAAAAAGCTACTATTGAATCGGCGTTTATGTTTCTGTTTTTGTCTCCGAGTTTGAGTTTGAATTCGTATTTGAATTTGGGGATGGGCTTATGTCTGTGGTTGAGAGGGTGACTCCATTTAAAGGGGCAGAGGAGATTAGTTCTTTACATAGGATGGTGCCGTAGAAAGGAGCAGAGTCTATGGTTATGGTTGTTTGAGGGGCTAGAATGGTACCGTAGAGGGTTTGGTCGGTTTGGAAGGTGTCGGAGGTGAGGAGAAAGATGAGGTTTTGTGGGACACCTTCTATGAGTAGGGTTTTGTGGAAGGATGTGTTGTTGGTGCGGATTAAAAGGGTGGAGTTCTTTTGACATTGGATGGTGAGGACTCCAGGAGTGTCTAGTATATTAAGAGTGAGGATGCTAACGCCGGATTTTGGACAGGTGATGGTTAGATCTTCTGGTGTTTGCTTGCTAAAGGTGACATTGACATTTTGATCGGGAAGAGATAGAAGAGCGGATACAGTGGGGAGTGCTTTTTTGATGGCAGCATCGGCTAGGTGTTCTTCGGTCGGGATAAGGGAGACGTCGTGCATCGGGAAGGCAGCTACGATGTCGTTTAGATCTAGGGAAATTAGAGTGTCACAGTCTAGAAAGTAGGAGGTCTGCTTGTTGAGGGTTAGGGATGTACATAGGAAGTCACAGTTACAGATGTTTGCAAAGTAGCCTACATAGCTAGGTTTGTTATAGGCTCCGGCTCCATGTGTACGGACGAGTTCTTCGGTGTAGAGGGAACCGTTGATTTCTTCTGAAGCTGCAATGGAATGGGCAGTGAAATGAGCTGGGAAAAGACTTGAGAGTTCTTCAGGAAGAGCCGGGAGTGATGGTGTTGTGATGGTTGCGGTTTCTATGAAGGCTGGGGTTGTTTTGACGGCAGGTGCTTTAGGGGTGGTGGCTGTGGCGGAGGCACTGATATTGTTCATGCTTATGGAAGAGGACAGGGTGTCTGAAGAGGGAAGAAGGAGGAATGGAAAGTTATCGGTTAGTGGGGGAGCTAGTGTCAGGATGCAGATAAGGATAATGGATAATAGATTTGCGATGTTTTTCAATGCATATCACCTCCAAAAAAATTGAATTGGTTGAATGGGACAATAAGGGTTGTCTATAATAAGCAATATATGCTAGAGATTAGTAGAATATGCCAAAAACATTCAAAATAATTGTATTGTGGTTGAAATAGAAAAATAAAAAAATAAATAAAAAAATAAAAGAGACAATGCACCAATTGGGAAGTGGTGCATATTTTAATAGTAAAGAAAGGCAAGGAGAGCACATAGTTTTTGGTATTACAATGAGAAGGAGCATCATACGAAGGAAGATAGAAGAAGAACGGTACGGCGTTACATAGAATGTTCGGGATGCATCCTTACCTGACGAAAGATGGAAGAGGAAGACATTAAAACAAGGGGCTGATGCAAAAGGGGCAGGGTCATGCGGGATTGATTAAGCAAGAAGGAATCATAGGAATGAAGACTTTGCCCGCTTATGATAAGTAGGGATATAAAACAGAGAATTTTTCCAAGAAATGATTTGGAAGGATTCTCTGTTTTTTTGTGTTTAGGAGAGAAAAACTGGGCACAATGAGAATAAAGATATGGTTATACTGAAGAAGTTTGCCTATGATTGAAATCCTGTTTTATGTATAAGGGTGTGAGTTTGATTGGTTTCTTCTATATGGGTGTCAAACGATAGTCAATATTTATGAAAATATGGAAGAAAAACAAAAAAAAGCAGAAGTTTTACAAAAAACTCCTGGCGAAATAATAAAAAGCTGTTCAAAAATTATATTGACAGCTTGACTTAGATATGATAATATGAAATGTGCACTATTGTGGTTTTGTGTGCCCACTTGTAATTATTATAACACATTCGTTTCAAATTGCATAGTGTTTTTGAAAAAAATAATTTCAAATTTGTTAAAAAACACAACATGTGCTAGAAAATGGAAGATAAAATACTGCATTTAGTATTTTAATGCATATGGAAATGTAAGGAAATCAATAAGTGCGATCAACTTACAATAAAAGATAGTGCTTGCCAAATCGGCAATGCCTTGCATGCAAGGCCCGGGGAGTGTGGGGTGACTCACATTTCGCGATGATATAAAATAAACCTAAAAAATTTCAAGGGGTGAAAACGTCAATGGATAAAAACAGAATACGTCCAGTTAAAATTGGTAAAGGCGTAAGAATGAGCTACTCGAAGCAAAAAGAAGTACTTGAAATGCCAAATCTCATTGAAGTTCAGAAAGATTCCTACAAATGGTTTTTGGAGGAAGGCTTAAATGAAGTATTTGCTGATATTTCGCCAATCGAGGACTACAGTGGCCATCTTAGCCTAGAGTTTGTCAGCTTCCAGCTTTGTGAAGATGATGTCAAGTATTCAATTGAAGAGTGCAAAGAAAGAGATGCAACATATGCGGCTCCGTTGAAAGTAAAAGTGAGACTTCGTAACAAAGAAAATGATGAAATCAACGAACATGATATTTTCATGGGCGACTTACCATTAATGACTGAAACAGGTACTTTCGTAATTAACGGTGCCGAACGAGTTATTGTTAGCCAGTTGGTACGTTCCCCTGGTATATATTATGCAATCGGCCATGATAAGATCGGTAAAGAATTATATTCTTGTACTGTTATCCCAAATCGTGGTGCATGGTTAGAATATGAAACAGATTCTAACGATGTGTTCTATGTTCGTGTTGACCGTAACAGAAAAGTGCCAATTACAGTATTAATTCGTGCACTTGGTATCGGAACAAACGCAGAAATCACTGAACTGTTCGGCGAAGAGCCAAAGATCTTAGCATCTTTCGCAAAGGATCCTTCTGATAACTACCAGGACGGTCTTTTAGAATTATATAAGAAGTTACGTCCAGGTGAACCACTTTCCGTAGAAAGTGCAGAATCCTTAATCAACAGCATGTTCTTTGATGCAAGAAGATATGATCTTGCAAAAGTAGGACGTTATAAATTCAACAAGAAGTTACACTTAAAGAATCGTGTTACAGGATTTAATTTAGCTGAAGACGTAATTGATATGTCAACAGGTGAAATTGTAGCAGAAGCAGGCACCACAATCAGTGAAGAACTTGCAACTCAGATTCAGAATCTTGCGATCCCATACATCATGGTACAAGCAGAAGAGCGTAACGTGAAGGTTCTTTCTAACTTAATGGTAGACTTAGAATCTTATGTTGATTGCAATAAATTAGATCTTGGTATTGAAGAAGACGTTTACTACCCAGTACTTCGCGGTATCTTAGATACTTACGATAACATCGAAGATATCAAAGAAGCGATCAGAAAGAATGTAAATGAATTAGTTCCAAAGCATATTACAAAAGAAGACATCATTGCTTCTATTAACTACAATATGCATTTAGAATACGGCCTTGGCAATGCGGACGATATCGACCACTTAGGTAACCGTCGTATCCGTGCGGTTGGTGAGTTATTACAGAACCAGTACAGAATCGGTTTATCCAGAATGGAACGTGTTGTACGTGAACGTATGACAACTCAGGATTTAGAAGGCATCAGCCCGCAGTCCTTAATCAATATCAAGCCAGTTACCGCTGCGGTAAAAGAATTCTTCGGAAGTTCTCAGTTATCACAGTTCATGGATCAGAACAACCCTCTTAGTGAATTAACTCATAAGAGACGTTTATCTGCCTTAGGTCCTGGTGGTTTATCAAGAGATCGTGCCGGATTCGAAGTTCGAGATGTTCACTACTCCCACTACGGAAGAATGTGTCCAATCGAAACTCCTGAAGGTCCTAACATCGGTCTTATCAACTCCCTTGCTTCTTATGCAAGAATTAATGAATACGGCTTTATCGAAGCACCTTACCGTAAGGTTGATAAATCCGATCCATTAAACCCAAGAGTAACAGATGAAGTTGTTTATTTAACAGCGGATGAAGAAGATAAATTCGTAGTAGCACAGGCGAATGAACCACTTGATGAAAATGGTTACTTCATAAGTAATAACGTATCCGGTCGTTATAGAGAAGAAACATCTCTATTCGAAAAGAGAAAGATCGACTTAATGGACGTATCTCCTAAGATGGTATTCTCTGTTGCGACAGCGATGATTCCTTTCTTACAGAACGATGATGCGAACCGTGCGTTAATGGGATCTAACATGCAGCGTCAGGCCGTTCCACTACTATTTAGTGAAGCTCCTGTAGTTGGTACAGGTATGGAAACTAAGACAGCAGTTGACTCCGGTGTTTGTGTAGTTGCAAAGAAAGCTGGTACAGTAGAACGCTCAACAAACCGTGAAATCACAATTAAGAACGATGACGGCACTAAGACAGATTACAAATTAGTGAAGTTCTCAAGATCCAACCAGGGTACTTGTATGAACCAGAGACCAATCGTTGTTAAGGGCGATCACGTAGAAGAAGGTCAGGTAATCGCTGACGGTCCATCTACAGCAAACGGTGAATTAGCTCTTGGTAAGAACCCTCTTATCGGTTTCATGACATGGGAAGGTTATAACTACGAAGATGCTGTATTATTAAGTGAACGTTTAGTACAGCAGGATGTTTATACTTCTGTTCATATTGAAGAATACGAAGCAGAAGCTCGTGACACAAAACTCGGACCAGAAGAAATCACACGTGATGTTCCTGGTGTCGGCGATGAAGCGCTTAAGGATCTTGATGAAAGAGGTATCATCAGAATCGGTGCAGAAGTTCGTGCCGGTGATATCTTAGTTGGTAAGGTAACTCCAAAGGGAGAAACAGAATTAACAGCAGAAGAAAGATTACTTCGTGCAATCTTCGGCGAAAAAGCAAGAGAAGTAAGAGATACTTCCCTTCGTGTACCTCATGGTGAATACGGTATCATCGTTGATGCTAAGGTATTTACAAGAGAAAACGGTGACGAATTAAGCCCTGGCGTAAATCAGACTGTACGTGTTTATATCGCACAGAAGAGAAAAATCCAGGTTGGTGATAAGATGGCCGGCCGTCATGGTAACAAGGGTGTTGTTTCCCGTGTATTACCAGTAGAAGACATGCCATTCTTACCAAACGGACGTCCGCTTGATATCGTTCTTAACCCTCTAGGCGTACCTTCTCGTATGAACATCGGTCAGGTACTTGAAATCCACTTAAGCTTAGCTGCTAAAGTGCTTGGTTTCAACGTTGCAACACCAGTATTTGATGGTGCAAACGAATTTGATATTATGGATACTCTTGAAATGGCTAATGACTATGTCAACACACCACTTGAAGAGTTTGAAGAAAAATATAAAGATCAGTTAAATCCAGAAGTTATGGATTACTTAATCAATAACCAGGATTACAGAAAAGAATGGGAAGGCGTTCCTATCAGACGTGATGGTAAAGTAAGACTTCGTGATGGTAGAACAGGTGAATACTTCGACGGCGCAGTTACTGTCGGATTCATGCACTACTTAAAACTTCACCACTTAGTAGATGATAAGATCCATGCACGTTCAACCGGTCCTTACTCACTTGTAACTCAGCAGCCACTTGGTGGTAAAGCTCAGTTCGGTGGACAGAGATTCGGTGAAATGGAAGTTTGGGCACTAGAAGCATACGGTGCTGCTCATATCTTACAGGAAATCTTAACAGTTAAGTCCGATGATGTTACAGGACGTGTTAAGACTTACGAAGCAATTATTAAAGGCGATAATATATCAGAGCCTGGTATCCCAGAATCCTTTAAAGTACTTCTTAAGGAACTTCAGTCTCTTGCACTTGATGTTACTGTACTTGATGAAAACGGCAACGAAATCAAGATGACAGAGAATATTGATTACGGCGATACCGATTTAACTCCATTAATTGAAGGCGACAATAACTTTGGTTATAACGAAGGTTATGAAGATGCCGGCTACAGTGAAGTTAATCCGGACGAAGAAGGCAGTTCCGATGTAACAATCGAGCCAGAAATGGATATGGATTCCGATTCTGAAAGCTTAGATTTTGGTGATGCAAGCGAACTTAACTTTGGGGAAATGGATGATTTCGACGAATAACACTGAAGGGAGTGCCAGATGATGCCAACAGAGATGATAAATGAAAGCGTTAAGGAAGCAACCTATGACGCGATTAAAATTGGTCTGGCTTCACCGGAGAAGATCTTAGAATGGTCTAGAGGCGAAGTTAGAAAACCAGAAACAATCAACTATAGAACATTAAAGCCAGAAAAAGACGGTTTATTCTGTGAAAGAATTTTTGGACCAAGCAAAGACTGGGAATGTCATTGTGGTAAGTACAAAAAAATTCGTTATAAAGGCGTTGTATGTGATAGATGTGGTGTTGAAGTAACAAAAGCAAGCGTGCGCCGTGAAAGAATGGGTCACATCAAACTTGCTGCACCAGTATCCCACATCTGGTACTTCAAGGGAATCCCTAGTAGAATGGGTCTAATTTTAGACCTTTCTCCTAGAACCCTTGAAAAGGTACTATACTTCGCATCTTATATCGTACTTGACAGAGGCAATACTGATTTACAGTATAAGCAGGTGTTAAACGAAAAAGAATACAGAGAAGCTTATGATAAATACGGAAATACATTCCGTGTAGGCATGGGTGCAGAAGCGATTCAGGAACTTCTTGAAAAAGAATCTGCTGAATTAAAGAAGGGATTAAAAGAATCCACTGGACAGAAAAGAGCAAGAATTATCAAACGTTTAGAAGTTGTAGAAGCATTCCGTGAATCTCACAACAAACCTGAATGGATGATTATGACTGTAATCCCTGTAATCCCTCCAGATTTACGTCCAATGGTACAGTTAGACGGTGGTCGTTTTGCTACTTCTGATATGAATGATTTATACAGAAGAATCATTAACCGTAACAACCGTTTATCCAGATTATTAGATCTTGGTGCACCTGATATCATCGTTCGTAATGAAAAGAGAATGTTACAGGAAGCAGTTGATGCATTAATCGACAACGGCCGTAGAGGACGTCCTGTTACAGGACCTGGTAACCGTCCATTAAAATCCTTATCTGATATGTTAAAAGGTAAGCAGGGACGTTTCCGTCAGAACTTACTTGGTAAACGTGTTGACTACTCCGGACGTTCCGTTATCGTAGTAGGACCAGAACTTAAGATTTACCAGTGTGGTCTTCCAAAAGAAATGGCAATCGAATTATTCAAGCCTTTCGTAATGAAAGAACTTGTTGCTAAGGGTACTGCCCATAACATCAAATCTGCTAAGAAGATGGTTGAACGTCTTCAGACAGAAGTATGGGATATCTTAGAAGAGGTAATCCGTGAGCATCCAGTTATGCTTAACCGAGCACCTACACTTCATAGACTTGGTATTCAGGCATTCGAACCAATCTTAGTAGAAGGTAAGGCTATTAAGCTTCACCCACTTGTATGTACTGCGTTCAACGCCGACTTCGATGGTGACCAGATGGCTGTGCATTTACCACTTTCCGTAGAAGCACAGGCAGAATGTCGTTTCTTATTACTTTCTCCCAACAACCTGCTGAAGCCCTCCGATGGTGGTCCAGTAGCCGTTCCTTCTCAGGATATGGTACTTGGTATTTATTACTTAACATTAATGAAGCCAGGTGATTTAGGTGAAGGCAAATGCTTCAAGAGCCTTAATGAAGCAATCTTAGCTTATGAAAATAATGCAATCTCTCTTCATTCCAAGATCAAGGTCTTAAGATCTGGTATCAACAATGAAGGTGTAGAAGAAAGAAAATTCATAGAATCCACAGTTGGTCGTTTCATTTTCAATGAAATCATCAGCCAGGATCTTGGATTTGTAGATAGAACAAACCCAGAGAACTTCTTAACACTTGAAGTTGACTTCCATGTAGGAAAGAAACAGTTAAAGAAGATTCTTGAAAAATGCATCAATACTCATGGTGCAACAAAGACTGCTGAAACACTTGATGCAATCAAGTCTTTAGGTTACAAATACTCTACACGTGCTGCTATGACCGTATCTATTTCTGATATGACCGTGCCAGCGGCGAAGAAAGATATCTTAGCAGCTGCTGAAGTTCAGGTAGAGCGTATTTCTAAGAACTTCCGTCGTGGTTTAATGACAGAAGAAGAACGTTATAAAGCAGTAATCGAAACTTGGAAAGAAGCCGATGATGAAATCACTAGAGAGCTTCTTGACGGTCTTGATAAATACAACAACATCTACATGATGGCTGACTCCGGTGCCCGTGGTTCCGAAAAGCAGATCAAACAGTTAGCCGGTATGCGTGGTCTGATGGCCGATACATCCGGTAAGACAATCGAATTACCTATCAAAGCGAACTTCCGTGAAGGTCTTGACGTACTGGAATACTTCATCTCTGCGCATGGTGCTCGTAAAGGTCTTTCCGATACAGCTCTTCGTACAGCCGATTCCGGTTACTTAACTCGTCGTCTTGTAGACGTATCACAGGACTTAATCATCCGTGAAGTAGATTGTTGCGAATCTACAGGTGCTACAGAAATCCCAGGTATGTGGATTAAAGCATTCACAGATGGTAAGGAAGTGATCGAAAGCCTTGAAGAAAGAATCACAGGACGTTATGCATGTGAAGATATGCTTGATGATAATGGTGAAATCATCGTTAAGAAGAACCATATGATCACACCAAAACGTGCTGCTAAGATTTGTGCTACTAAGGCAATCGTTGATGCAGGATATGATGCTAAGATCAAGATCCGTAACGTATTAAGCTGCCGTTCTCATATCGGTGTATGTGCAAAATGTTACGGTGCGAATATGGCAACTGGTGAAGCCGTTCAGGTTGGTGAAGCAGTTGGTATTATCGCAGCTCAGTCTATCGGTGAACCAGGTACACAGCTTACAATGCGTACTTTCCATACAGGTGGTGTAGCCGGTGACGATATCACACAGGGTCTTCCTCGTGTCGAAGAACTTTTCGAAGCAAGAAAGCCAAAGGGTCTTGCTATCATCGCAGAGTTCGGTGGTATCGTATCCATTAAAGATACTAAGAAGAAACGTGAAGTTATCGTAACAAACTCAGAAACAGCTGAAACTAAGGCATACTTAATCCCTTACGGTTCCAGAATCAAAGTTATGGATAACCAGATCATTGAAGCTGGTGATGAATTAACAGAAGGTTCTGTAAATCCACACGATATCTTAAAGATCAAAGGTGTTCGTGCCGTACAGGATTACATGCTTCAGGAAGTTCAGAGAGTTTACCGTTTACAGGGTGTAGAAATCAATGATAAGCATATCGAAGTTATCGTACGTCAGATGTTAAAGAAGATCCGTATCGAAAACAACGGTGATACTGAATTCTTACCAGGTACAATGGTAGATATCCTTGAATACGAAGATGCAAACGAAGCACTCATCAAGGAAGGCAAAGAGCCAGCAGAAGGCAAGCAGGTAATGCTTGGTATTACAAAGGCTTCTCTTGCAACAAACTCCTTCTTATCAGCAGCTTCCTTCCAGGAAACAACTAAGGTTCTTACCGAAGCAGCGATCAAAGGTAAGATCGATCCACTTATCGGTCTTAAGGAAAACGTTATTATTGGTAAGTTAATCCCAGCTGGTACCGGTATGAAACAGTACCGCAATATCAAACTGGATACTGATATGGATGAAGAAGTAATGATTTCTGAAGATTTAGATGGCGGCAGCTATGAAGGCGACTTCGTAAATGGCGCACCTAAGAAAGAACTTTACTCTGCAAGCTTCGAAACAGACGATAGTACAGATTTCTCTGAATCTTTCTTAGATGATTCTTTTGATGATATAGACGAATAGAGAGAAATCCAGGATGCAGCACTAAGATGCGGCAGTCCCGGAGGTGCTATGGGGTCCGAATGTTCGGACGCATGAGCGGACAAAAAAGCCCACCAGACCTTGACTATCAGACAGTGAAATACCTATCTGCTATTCAAGGTCTGGTGGGCTTTTTTGTTCGTCATGAGCCGGACATTCCGGACCCCATAGCACCTCCGGAACTGCCGCATCTTAGTGTGCCATAGCGAGGGCTCTTCTATGTAGTCTTTTTTGAGTCTTATAGAAAGAAATGTAGAGAGAAATGCAGAGAGAAAAACCGAAAGAAATACAAAAAGAAGTACAAAGAAATATAAGGAGAAATACAAGAAGAAAAGTATAAGAGAAAAGACAAAAGATAATACATAATGGAGAGAGAAATCTGGTAGGTAGAATGGTATAGGGGAATGGAAAGAATTTGTAGGAATTAAGGGATTTGCTAGTAATAGTGGGGATTATATATTATAATACTTTAGAGAAAATAAGGAGGTACTGTTGTGGATTTTTTACGATTTTTAGAAGAGATACGTAATCCTGTGGCAACATCAATTTTTAAGATGTTTACGCTGCTTGCAGAAGAGGCTGTGATTATAGGCGTGATTTGTCTGTTATACTGGTGTGTAAATAAGGCGCTGGCATATAAGACATGCTTTGCTTATTTTATTTCTGGTCTTGTTGTTCAAGCGCTTAAGATTACATTCCGCGTACCAAGACCATGGGTTAAGGATCCATCATTTCATCCGGTGGGAGATGCGATAGAGACGGCTACTGGATATTCATTCCCAAGTGGACATACGCAGTCAGCTACTGCTTTGTATGGAACGCTTGGAACACAGACAAAGAGAAAGGCATGGAGGATTTTCTGGTTTGTCAGCATTGCTGGAGTTGCATTTTCTAGAATGTATCTCGGTGTACATACACCTCAGGATGTACTGGTATCATTTACGGTATCAACTCTCTTGATTTGGGGTATGAATGTGGTTATGCGTAAGACAGGAGAGAATCTGAATAAAGAAGTGGTTGCACTTCTTATGATAGGGGCTTCGATTGCTGTTATAGCATATTCCGTGATTCTTTTAAAGAATGGGACGATTGAACTAAAATATGCATCGGATTGCTGTAAGGCAGGCGGTGCAGGTGTTGGTTTTGCAATCGGCTGGTATATAGAGAGAAAATATATCAATTTCAAGGAACGTGCTTGTAGCAATGGTATGCAGGTGATAAAATATGTGATAGGGATTGGCATAGCGCTTGGCTTAAAAGCAGGGCTTAAAGTGATATTAGGATCAACCATTCCAATGGATATCATCCGTTATATGATTGTGGTGCTATGGATCACCGCCATTTATCCGGTATTTATTAAGAAATTTTTTACGAAAGAAGCCTAGAACGACTGGATTTCATTGTTGGATGAAGATCTGTTTTTCCTGGGCATAGGTTCTCATCTGTTAGATAGAGGCAGGCAGAAAGTAATACTAGGGCTGTTATGCGTTTTAAGATGAGAGATAGTACTAGAAATGATAGGAGAAGTAATATGGAATTTAGAGAGTATATGGAAGGTTATGACCGTTCTTTTGATCAGAAGGAATTTGATGACCGTTTATGGGAAGCAATGCAGGACGACGATTTTGAATTCGGTGAGGATTTTGAGTATTTCTTAAGAGAATATGGCATCAGTGATACACATGAATTCTTAAAGACAATCCGTATGCGCAAGAGATTCATGTAATTTTTGGTATTTCTTTTTTATAAGGTATCCTGTATAATGAAAAAGTATAAATTGTGATTTGGATAATAATCTAACAATGTGAAGGAGGATATAACCATGTTAGTATCAGCAAAGGATATGCTTAATAAAGCAAAGGCAGGCAAATATGCAGTTGGCCAGTTTAATATTAACAACCTGGAATGGACAAAAGCAATTTTACAGACAGCAGAGGAGATGAAATCCCCTGTTATTCTTGGTGTTTCTGCTGGCGCAGGAAAATATATGACAGGATTTAAGACAGTAGCTGCTATGGTTTCCGCTATGGTAGAAGATTTAGGCATTACTGTTCCTGTTGCACTACACTTGGATCACGGCAAGTATGAAGAGTGCTATCAGTGCATCGATGCAGGATTCTCATCCATTATGTTCGATGGTTCTAAGTATTCCATTGAAGAGAATGTTGCAAAGACAAAAGAGCTGGTTAAAATCTGTGAGGAAAAAGGTTTGTCATTAGAAGCAGAAGTTGGTGCTATCGGCGGAGAAGAAGATGGTGTAGTTGGTACAGGCGAATGTGCAGATCCAGAAGAATGCAAACAGATTGCAGACCTTGGAGTAACTATGCTTGCAGCTGGTATCGGCAATATCCATGGTAAGTATCCTTCTAATTGGAAAGGCTTAAGTTTTGAGACATTAGATGCGGTACAGAAGCTTACAGGGGACATGCCATTAGTATTACACGGTGGTACAGGCATTCCAGAAGATATGATTAAAAAAGCAATCTCCTTAGGCGTGGCAAAAATCAATGTAAATACCGAGTGTCAGTTAACATTTGCAGCTGCAACACGTAAGTATATTGAAGAAGGCAAAGATTTAGAAGGCAAGGGATTTGATCCACGTAAGCTGTTAGCACCTGGTGTAGAAGCAATTAAGGCTACAGTAAGAGAAAAAATGCAGTTATTTGGTTCTGTAAACAAAGCTTAAGAAAAAGAAATAATGGAAAATAAAAGAGTCCGCTGCAGGATATTTGTATTAAAAGATGCCTGCAGGGGCTCTTTTTTTAGTTCATAGGAAATTGCTCTGCAATTCCCTATGAATCAAAAACTCTCCGAGGGATGCGCGCTCCGCCTGCGGCTACGGCGCGACAAAGTGGCATCGCCCTGAGAAAGAAAGAGGTGCGGAGCTTAGAGTGGCGAAGCCACTTTGTTCTTCATAGAACCATAACAAAAATATACATTGTTTCCTTTCTTTTAAATAACAAAAAATTACAAAAATTCCTTTACACTCCCAATCATCGGTGATATACTTTTTAAAAGGAAATATTTGTATATTCTATAAAGATGAAAGGCAGGGTACAAATGGGAAGATATAATATGGGGGCGAGTACCAATATCCTTCACATATTCAGTGACTGTGTATTTGGTATCTTATCATTTTTCCTGGCAATAATAGTGACTGGGCAGGGGCATAGTGGTTCGTTTGCAAGGTATGCACTGATCTGTCTAGCTTTTATGGTGGTTTTTATTCTATCGAATAAGGAGTCCAGGCTTTATAACGTAACAACATTTTTTTATGCAGACCGGATTATACGCTATGTAAGTAAGTCCTTCTTAATTGCAACCGGTGTTATTTCAACTATGTTGTTTTATGTGGGACACGCAGATGTTGATCGTGAGTTTTATGTAGTGTTTCTGATATTGACTTATATCCTGATGTTGGTAAGTGCATTTGCAGTGAGACATTATGGAAAGAAGACGATAAAGCTGGCACCACGAACATTGCTAGTCGGGGAGATTGATAAGTTTAAGAATTTTGAACGTTATCTGAGTAAGAGCAATGTAGAAGTGAATAATTTAGGCTATTTAAGCATGGAAGAGAGAAATGATTCCAGATATTTAGGGACTGTTAAAAATCTAGAACAAATCATTCATGAAAAAGGTGTCGATCAGGTTTATTTTATGCACCGTAAGAACGATAGCATTGACATTCAGCCATATATCGATATCTGCATGCAGATGGGAGTTACCGTGCGAATTATTATGAACTCTTATCGAGCAGAAGGTGCACAAAGCTATGTAAGCAGTGTAGGAACATATCCAGTGGTTACTTATCATAGAGTTAGCCTGAATGCTTCTTCAAGAGCGCTGAAACGTGTGATTGACATTATAGGAAGTTTAGTCGGTATTATTCTGTCTTCTCCGATTATGTTAATTACCGCTCTTGCAATCTTAATTGAATCAAAAGGAAAAGGCAATATAATTTTCAAACAAGAGAGAGTTGGATTAAATGGCAGACACTTTTTTATGTATAAATTCCGCAGTATGTGTGTAAATGCAGAACAGATGAAGGCACAGCTGATGAAAGATAATCAGATGAATTCAAATCTGATGTTTAAGATGGAGAATGATCCTAGAATCACAAAAGTAGGGCGTATTATCCGTAAGACAAGCATCGATGAGCTGCCACAGTTCTTTAATGTGCTAAAAGGGGATATGAGTTTAGTTGGGACAAGACCACCGACATTAGATGAGGTAAATCATTATGAACGGAATCACTGGAGAAGAATGAGCATAAAACCGGGAATAACCGGTATGTGGCAGGTGAGTGGCCGAAGCGCCATTACAGATTTTGATGAGATTGTAGAACTAGATACGGAATACATTGATAAATGGGATGTACTATTAGATTTTCAGATCATATTTAAGACAGCACTTCAGGTAGTGGTACATAAGGGAGCATATTAAATAGGAGGAAAGGATGAGAATATTACTGACTGCACTGGATGAAGAGGATGATGCTTCAGCGGCGATTGTGAAGCTTTTAAAACCTCAAACGGAATGCAAGAAGCTCTATTTATCGAAAGAAGACGGAAAGAGCGCACAAGAGCTTATTAAAGAGTTAGAGACTGGGGCATATGATAAGGTTATTTCGTTTGAGGAAAACGACATGATTCAAGACAAAATCTATATTGAGATCGTAGCCAAGTCAAACGGCCATAAGATTCAAACAAGCTTTGATTATAAAAGTCTGTGCAGGCATATTCGTGCTACTGGATATCCGGTCACCGTATCCATCAATGCAGGGGAAGGCTATGGGAATTCTCTTTATTATCAGGCATTATCTTTTATTGCGGACAAGAAAGCGAATATCGATATGATCTTCTTACATATTCCATCCTTAAGTAAAATGACGGATAGCCTTAATTTCGCAAGAGCGATCGAACATAGTCTGGACCGGATTTATTAGGCAAAAGGAAGGGCTTGACAAATCATCTCATTCTATTATACTAAAATTCATAATATGGAAATAATGGAAAATAGAAAAGGTGATACTATGATAGATGCAGCACTTGTATTAGAGGGCGGATCCCTCAGGTGTCTTTTTACGGCAGGTGTGCTTGATGTTTTGATGGAACAGGGGATAGAATTATCTTATGTAATGGGAGTGTCTGCTGGCTCTTTAAGCGGAATCAACTATGTATCAAAGCAGATTGGCAGAACGGCGAGAATTAATATTAATTACGTGAATGATAATAGATATCTGGGAATACGGTGTTTACTAAAAGAGAGAAGTATTTTTAATTTTAACTTCCTATTTGATGATATTGCAAAAGAACTAGATCCATTTGATTTTGATGCTTTTTGTAAGTCAGAGCAGGAGTTTATTGCAGTAGCTACAAGCTGTGAGACAGGGGAAGCTAGATATTTCGATAAGGAAAACTGTGCAGACATTATGATGGCAGCAAGAGCATCTAGCAGTATGCCTTTATTGTCAAGAAAAGTGGAAGTGAATAAGGAACTTTGCTTAGATGGGGGTGTGGCGATGCCGATTCCTTATCAGAAAGCAATCGATGACGGCTATGAGAAGGTGGTACTAGTACTCACAAGAGAACATGGGTATCGTAAGCCAGAGCAGGGAAGAGCAATGCTAAAAGCATACGAGAGAGCTTATCATGAGTATCCGAAATTTATTGAACGTCTGAAACATATCCCAGATCACTACAATGAGATGCAGGAAGAGATTGATGAGTTAGAGCGCCAAGGAAAGATTTTTGTAATACGACCTGAGGTACCGGTTTTAGTATCTAGAGTGGAAAAAGATACGGACAAGCTTAAGGATCTGTATCAGATTGGGCGTAACATTGCAACGAAGCAGTTAGAAGCATTAAAAGCATATTTAGGAGCATAAAAGATTCTAGGACAGCAAAGAGGAGAATATAATATATTTTCAACTTTATGTCATAGAATCTTTTTTTTTTGCATAGTCTGCTATATAGCGGTATTCTTATGCACTTTATAAGGAGGGGATAGCATGCGGAAATACTATTTGGCAATCGACATAGGCAGATCCTCTGGCAGGCATCTGCTTGGAACAATCGAAGACAATGGTAAGATCACGGTCAGTGAAATCTATGCCTTCAGCAATCAGGCAAGCAGCAACAGAGAGTACCAGGCATGGGATTTGAAGGTTCTCATGGGGGAAATCATAAAAGGAATGAAAGAGTGCAAACGAAAAAATAAAATACCGTATTCGGTCGGAATTACAGGCTTAAGTGACAGTTTCGTGTTGTTAGATGAGAAAGAAGAAGTAGTAGCGGCTTCCTTTGGAACAGACGGGGAAGAGATAAGAGGGTGGAGAAAGCTTGGGGTGGATGACTGGGAGTTCTATCAGGAAACAGGCTGTCTGTTAAATGGACGTCTGCCGGTCATTCGGTTTCTTATGATGCATCAGGAGGAGAAAAAGAAATTTTTAAAGGCGACCTCCATGCTTCTTCTTCCAGATTATCTACATTTCTTGTTATGCGGAAAAAAGGCGATGGAATATACCAATGCGTCAGAGGCAGGATTTCTTAATCCGAAAAGAGGGGAACTATGTGAGGAGATTTTAAAGAAATATGAGATTGATCCGTCTTTATTTGCAGATATTCATTTTCCAGAAACGTGTCTTGGAAAGTTAAAGGAGGAGATAAGAAGAGAAATCGGTTATGATGTGAAAGTGGTCCTTCCGTCAACCAATTCGTTGTATTCTGCCTTAATTGCCATACCTGCCGGACAGGAAGATTTTATGTTCGTGCAGTCGGAAACATGGGCGAGTATCGGATGCGCCGGAAAAAGTCTGCCAAAGCAGGAGATACTCTATAAAGAAGGAATCCATACAATAGGAGGCTACGATCTTAGAAAATATATGTGTAAGCCAGTAACCGGACTCTGGATGCTTCAGTGTATCCGAATGGAATATGGAGATGTGAAAACGAGCGAAGAGTTAATTGAGTTAGCACAGAAAGAGAAAAATTTCCCGTCGACAATCGATGTAGGAAAGACAGTATTTCGTATGCCCCTTTACGTAGTAAAATCCATTCGGGAAGAATGTGAGATGACGAAACAAAAGGTGCCATTATCTCTTGGACAGATAGCGCAGGTAGCCATTCAGAGCATTGTCCAGTCATATGAAAAAGAGATGAAAGGACTGGAGGAGCTGCTTCATACCTCATTTGAGCATATCTATATGATGGGGGATGGGGTAGAGTATGCTTATATTAACAGTCTGCTTGCCTATGCAACCAATAAAGAAGTCTGCTTTGGTCTGGAATGTGTGAGTGCGATGGGGAATATACTGGTTCAGATGTTATATGGCGGAGAGTTTTTATCCTTAGATAAGGGGAGGCGCTGTATAAGACGTTCCTTTAAAATACAAAGCGAAAAAATAAGACAAAAACCAGAAGAAGAGAGGAGAAAAGCGGAAAAAGGGAATAATAAAAAGAAAATACAGCTAGGTAAGAGGTTGTAAACCATAGTATCTAGTAGTATAATGTACTAAAAAATCTTAGGAGGAAGTCACATGATAACAGAAAGAATAACAGCAAACAACGCTCCAGCAGCTGTAGGCCCATATGTACATGCAGTAAAGGCAGGAGATATCGTATATACATCAGGACAGCTTGGTTTAGATCCAGAAACAGGTGTATTAAAGGAAGGGATTGTAGAACAGACAAAACAGTCTTTAATGAATCTTCAGGCAGTACTAGAAGCAGCTGGAAGCTCTATGGAAAATGTGATTAAGACTACTGTATTTGTAGCGGATATGAATGATTTTGCTACAGTAAATGAAATTTATGCAAGCTTCTTTACAGGAGAAACTCCTGCAAGATCCTGCGTACAGGTGGCTAGACTTCCAAAGGATGGTTTAGTTGAAATTGAAGCAATCGCGGTAGTACGCTAATAGATAGCCTTCTACTTCACTCTCTTAAGAGGATGAAGTGGAAGGCTTTTTTATTTCTGCAAACTTATTATAGTTTTAAAATTTACATAATTCTCTCAAATCATCCATTTTTATTATTGATAAAATGGAAAATCATATGATATAATTACCTAAAATATGGAATTATGAGAAAAGGATGTTTTTTATGAAAAAATTTGAGCTATTAAGAGAAGATAAGCTGAAACGAAGATTGATTCGTGAGAATGTAAGGCGCGTTCATATGACGGCGGCTGCTTTTGCGATTATCCTTCCTATCATCATGATTCTGCACGCAGTTTATGAGTTACCGATTGAAATCCGAGCGATTTATTATAGTGTTTTGTTTTGTTTTGAGATTATATCGATTGCCTTCTTCACCATTGCTAGTTATTCCAAGAAAAAAAAGAAAAGGCAAACCATTTCAATCTTAACGTATCGAAGTTTCTGGTTGATCGTCATTATGATGATGTCTGTCATTTCTTATCTGCAGATGTATGAATACGAGAATATGGCTACTTACTGCCTGATGGTAGCAGTTCTATCCATTGTTCCGATGTTCTCAGGATTTGAATACCTATGCTTTATGGTGCTTCAGTCTGCAGTCATTCTCTTTTTTTATACAATGCTTGATATGCATCCATCCCATTTAATTGGTGCTGCAATTTTTAATATTGGAATGGCAGTGGCTTATAAGTACTTTTATGAGCTTCAGCTTCGCACGATTATGATGAAAGGAAAGTTATTTTCTTTAAATAAGTCCGCGGAGGAGGATCCATTGACAAAGGCTCTTAATCGACGTGGACTTGATAAGAAGCTGAATACAATTATTCCTTATGCAATTCGGAACAAGACGGCAGTCGCTCTTCTTATTGTAGATATTGATAATTTTAAGAAGTATAATGATACATTTGGTCATCCGGCAGGAGATAAGTGCTTAAAGGCAGTAGCGGAAGCAATTATGAAGACAGCAAGGAGAGAGAGCGATCTTACCGCAAGAATCGGTGGTGAGGAGTTTTTAATCTTTGTGCATGGAGAAGGAGAGGAAGGGCCGGTACGGCTTGCGGAAATGATCCGAAAGAATGTGGAGGCACTTCATCTGCAGCATTATACAAGGGAGAAAGGCCATTATGTAACCGTAAGTATTGGAGTGGCCTCTATGGTTCCAAAGAACTTAAATTGTGTAAATGAACTGTATCATGAAGCAGATACTTCTCTTTATACGGCAAAGAAGAGCGGACGTAATGTTGTAGCATGGAAAGACAAGGTCTATAAAAAAGCCGCAGGAGCAGAATAAAAAATCCTGTTTCCATTCACCTAATACATGAATGGAAACAGGATTTTTTTATTTTGACTGAGCTGCTATTGTAGAGAATAGTTTAGTTTATAAAAAGTTATTTTCTAGATTAATTTCTGACCACAGTTGGAGCAGAAGTTTGCGCCATTTGTCTTGCTTCCGCAGTTTGGACAGAAGTTTGGAATTGTTTTATTCGAAGATGGGGAAGGCGCAGAAGGGGTGGAATCCATATTCTGCATCATCTGGTTTGCCATCTTCATTCCCATCATCATACCAGCCATATCGGAAGCGGCACTTCCGCCTTTTATATTGCCATTTGCCATTCCATCGGTCATGCTTACCTGCTGATAGCGTCCTAAATCGCCAATCATGCTATGGCTTGCATTCTTTGTGATCATCTTCTGGATTTCTTCCGGATAGGTAAAGCTCATAATATTAAAGCCGGTGATGCTAAGTCCTGTATCAAACAGCTGCATATCTAAATCGGTCTTAATGCCATTTCCGATATCATAAGAATTGGCCTGAAGGTTGAACATGTCTTTTCCTTCTTTGGAAATCCACTTCATTAATAACTGATCTAACACGGAAGTGATTCGAAGCTTTACATCTTCTACGAAATACGTCTTCTTTACACCGGCGATTTTGTCAATCAGCTTTAAGTAATCATTTACTTTAAAGTTTACAGTACCGTGAGCACGGATTGGAAGTCCGCCAGGAAGACTTGGAGCTGGGACATTGATTGCATTTGCAGTCCCCCATCTAACGGTAAATTCCTTTGTGTTGATAAAGAGAACCTCGGCTCTCATTCCACTGTTAAAACCAAACTTAAACCCTTTTAATGTGGAAAGAAAAGGAATGATCTGTGATTCAATATCATAGTCGCCTTCATCTTTAAAAATTCCTTCAACTCGGCCATTATACAGAAAAATCGCATCCTGGCCTGGACGGATGATAAGGCGGCTGCCCTTCTTGATCTCATCATTGTTCCATTTATAAAAAATCATATCCTCACGGAATTCCTGCCATTCCACTACATTTGAAAATTGCTTTGAAAATAAACCCATGTTGATTCACCTCTCCTATTATAATTTGTTTTAAAAACCTCTTCCGCCACCGCTGTGTGAGTGGCCGCCAGAGCTAACTCCACCACCGCCGGAACTTCTGCCACCAGAACTGCCGCCGCCATTTGACTGTGGCTTTCTGACTTTTGAAACAGAAGTACGGATATACATATCCCGTTTTGCAACGACCCCGGAATGCCCTTCATCCAGGTAGGTATGGTTGTTGGTTGTCATTGTGCCGCCAGACTGATATGCCATGATACCGACTGCGACTGCACCGATTATAAGGGCGATGCCTGCCTGAAAGAAGATGTTGAAATAAATTGGGCGATGTCCATATTCATAAGAAGGACTTCCTAAATAGAACTTTACACCATTTGCAAATTCTTTGCAGGCTTTATAGTAATCTCCAGAAGAAAGATATGGAGATACGGCATCTAGAATATATTCAATATTATCGTCATTAATCAGTTCTTCATTAGTACCATATCCTTGAATTACGGTAAAACGTGTATTCATATCAATTAAGAAGATTGTTGCATTTTCTTTTAAAAGACCAGCATCGTACTGAGCATCGAAATAGTCTTCTACATAAGTTTTGTCTTCGGACCGGCTTAAAGGAGTGTTGGTTGTCAGGATAATAAGATCGCTTCCGGTATCATTGGAGTATTTCTCTAATAAATCCGAAATCTCTTCTGCTTCTTTTGATGTAAGCAGGCCAATGGTATCATTTAAGTAAACAGTGCCTGAAGCTGCTTTGATTTTCATTGGGAAAAATGCAGAAAGCATGAAAATAGAGAGCAGAAGTACACTAAGATAAGTACGTAATTTTTTCATTATATCAGCCCACCTCCTAATAGAAATACGATTAGTTTGATGACTACGAAGGAAGCGAGGGAGATGCCTCCAAACCACTGTGCCATGCGGCCTTTGCTAAGCGGCGGTTTTCCGACGATCTTGCCAGTCTGTCCGTTCATAGCGAAGATATGTTCCGCATCTTTATAGTCGTAGCATACCATCCATACCGGAAGAAGTGTGTAGAAGGCTTTTCGCTGTCCGATGGAAATGTCCTTGCGGTTTGTGATGACGGAAGAGTATCCATGGATTGTATTCATCATATAACTGTCCACAAACTGTCTGGCTTTCTGTTGGACACGAGGAAAGAGCTGTTTGTCGTCATAGCTATACTTTTCGGAAAGATATCCGGATAGATAAGGAAGATTAAACTCCTTTAAGTCCGAGTATTGATAGGGCTCTAATTTGTCCATCAGACCATCTGGCATCTTTTCGGAAGCATCTACCGGTATTTTGAGATAATTTAAGTCAACTTTACGGTATACATGGTAGAAACTTGTCTCGGTATAAATGTATTCCCCTCTGGAGTATGTACGGACTCTGGTACAGGTGGCATCTACATCACCTTTCCCGTTTAAGTCATAGAGCCAGAATGGAACATACATCCCGCTGATGCTTTTGATACGGTCCGCAGTCATAAATCCCTTTGGAGTAAGACGGCCCTTATGGCACCATTTCACGAACTTTTCTTGGGCCTCGGCCTTGCTGATTTTAAATGGAATAATTTTTGTAGGGGCCATGGTTCCTGAGAGACGGTCTCCAAGGACAACCCCGGCACCACAGAAGCTACAGGTGGTGGCAGTTGTATCTTTGTCAGTCAGAATGATGGCACCACAGTTATTACAGTGATATTCTTTTACTTCATCTGACCCGAACATACGATGGTAGTCAGATTCATTATCATATTCATATTCAAAGCTTTTTTCATCCTCAATCTCGTCTGGGTTGAAAGGATTTACTTTTGGCTCGTCGTGTGAGGCCTCCCCTTCGGGAATATCCGGAGTCGGCATTTTCTCAATATCCTCATAGCGGCCACAACTTTCGCAGTGGAGTTTGCCGGATTTGCTGTCGAATGCCATGTCAGCCCCACAGTTAGGGCATTTATACTGAATTACCATATGAATTCTCTCTCTCCTTTAAAATAGTTAAGCTAGTGTATGGTTTTGTTGATTGAGATTACACTAGTCTATAAAAATAGCCTTCGACACAAGAAAAAAGGCAATCGCAAAAGCTTGATCAGAAACGATTGCGACGCCTTTTTGTAATTCCTCAGGAATCACATCTTATGTTATTTTCCAAGGCTTGCTTTTAATTTAGCTAATTCGTCGTCCACTTCAGAAGGAGAAGATTGGCTGTATTTTGCAGTCAGATCATCAATCTCACTTGTTGGGCTGGAGAGGTTTAGTTCGGCCATTGCATTGGCTTCATCTAATTTCTTATTTGCCATTGCCTCATATTTGCTGAAGCTTGCCATGGAGTTGTTTGCATTTGCAACAGAGGAACCCATCTTATTAATACGTTCCTGGGTTTTTGCTACAGCTAACTTGCCTTTGATCATTTCACGACGGGAGTCGAGTTCGTTGATGTCTCCGATCAGTTTGTCATGCATTGCCTTCATGTTTGTAGCATTGTTATGAGCTAAGTCATATGCTTCTTTTAGTCCGGTCTGTTTGTTCGTTAATGTAGCTTTGTGTTCTAAGAATTTCTTTGCATCCGCTTCGTTATTCGCTTCTAAAGCCTTGATTGCAAAGGTCTGCATTTTATTGATTTCTTCGTCGCATTCATTCAATGCACGTTTTGCACGAGCTTCTTCGGCCATGATAGCGGCTGTCTCTGCTTTTACCTTTCCTAAATCGGAATTTAGGTTTCTAAGGCACTGATCGATCATCTTCTCTGGATCTTCTGCCCTATCGAGCAGAGAGTTAATGTTTGCAGACATAATGTCTTTGAATCTTGTTAAGATACCCATGTACTCGCCCTCCATAAATGGTGTTTTTTAATCAATTAAAATGATACAATATCGTTTCCGATTATTTCTTGTTTATGCATTTAGTTTAGTATTTTTTACCGGTATCGTCAAGTTAAAATACCCTTAAAAACCGGGCTGGATTCTAAAAGTTTCGTTAAAAATACCACAGAATTTATGGGAATCTTTCTAGCGTATGAATACTGTTTTGCGTGACGGTGATGTTGCGAGAAGATTAGGGTTGTAAGATGCTGTATTTTACTTTATAATCATCTAGGTAGTAAAACTGTGCGTTAGGATCAGAATCATGCCATGTGATTACGGGGAACGAAAGCAGTTTTGCCTATGCAGACGGCGAGTTTAAATGCATAGGATGATAAGATGTGTAAACACTTTAATACAAAGAGTGAATCATACGATAAAGGGCACTGGAAATGGATTCGGTGCGTATTAGTTAATGGAGGAATCGCAATATGTGGATAGCCGATGGATGGAAGGATTATGAGGTAATTGATACTTCACGTGGAGAAAAGTTAGAAAGATGGGGAAAGTACCAGTTAGTTCGTCCGGACCCACAGGTAATTTGGGATACAAAAAGAGAAGCGCGTGGATGGAAAAATCCAAATGCACATTATCATAGAAGCGTTAAAGGCGGCGGTGAATGGGAGTTTTTCGATCTTCCAAAGCAGTGGCAGATTTCTTATGGAAGCTGTACGTTTAATTTACAGCCTTTTAGTTTTAAGCATACCGGATTATTCCCGGAACAGGCTGTAAACTGGGACTGGTTCGGAAATAAGATTAGGGAAGCGTTAAAGAAGCAACCAGGCAGACAGATTAAGGTTTTAAATCTTTTTGCTTATACAGGTGGAGCGACTCTTTCGGCTGCAGCTGCAGGTGCGCATGTGACTCACGTGGATGCATCTAAGGGTATGGTTACCTGGGCGAAAGAAAATGCAGCTTCTTCTGGACTTGCAGATGCACCAATCCGTTATATTGTAGATGATTGCGTGAAGTTCGTGGAACGTGAGATTCGCAGAGGAAATCAATATGATGCCATTATTATGGATCCTCCTTCTTACGGAAGAGGTCCAAAGGGTGAGATCTGGAAAATCGAAGAGAATGTTTATCCATTCGTAAAACTTTGTACGCAGGTTTTAAGCGATAAACCTCTTTTTTATCTGATTAATTCCTATACTACCGGACTTCAGCCAGCAGTTCTTTCTTATATGCTGAATTTAGAGATGAAGTCACGCTACGGTGGTAAGGTGACTGCAGATGAAATCGGACTTCCTGTTTCTTCAAAAGGTTTAGTCCTCCCATGCGGCGCATCCGGCCGCTGGGAATGCTAGCGTGATGATTTGCCCTCCTTTGGAGGGCATCGCACCCCCGCCCCACGGCTGCAAGCTGTCTCGGAGCGGGCGGCGGTATATCGTTCCGATGTCTGTCCCAAGCTCGGACAAAAAGAGGGAGAGTCCTCGACTATCAGACAGAAATACACTGTCTGCTATTCAAGGACTCTCCCTCTTTTTGTTCGCCTTGAGGCCAGACATCCGGAACGATATACCGCCACCCGCTCTGAGACAGCTTGCACGCGTGGGGTGGGGTGCGACATCGCAGCGCGCTTTGCGCGATGCGATGCGCAGTCACTAGAGTGGTGAGGATATAGAAGAGGATGGAAGAGAAGAGTGGTGAGAAGGGAGGTAAGATAAGATAAGATAAGATAAGAAAGTGAGTGGGGGAATAGCGGTACTGTGGAGTGTGTCTTTTGGTGGATATGACTAGAAAAGAGGAAAAATAGCTAAGTGTTTTATTCGGGCTGGCTAAATAGAGGATGGGATAGGGCGAGAAAGAGTGGGAACAAGGGAACATAGATGGCAATTGGTGCAATTCTGCACAAAGAAAAAAAGTAGAAAAAATAGAAATAAATAATGAGATTTAGTGGATTTTACTACACAAAGGGCAAAAAGACGGAATTCTTTTATTAGGGGTAGCTAAATAAGGGGAAGAAAGACGAAGCAAAAAGCATACATAAATCCTAATGAAAGGAGAGTAGAAAACGGAATTTGCACAAATTGAACAGGGCATTTTTTTCTGAGGATTTTGGACGGATTGTACAGGTGTTGACAAGTTTTTTATTTGGTATATAATAAAGCAAAACACAGGTTGATAGACAGCTGAACACCGACGGCAGTCTTCACAAAACAGGTAAAATTATAGAAGCACACTTTCTTAATTTTTTTAGTGTAATATTATGTTGGAAAAAGCTCTTTGCAAGGAAAACACCGAGTCCTTGCAGGGGGCTTTTTCATTTTACTTGGAGGATGCCAAAGGCAGCCCCGGCGAAGTAGGGAGGACATTCATTCCAATGTTCGGACGCGAGAGCGGACAATGCCGGCCGATATCTTCGACTATCAGACAGGAAGACACTGTCTGCTATTCAAAGATATCAGCCGGCATTGTTCGTCTCGAGCCGGACATTCGGAATGAATGCCCTCACCACTTCGCCGGGGCTGCCTTTGGCATCACGATGCGTTTGAAAAGGGAAACGCATCGTAAGCGTCACACAGTGAAGCGCATAATAATATTGTGTAGAAAAAGGCTCATGCCACAAAAAGTGGGATAAGAGCAGAAAAAATTCCGCAGATAAGGTGATTATTGATTTTTAATCAGTGCTACATTTTTTAGATGCTCTTCATAGGTGGAGGCGTAGTAGTAGGTGCCATCTTCCGAAGCACAGAAATAGTAGTAGTCGGTGTCGGAAGGATGAAGGGCAGCATTAATGGAGGTCATGCCGGGGTTACAGATCGGGCCAGCTGGAAGGGCGCTACATTTATAGGTGTTATAAAAACTGTTGAAGCGGTTAATGTCGCCGGTTAGGTATGGCTTTACGTAACGTTCTATATAATAGGAACAGCTGTCCATCTGAAGTTTCATGCCATCGTTTAAACGGTTATAGATGACAGAGGCAATATTAGCTTTTTCTTTTGTGGAGCCGGTTTCTTTTTCGATGATGGAGGCTATGGTTAAGACATCATAAAGGGAATAGCCAAGGTCATTAGCGGAGGCTGTTAAGTTAGTAAGTTTTGATTCGGCATTTCTTAAGAACTTGCCGATGATGTCTTCGCCAGACATTAGGTGATAGAATTCATAAGTGTCTGGGAATAGATAGCCTTCTAAACGAAAACACCGTGTGTTACTTTCGGGTAGTGCTGCTACAAGTGGATAATAGCTAAAGTCATAGTTCTCACAGGCATCAAAGAGAAGGTCCGTGCTTTTACATACTCCTTTCTTTACAAGGAGCTCGAAGATCTGAGAAATACTATAGCCTTCCGGGATGGTCACTTTGACAGTGTAGGGGATACCTGACACGCTTGTTGCCTTCGGAAGTTTGGTTACTTTGGTGTACGGGTTATAGACAAAGACACCGGATGTTTCAGTGGTATCATAGCCGCATGCTGTCAGTGCGGATTGGTTATAATAATGATAGCCACCATCCTCCATTATATAATGAAGTAATGCTGCCGGTACCATGACGGATTTGCTTGTCTTTGAGATATAGACTGGGGATTCCACTGTTATGGCTTTTGATGTTTTCGTAAGAGCAGAGTAGATCGTAGCTTTGGAAGCACCTTTTATAAATTTTATGCTCTTTTTATTTGCTGTATTTTTTATAATGACTGTTTTTGTTTCCTTATTATAAGAATAAGTTAAAACATCACTTTCTTTTGTGAATGCCCATGCCGGAATCATTAGTTTGCCTTCAGAAGAAATCTCAAGTGCGAGCGGAGTTTCTTCATTATTATAAGAATAGTATGTATAATTTTCGTCTGCGTCACCAATCATAATACTGTAGTGCTTTTCACTTGCAGATGCTTTCTCATAACAAAAAACCGTAGAAAGGAAAATTAAAGTGAATATGCCAAAAAGAAAGACTTTTATTCTTTTTCCTGATACGGTATAATCAAATCGTTGTTTCTGATGAGATGACAAGGGGACACCCCTCCTTCCTATTTCAGTAATGACAGCAATTATATGATACCGCTGATTACTTAATTTTACAATAGATATTAAGGGATTCAGAACTATTATAATAGGAAGAAAAATATCAGGGATTTTCCTTTTGTATTCAAAGGAAACCATGAAAAACACAGGCATTATAAGTAATCTATAAGATAAGTACAGGTAGTTTAAAAAAATATAAAAAAGTACTTGAAAAAGAAATAGAAATGCGATATAATAGCTACTGTTGTGACATTGATAGCGTAGAAACGTGAGGTTGCCGCATGAAACAAGGCGGGTTTTCCGTGGAGCGAAGGTCAAGTTATAAAACTGGCGACAAGTCACTGTACAAAATAATAACTCTGCAAGATGCAGATGAACCGTGTAGAAACGAAGCTTTTCGGGATGAAGCGATCGGATCGGACGCAAGGGGTATCCCTGCGTGTCTGAAAAACGCACTAGCGATAGCAGTGCGCTTTGATTTTCCTGACTGGCATGATACACACGGATACGTGTACAGTCACCGCTTGTCGTACTGAATTATTAAGTGCGAAAAGGAGGCGACTTTTTTTATGGCAAGTCAAGTAATGAGAATTACACTCAAAGCTTATGATCATCATTTAATTGATGCTTCTGCAGCTAAAATCATTGAAACTGTAAAAAAGACAGGATCTAAGGTGAGCGGACCAGTTCCACTACCTACTAAGAAGGAAGTTGTAACAATTCTTAGAGCGGTACACAAGTACAAAGACTCTAGAGAACAGTTCGAACAGAGAACTCATAAGAGATTAATCGATATCATTGCACCTACACAGAAAACTGTTGATGCATTATCTAGATTAGAAATGCCAGCTGGTGTTTATATCGATATCAAAATGAAAGTTAAATAATTTCTCTTCTTTCATTCATGTCTGACGTACGTCACATGATTTTTAAAAAAAGAGTAATAAAAAAAGTTTTAAATCAAGTTAAAATCCTTAGGGTTTATATATTAGGAAACTTCCAGTATTAAGCCATCTAGGATGATTATGTGAAAAGCATAATCCGCTGTAGATCAAACAGGAGGTAAAAAGTAATGAAGAAAGCAATTTTAGCTACTAAAGTCGGAATGACTCAGATCTTCAATGAAGACGGAGTGTTAACTCCAGTAACAGTACTTCAGGCTGGTCCTTGTGCAGTAACTCAGATCAAAACTGTAGAAACTGACGGATACAATGCAGTACAGGTTGGTTACGGTGATATCAGAGAAACACTTGTTAACAAACCACAGAAGGGACACTTTGCAAAAGCAGGTGTTGCAAATAAGAGATTTCTTAAGGAATTCAAGTTTGAAAACGCTGCTGACTACACAGTAGGTCAGGAAATCAAAGCAGATATCTTCACAGCAGGTGACAGAATCGATGCAACTGGAACAAGCAAAGGTAAAGGTTTCCAGGGCGCTATCAAGAGACACGGTTTAAGCCGCGGTCCTATGGGACATGGTTCTAAGTACCATAGACATGCAGGTTCTAATGGTCCAGCTACAACACCAGGCCGTGTATTCAAAGGTAAGACAATGCCAGGTCAGATGGGTAACGTTAAAGTTACAGTTCAGAACCTTGAAGTTGTTAAAATCGATGTTGAAAATAACTTAATTTTAGTTAAAGGTGCTGTACCAGGACCTAAGAAAGCTACAATTATGTTAAAAGAATCTGTAAAGAGCGCAAACTAAGAAGCTTTAAGAAAGGAGGAACACTATAATGGCAAATGTAAAAGTTTATAATATAGAAGGCAAAGAAGTTGGTTCTATCGAACTTAACGACGCAGTCTTTGGAGTAGAAGTAAATGAACATTTAATGCATATGGCAGTTGTAAGCCAGCTTGCAAACAAACGTCAGGGCACACAGAGCGCTAAAACTCGTTCAGAAGTTAGCGGTGGTGGTAGAAAGCCTTGGAGACAGAAAGGAACTGGTCACGCTAGACAGGGTTCTACAAGATCTCCACAGTGGAAAGGCGGCGGCGTTGTATTCGCTCCAAAGCCAAGAGATTACTCTTTCAAGATGAACAAGAAAGAAAAAGCTCTTGCAATCAAATCTGCTCTTACATCTAGAGTAGTAGCTGATAAAATCAAAGTTGTTGACGGATTCAATTTTGAAGAAGTTAAGACAAAGAAGATGGTTTCAGTTCTTGGTAACTTAAACGTAAAGAGAGCATTAGTTGTTCTTGATCAGAAGGATAACAACGTAATCCTTTCTGCAAGAAACATTCCTACAGTAAGAACAGCTTTATCTAACACAATTAACGTATATGATATCGTTAAGTATGATACACTTGTTATTACTAAGGATGCTGTAGCTCAGATCGAGGAGGTATACGCATAATGGCAAATTTAAAATATTATGATGTTATCCTTAAGCCAGTTGTTACTGAAAAATCTATGAACGCTATGGCAGAGAAGAAATATACTTTCTCTGTACATCCAGAAGCTACTAAGGCTCAGGTTAAAGAAGCAGTAGAAAAGATGTTTGCTGGCACTAAGGTTGCAACTGTAAACACAATGAACTTAGACGGAAAGAGCAAGAGACGCGGTGCTACTACTGGTAAAACTGCTAAGACAAAGAAAGCGATCGTTCAGTTAACAGCTGAAAGCGCTGAAATTGAAATCTTCTCCGGTCTATAAGATTTAGAGAATAGAACGAAACGCAGAAAAAAGTCAGAGCGTTCGTTGTTCTGACAAAAATGTATTGCGTATATAACGAAAGGAGACAGTACTATGGGAATTAAAAAATATAATCCATATACACCTTCCAGAAGACATATGACTGGTTCTGATTTCGCTGAAATCACATGTACAACTCCTGAGAAATCTTTATTAGTATCTCTCAAGAAAAATGCCGGTCGTAATAATCAGGGAAAGATCACTGTAAGACATCAGGGTGGTGGTTCTAGAAGAAAATACAGAATCATCGACTTTAAGAGAAAGAAAGATGGTATTCCAGCTGTTGTTAAGACAATCGAATACGATCCAAATAGAAGTGCTAATATCGCATTAATCTGCTACGCAGATGGTGAAAAAGCATACATCTTAGCTCCAAACGGTTTACAGGTTGGCACAACTCTTATGAATGGTGCTACTGCAGAAGTTAAAGTAGGTAACTGCTTACCACTTCAGAACATTCCAGTTGGTTCTCAGATCCACAACATCGAGTTATATCCAGGTAAGGGTGGACAGTTAGTTCGTTCCGCTGGTAACTCCGCTCAGTTAATGGCTAAGGAAGGCAAATATGCTACACTTCGTTTACCATCTGGCGAAATGAGAATGGTTCCAATCATCTGCCGTGCAACAATCGGTCAGGTTGGTAACATCCATCACGAATTAATCACAATCGGTAAAGCAGGACGTAAGCGTCACATGGGTATCCGCCCAACAGTTCGTGGTTCTGTAATGAACCCTAATGACCATCCACACGGTGGTGGTGAAGGTAAGACTGGTATCGGTCGTCCAGGCCCTGTTACTCCTTGGGGTAAACCAGCTCTTGGTCTTAAGACTCGTAAGAAGTCTAAACAGTCCAACAAGCTTATCATCAGAAGAAGAGACGGTAAAGCTCTTACTAAATAGTAAGCAATCGCGAATTGATTTAAACATTATCTGTACGGCAGCGTAAGCTGTTCGGCGAATAATATAAGGAGGTTACACCTATATGGCACGTTCATTAAAAAAAGGACCATTTGCTGACGAACATTTACTTAAGAAAGTAGATGCTATGGAAAAGGCAGGCGACAAATCAGTTATCAAGACTTGGTCTCGTCGTTCTACTATCTTCCCTCAGATGGTATCCCATACAATCGCTGTTCATGACGGAAGAAGACATGTACCTGTATATATTACAGAAGACATGGTAGGTCACAAACTTGGTGAGTTCGTAGCTACAAGAACTTTCCGTGGACACGGTAAAGACGAAAAGAAATCAAGAAAGTAATTTTTGTTTAGAAAATTACTTTCTAGATAACATATCCTGTTCATTTAGTTAGTAATTTTTGAAAACAAAATTTCATCTTAGAGAGTAGAGTTTCAACGGTTATTTAAATTTTGAGTTTCAACGGTTATTTAATTAAAAAGACATGTTATCTTTTAAATGAGATTTAACAAGATAGATACAAAAACGGGGTGACCCGTTACAATTCGAAAGGAGGTTTCATCCATGGCAAAAGGACATAGATCCCAGATAAAGAGAGAAAGAAATGCAAATAAGGATACGAGACCAAGCGCAAAGTTATCTTACGCAAGAGTTTCTGTTCAGAAAGCATGTTTCGTTCTTGATGCTATCAGAGGCAAGGATGTACAGACAGCACTTGGTATTTTAGCTTACAATCCAAGATATGCTTCAACTTTAATTGAAAAATTATTAAAATCAGCGATCGCAAATGCTGAAAACAATAACGGAATGGATGTATCAAAACTTTACATTCAGGAATGTTACGCAGGTAATGCACCTACAATGAAGAGAATCAGACCTAGAGCACAGGGTAGAGCGTATAGAATCTTAAAGAGAACTAGCCACATCACAATCGTGCTTAATGAAAGATAAGGAGGGCAATCATGGGACAAAAAGTTAATCCTCATGGCTTAAGAGTCGGCGTTATCAAAGACTGGGACTCTAGATGGTATGCGGAAGCTGATTTCGCTGATAATCTTGTAGAAGATTACAAAATCAGAAAGTACCTGAAGAAGAAGTTATACAATGCAGGTGTTGCTAAGATCGAAACAGAACGTGCATCTGATAAATTAAAAGTTATCATCCACACAGCAAAACCTGGTGTTGTAATCGGTAAAGCTGGTGCTGAAATCGAAAAATTAAAAGCTGAAATTCAGAAATTCACTGATAAGAAGCTTAACCTTGAAATCAAGGAAATCAAGAGACCAGACAGCAACGCTCAGTTAGTAGCAGAAAACATTGCAGCTCAGTTAGAAAACCGTATTTCTTTCAGAAGAGCAATGAAATCTACTATGGCTAGAACAATGAAGACTGGTGCTAAGGGTATCAAAACTGCAGTTTCCGGACGTCTTGGTGGTGCAGATATGGCCCGTACAGAATTCTACAGCGAAGGAACTATTCCACTACAGACACTTCGTGCAGATATCGATTACGGTTTTGCAGAAGCTGACACAACTTATGGTAAATTAGGCGTTAAAGTTTGGGTTTACCACGGTGAAGTACTTCCAACAAAAAGCACTAAAAAGGAAGGGAGCGATAAATAATGTTAATGCCAAAAAGAGTTAAGCGTCGTAAGCAATTCCGCGGCACTATGACAGGTAAAGCTATGAGAGGTAATAAAATCTCTTACGGTGAATATGGTATCGTAGCAATGGAACCAGCATGGATCAAATCCAACCAGATCGAAGCAGCTCGTATCGCCATGACACGTTACATCAAACGTGGTGGTAAGGTTTGGATCAAGATCTTCCCTGATAAGCCAGTAACAGCAAAACCAGCTGAAACTCGAATGGGTTCCGGTAAAGGTTCTTTAGAATATTGGGTAGCTGTGGTTAAGCCAGGCCGCGTAATGTTCGAAATCGCTGGCGTTTCTGAAGAAATCGCTCGTGAAGCGTTACGTCTTGCAACACACAAGTTACCAGTTAAGTGCAAGATCGTTTCTCGCGCAGACTTAGAAGGAGGTGCGGGCAGTGAAAACTAATAAATATGTAGAAGATTTAAAAGCAAAAACAGTTGCAGAACTTAACGAAGCATTAGTAGCTGCTAAGAAGGAACTTTTCAACTTAAGATTCCAGAACGCAACTAATCAGTTAGATAATACTAGCAGAATTAAAGAAGTTAGAAAGAACATTGCAAGAATTCAGACAGTTATCTCTGAAAAAGCAAAAGCTTCTAACTAATCATTATAGAGCATAGTGAGCGCCTAAGACGGGTTTCTCACGTCAGGTAAACCCATAGGTTTAGAAAGGAGTATTGCTGTGGAAAGAAATCTTAGAAAAACACGTACTGGTAAAGTAGTAAGTGATAAAATGGATAAGACTATCGTTGTTGCTGTAGTAGACAACGTTAAGCACCCACTTTACAACAAGATCGTTAAGAGAACTTATAAGTTAAAGGCTCATGACGAAAACAACGAATGTAAAATCGGTGATAGAGTAAAAGTTATGGAAACAAGACCATTATCTAAAGATAAGAGATGGAGACTTGTTGAAATCGTAGAAAAAGCGAAATAATGTAACGATTGCAGAATTTATTGCTTTCTCGATCATTCGCTTACAGAGTTATTAGTTCATAATAATTTTGTTATCCAGATGTAAGAAAGGAGTATCGGTCATGATACAAACAGAAACCAGACTTAAGGTTGCCGACAATACCGGTGCAAAAGAATTACTTTGTATCAGAGTTCTTGGCGGTTCAACCAGAAGATATGCAAATATAGGTGACATCATCGTTGCTTCTGTTAAAGATGCAACACCAGGCGGAGTTGTAAAGAAGGGTGATGTTGTTAAAGCTGTTGTTGTTCGTACTGTAAAAGGAGCTCGTCGTAAGGACGGTTCTTATATCAGATTTGATGAAAACGCAGCTGTAATCATCAAAGAAGACAAGAATCCAAAAGGAACTCGTATCTTTGGACCTGTAGCTAGAGAACTAAGAGAAAAACAGTTTATGAAAATTGTTTCCTTAGCTCCAGAAGTATTATAAGGGAGGTGTCGCGCGTGGCAACTACAAAGATTAAAAAGGGTGATACCGTTAAGGTTATCGCTGGTAAAGATAAAGGTAAAGAAGGAAAAGTTCTTGCCGTTACAGCTGGTAGAGTATTAGTTGAAGGTGTTAACACAATCACTAAGCACACCAAGGCATCTCAGGCTAATCCAAAGGGTGGAATCATCCATCAGGAAGCACCTATCGATGCATCTAACGTAATGTACGTTCACAACGGTAAGGCTACAAGAATCGGCTTTACAACAAAAGATGGTAAAAAAGTTCGTGTTGCTAAGGCAACTGGCGATATCATCGACTAATTTAAGGAAGGAGGTCATTTACGTTGACTCGATTAAAAGAACAGTATATGAACGAAATCAAAGCAGCAATGCAGAAGAAGTTCAATTATAAAAACGAAATGCAGATCCCAAAACTTGATAAGATCGTTATCAACATGGGTGTTGGCGAAGCTAAAGATAATGCAAAAGCACTTGATTCAGCAGTTAGAGATATGGAAATCATCGCAGGTCAGAAACCAGTTGTTACTAGAGCTAAGAAGTCCATCGCTAACTTCAAATTAAGAGAAGGCGTTGCTATCGGATGTAAAGTAACTTTAAGAGGCGAAAAGATGTATGAATTCGCTGATCGTCTTATCAACTTAGCACTTCCTCGTGTACGTGACTTTAGAGGTGTTAATCCTAACGCATTCGACGGTAGAGGTAACTACGCTTTAGGTATTAAAGAACAGTTAATCTTCCCTGAAATCGAATACGATAAGGTAGACAAAGTAAGAGGTATGGATGTTATTTTCGTAACAACAGCTCGTACTGATGAAGAAGCACGTGAATTATTAACATTATTCGGCATGCCATTTAGCAAATAGTTGAGGAGGGAATTCCATGGCTAAAACGTCAATGAAAATTAAGCAACAGCGCACACAGAAATTCTCTACTAGAGAATACAATCGTTGTAGAATCTGTGGCCGTCCACATGCTTACTTAAGAAAATACGGAATCTGCAGAATTTGCTTCCGTGAGTTAGCATACAAGGGACAGATACCAGGTGTTAAGAAAGCAAGCTGGTAATTTAAGAAAGGAGGCAAATCAATATGACAATGAGCGATCCAATTGCAGATATGCTTACAAGAATTCGTAATGCGAATACTGCTAAACATGATACAGTAGATGTACCTGCTTCTAAAATGAAAGTTGCTATTGCTGAAATTCTTTTAAAAGAAGGTTATATTAAAAGCTACACAGTAGAAGAAGTTGGAAGTTTCAAAACTATCCACATCACATTAAAGTACGGTAAAGACAAGAACGTGAAAGTTATTACAGGTCTTAAGAGAATCTCCAAGCCAGGTCTTCGTGTTTATGCAAACACAGAAGAATTACCAAGAGTACTTGGTGGTTTAGGTACTGCAATCATCTCTACTAACAAAGGTGTTATTACTGATAAAGAAGCAAGAGCACTTAAAGTTGGTGGCGAAGTATTAGCATTCGTTTGGTAATATTGTAAAATTAAAGTATTTTACAATTTGCGCCAGAAATGTTATTATTACAATATCTGATGCACGGAGTAGAAGTCTAGGAAGGATGGTGCTAGGCACCATCTTGCAATAGATACTCTATTCTACGGGGACAGCATTTAAGCTGTCAAACTTAAAGTAGGAGGTACGGGCATGTCACGTATAGGTAGAATGCCAATCGCGGTTCCAGCAGGCGTTACTGTTGAAATTGCAGAAAATAATAAAGTGACTGTAAAAGGTCCTAAGGGTACTCTTGAAAGAGTGTTACCTGCAGAGATGGAAATCAAATTAGAAGGCGAAACAGTTGTTGTTTCCAGACCAAATGATTTAAAGAAAATGAAATCTTTACACGGTCTTACAAGAACTTTAATCGCAAACATGATCACTGGTGTTACAGTTGGTTATGAAAAAGTTCTTGAAATCAACGGTGTTGGTTATAGAGCGACTAAAACTGGAAAGGATATCACATTCACACTTGGATACTCTCATCCAGTAGTAATGACAGATCCTGAAGGTATCGAAACTGTTCTTGAAGGACAGAACAAGATCACTGTAAAAGGTATCGACAAAGAAAAAGTTGGCCAGTATGCGGCTGAAATCAGAGATAAGAAGAGACCAGAACCTTACAAAGGTAAAGGTATCAAATATGCTGACGAAGTTATCAGACGTAAAGTTGGTAAAACTGGTAAGAAGTAGAAGGAGGAGTGTAAATAAATGGTTAGTAAAGATTCAAAAACTAAAAAACGTGTTAATAAACACAATAGATTACGTAATCGTTTCTCCGGTACTGCAGAAAGACCACGTTTAGCTGTGTTTAGAAGTAACAATCATATGTATGCTCAGATCATTGATGATACTGTAGGTAATACTCTCGTTGCTGCATCTACACTTGAAAAAGGTGTAAAGGCAGAAATCGAAAAGACTAATGACGTTGCAGCTGCAACATTCTTAGGAACTGTAATCGCTAAGAAGGCATTAGAAAAAGGTATCACTAAAGTTGTTTTCGATAGAGGCGGCTTTATTTATCATGGTAAAATCAAAGCATTAGCGGATGCAGCAAGAGAAGCTGGTCTGGAATTCTAGTAGGGGAGGAAAACACATGAAACGTACAATCGTTGATGCTACTCAGTTAGAATTAGTAGACAAAGTAGTAGATATTAAACGTGTTACTAAGGTTGTTAAGGGTGGTCGTACATTCAGATTTACAGCTTTAGTCGTTGTTGGTGACAAGAACGGACACGTAGGTTGCGGCCTTGGTAAAGCAGCTGAAATTCCAGAAGCTATCCGTAAAGGTAAAGAAGACGCAATTAAAAAATTAATCACATTACCACTTGATGAAAATGGTAGTGTACCTCATGATTTCGTAGGTAAATTCGGCAGCGCTTCCGTACTTTTAAAGAGAAGTCCAGAAGGTACTGGTATCATCGCTGGTGGTCCTGCTCGTAACGTACTTGAGTTAGCAGGCTTCAAGAATATCCGTACAAAATCACTTGGATCTAACAACAAGCAGAACGTAGTTCTTGCTACAATTGAAGGATTACGCCAGTTAAAAACTCCTGAAGAAGTAGCGGCACTTCGCGGTATTTCTGTTGAAGAGTTAAGAGGCTAAGAATAGACGGAGGTGTTTAAAGATGGCAAGTAAATTAAAAATCACTTTAACAAAGTCTACCATCGGTGCAATTCCAAAGCACAAAGCTACAGTTGCAGCTTTAGGCTTAAAGAAGCTTCATACTACTGTTGAGTTACCAGATAACGCAGCAACAAGAGGTATGCTTCACCAGGTTAAGCATTTAGTTAAGGTAGAAGAAATCTAATAGATAGAAGGAGGTGCACACATGAATTTAACTGAATTAAGACCAGCAGATGGTTCTAAACAGAGCGCAAACTTCAGAAGAGGTCGTGGACACGGTTCAGGTAACGGCAAAACAGCTGGTAAAGGTCACAAAGGCCAGAAAGCTCGTTCCGGAGCTACTAGAATCGGTTTCGAAGGTGGTCAGATGCCTTTATACCGTAGACTTCCTAAGAGAGGTTTCACTAACAGAAATACAAAGGAAATCATTGCAGTTAACATTAGCATGTTAAACAGATTTGAAGATGGTGCTGACGTTACAATCGAATCCTTAATGGAAATCGGTATCATCAAAAATCCTAAGGACGGCGTAAAGATTCTTGGAAACGGAGAACTTACTAAGAAACTTAATGTTAAGGTAAATGCTTTCAGCGAAAGCGCTATCGAAAAGATTAAGGCTCTTGGTGGAAATGCTGAGGTGATCTAATAATGTTTAAAACGGTCAGAAATGCCTTTAAGATTAAAGATATTAGAAACAGACTGTTATTTACGTTTATAGCACTTTTAATTGTTAGACTTGGTTCTCAACTCCCTGTACCGGGAGTTGACCAGGACTACTTTGCAAGCTGGATGGCCACTCAGTTCGGGGGTAGTCTAGGTTTCCTAGACACCTTAACAGGTGGCTCTTTCACGCAGATGTCTATATTTGCATTAAATATTTCACCATACATCACCTCTTCCATCATCATGCAGTTGTTAACAATTGCAATCCCGAAACTGGAGGAACTTCAGAAAGACGGAGAAGACGGAAGAAAGAAAATTGCAGAGATCTCAAGATATCTGACAATTGGTTTAGCAATTGTGGAATCCGTAGCCATGACAATTGGTTTCGGAAGAAGCGGTGTGTTAACCGGCGGTTTAACTTTTATGAATGTAGTTGTAATCACAGCTTCCTTCACAGCAGGGTCCGCATTCTTAATGTGGCTTGGTGAAAGAATTACTGAAAAGGGTGTTGGTAATGGTATTTCAATTATCTTATTAATTAATATTATTTCTGGCCTTCCTAGTCAGTTAACTAGTTTAGTGCAGCAGTTTGTAACAGGTGCTAGTACCGTTGTCAATGGTGTTATCAGTGCAGTTGTTATTTTAGCTGTTGTTGTACTTACAGTAGTTTTAGTTATCCTTTTACAGGATGCACAAAGAAAGATTCCTGTACAGTATGCTAAGAAAATCCAGGGAAGAAAGATGGTTGGCGGACAGTCATCCTTCATTCCTTTAAAGGTTAATACCGCAGGTGTTATCCCGGTTATTTTCGCGATGTCTATTATGCAGTTCCCGATTATTATCGCGTCTTTCTTTGGTGTTTCCCCAGCGAGAGCATATTTCTGGCCTAAGGTATTATACCTGCTAAGTTCCGGATCATGGTTTAACTGGAGAGATGGTGCATTCAAGTATACACTTGGTGTAGTAATCTATATTGCATTAATCTTATTCTTTGCATATTTCTATACATCGATTACATTTAATCCGATGGAAATTGCAAATAATATGAAGAAACAGGGTGGTTTCATCCCAGGTATCCGCCCAGGCAAACCAACCACAGAATATTTAAATAAGGTATTAAATTACATTATTTTCATTGGTGCGATTGGTCTTACCATTGTCGCGGTTATCCCAATTTTCTTCTCCGGTATGTTTAATGCAAACGTATCTTTAAGTGGTACATCCGTTATCATTATCGTAGGTGTTATCCTTGAAACAATGAAGCAGATCGAATCACAGATGTTAGTACGTCATTACAAAGGATTTTTGAATGACTAATGTAGCTGTGGTTGAATAAGTTACATTTCAATTATGCGAACATATTCAGAGTGGCTTACTAGCCACCCATACAGTACACAAAGATTAGGGTGGAGCAAGACTTTTGCTCCACCTTTTTTAGCACAGCCTTAATGACTGGTCGTAATCATCGTAAACATATAAACATTGGAGGCATATTATGAAAATCGTTATGTTAGGAGCTCCTGGCGCAGGAAAGGGAACACAGGCAAAGAAGATTGCAGAAAAGTATGGTGTACCACACATTTCTACAGGTGATATTTTCCGTGCGAATATCAAGAACAATACAGAACTTGGTAAGAAAGCAAAAGAATATATGGATCAGGGACTTTTAGTTCCAGATGAATTAACACTTGATCTAATCATGGATCGTTTCAAACAGGATGACTGTAAGGACGGCTATGTACTTGATGGTTTCCCAAGAACCATTCCGCAGGCAGAAGCATTAACAAAAGCATTAACCGAAGCAGGCGAAAAGCTTGATTTTGCAATTAATGTAGAAGTACCAGATGAAAACATCGTGACACGTATGTCCGGCAGAAGAGCGTGTCTTGCATGTGGTGGCACATACCACATTGTTTTTAATCCTACAAAACAGGAAGGCGTATGTGACTCCTGTGGCGGTGGACTCGTATTAAGAGACGATGACAAGCCAGAAACAGTTGCAAAACGTCTTAATGTATACCATGACCAGACAAGTCCGTTAATCGAGTACTACAAAGGTCAGGGCATCTTAAAAGATGTAGATGGTACAAAAGATGTTGCAGAAGTTTTTAACGATATTGTAGGCATTCTTGGTTAATAATAGATTATGGTTAGCCTTTCGCGAAGAATTGAGGAGAACACACGATGTCAATAACAATTAAATCTGCAAGGGAAATTGAATTAATGAGGGAAGCCGGCCGTATTTTAGCTGAAGTGCATGAGCGCCTCGCTGAGATCGTGAAACCGGGTATTTCCACAAAGGATATCGATAAGTATGGGGAAGAGTTAATCCGCTCTTACGGGTGTATTCCTTCCTTCTTACACTATAATGGATATCCTGCGTCGATCTGTGTCTCCGTTAATGAAGAAGTTGTCCATGGTATCCCGAATAAAAAGAGGATTTTAAATAGCGGTGATATTGTAAGCTTAGATGCAGGCGTTATTTATAAAGGGTATCATTCCGATGCAGCGAGAACACTAGCAGTTGGCGAAATCAGTGAAGATGCGAAACGACTGATTGAAGTAACAAAGCAAAGTTTCTTTGAAGGTATTAAATTTGCAAAAGAAGGTTATCATTTACATGACATCTCTGCAGCAATTGAAGATTATGTAGTCGCACATGGATATTCCTGTGTAAGGGATTTAGTTGGTCATGGCATTGGAACCGAACTTCATGAGGATCCGCAGATTCCGAATTTCCGTCAGAAGAGAAGAGGATGTAAGCTTCAGGCGGGCATGACATTAGCAATAGAGCCAATGGTCAATGCTAAGAAGCCTGAAGTAAAGTGGTTAGAAGATGAGTGGACGGTAGTAACCTCAGACCACAGTTTATCTGCCCATTATGAGAATACAATCGTAATTACGACAGGTGAACCTGAAGTATTATCGTTAAGGCTAGATTAGCAATCAAAGATTGATGGAGGTATTAGAATGTCAAAAGCAGACGTTGTAGAAATTGAAGGAACAGTGATTGAGAAATTACCAAACGCTATGTTCCAGGTGGAATTAGAAAATGGACACAAAGTATTAGCCCATATCAGCGGCAAACTTCGTATGAACTTCATTAAAATTGTACCAGGTGATAAAGTTACTTTGGAATTATCTCCATATGACCTTACAAAAGGTAGAATTATCTGGCGTGATAAATAAGAGAAGACCCCTTCTTTTATTTTCCCCAAAATTGTAACCTGTGTTTCGTGATTTTAGGCGGAACATGTCAAAAAAGTTTGTCCTTATATGATGAGAATATGAATTTTTATGCATACTAATACAGAATAAAAATCAGAATTTCGTCAGTAAATGGCGTTGGACTGCGAGGCAGCCATGTAAGTCCATAAGCTACTGTACTTTTTAAAAAAGGAACCGCTAGTGAATGAAAAACTAAGAAACGGCATGAAAAATGAAAAAATTATTTTTATTTGTTGAAAATTAGAAAGATTCTGCTTGCCATTCTGAATGAAAAGTGCTATAATGATAAACGGACTTTTTTTGAAAGGAGTGAATTGTAATGAAGGTTAGATCTTCAGTTAAACCAATTTGCGAAAAGTGTAAAATTATTAAGAGAAAGGGTGCAATCAGAGTAATCTGCGAAAACCCTAAACACAAACAAAGACAAGGCTAATATCAATTGAAAAGGTCGTTTTCAATTGTTTCCATAAAGGTGCAATAAGAGCACTTATATAGAAATAGTTCTTGCTTTCTGTGTTACAACTGCTCACACGGAACGACTGTGACATTTTTAGTCCTGTCACAGTGTCTATGGAGCAATATTGTGATATTGTGGGTCACATGATGTGATTTTAGAATGATCGTCATTATCGGTACATTCTTTCAGCAATCAAGAGAATTGCTGTCACAATTTAAAGCGGCTGACGTGAAGGCAGCGCTTTTAGCTGTCCTATTACGTAGGACACACCGGGAAGGGTTGTCATTCACGGTAAATTCATAGTAATACCCATTTAGGGTGTTATGAAATCGTATCAATTAAACAACGGGTTAGGGAGAGGGTTCTGTGCTCATTTCACTTGCCGTATGGCATGTTACAGGACGCCCTGACAGAATTCATTAATGGAGGTGCATAGTCACATGGCTCGTATCAGTGGTGTAGACTTACCAAGAGAAAAACGTGTTGAAATCGGTCTTACTTATGTATATGGTATCGGTAGAGTAAGTGCTGGTCGTATCCTTGCTAAAGCAGGCGTTAACCCAGACACACGTTGTAGAGATTTAACAGACGAAGAAGTAGGTAAAATTCGTGACGTTATCGACGAAACAATGCTTGTTGAAGGTGATTTAAGAAGAGAAATCGCTATGAACATCAAGAGATTACAGGAAATCGGATGCTACAGAGGTATTCGTCATAGAAAAGGTCTTCCAGTTCGTGGTCAGAAAACAAAGACTAACGCAAGAACTAGAAAAGGTCCTAAGCGTACTGTTGCTAACAAGAAGAAATAATAAAAATATCGGAATGAGTGCTTCCATGGGAAATACTCAAGAGTTAAAAATCCAATAGGAGGGTTTGTAATGGCTAAGAAGATAGCAGCTAAAAAAGTGACAAAGAAACGTGTTAGAAAAAATGTCGATCGTGGACAGGCACACATTCAGTCATCTTTTAATAATACAATTGTTACCTTAACAGATGCAGAAGGTAACGCTCTTTCATGGGCAAGTGCTGGTGGTTTAGGATTTAGAGGTTCTAAGAAATCTACTCCTTTCGCAGCACAGATGGCAGCTGAAACTGCAGCAAAGGCAGCTTTAGTTCATGGTTTAAAATCAGTTGAAGTTATGGTAAAGGGTCCTGGTTCAGGTAGAGAAGCAGCAATCCGTGCTCTTCAGGCTTGTGGTATCGAAGTAACAAGCATTAAAGACGTAACTCCAGTTCCACACAACGGTTGTAGACCACCAAAACGCAGAAGAGTATAATATAGGAGGTAAATTGAGATGGCAAGAGATATGAGTCCTGTATTAAAGAGATGTAGAAGTCTTGACTTAGACCCAACATTCTTAGGTATTGACAAGAAATCTAACAGAAACTTTTCCAGAGCAGGTAAAAAAGTAAGTGAATACGGCTTACAGTTAAGAGAAAAGCAGAAAGCTAAATTCATCTATGGTGTATTAGAAAAACCTTTCAGAAATAACTTTGAAAAGGCTAAAAAGTTAAAATACGGTACAACCGGTGAAAACTTAATGATTCTTTTAGAATTAAGACTTGACAACGTTATGTTCCGTTTAGGATATGGTAGAACTAGAACAGAAGCTAGACAGATCGTAGATCACAAGCACGTTTTAGTAAACGGCAAATGCGTTAACATCCCATCTTACGTAGTTAAAGCTGGTGACGTTATCGAAATCAAGGAAAAACATAAATCCGCTCAGAGATACAAAGATATCTTAGAAGTAACAGAAGGCAGATTAGTTCCAGCTTGGCTTGAAGCT
>CALZIE010000005.1 GCA_945787565.1 uncultured Lachnospiraceae bacterium
TATTTTTTTCATATTTTTCACTTTATATTGCAATAAATCGGATTTTTTCCCTATATTATACTTTTTAACTTTTTTATCAATTGTTTTGGTTATTTCTGGTATAATTTGCATGAAATCAAAAATCAAAAAAAGATATGTGCTGCAAGTAGAAATCTATTTACAGCACATATCCATTGTTCTATTAATATAACTGCATACTCTTTCCTTTTTGCAGGTATTTCTCTTTCGTAGCCAATCCACCACGGATATGTCTTTCCGATTTATTCAAATCTAAAACAACGCGTGCTTTTTCTGCTAACGAAGGATTGATTTGTAATAAACGTTCAGTTACGTCTTTATGTACGGTAGACTTTGAAATCCCGAACTGTTTTGCCGTTTGCCGCACAGTCGCATTATTCTCAATTATGTATACGGCAATCTCCGCAGCACGTTCCTCTATTTGTTTATGCTTAAACAAATTGGAGCCTTTCATGGCAGTTCCACCCTGAATTACTTGTTTTTTACATTGTATGCGGTCTCAGTTCATAGTATGTATGATTCCATACAAAATCAATTCTGTCACATTCTTATGAATGCTATCATACATTAAGATGAATGATTTTTTGGATGGTTGTATCATGATGGACTTTTTTACGCTTACTTATCCGTTTCCTTTCCTGCCTCTCCCATATTCCTATGATGCCTTAGAACCTGCCATTGATGCAAGGACTCTGTGTTTTCATCACGATAAGCATTTAAAGACATATGTAGACAATCTGAATAAGGCGCTCGCCCCTTATCCGGAATATCAAAACTGGACACTTTATGACTTATTAAAGAAACATTATCTGCTGCCGTCCCCGATCCAGACGGATATCATCAATAATGGAGGTGGTGTTTATAATCATTACTTCTATTTTTCCTCCATGGCTCCAATCGGTCCAGCCTTAAAAGACTCAAGCACAGACCCTATCGAGACAACATTTGCCTATCCTGGCAGACCGTTAAAAAACAGTATCTTTACTGCCATCTTAAGCGCCTATACTTCCTATTATGCCTTTAAAGATGCCTTTATTGATGCCGGATTAAAACAGTTCGGCTCTGGATATGCCTGGCTTGTTCTAACCCCAAACAAAGAGGTCGCTATCATCTCCACTCCAAATCAGTGTACACCACTTCCTCACTGCATGACTCCGCTTCTTACCGTAGATGTATGGGAGCATGCCTACTACCTGATGTATCAGAATCTACGAAAAAGCTACCTGCAAAACTGGTTTAAGCTTATCAACTGGGATACGGTCAACGAACGGTATTTAAGAGCCCTGGATGAAAATCCGATAATTTCTAGATAATAGTATTAAACGCTTATCTCTTTTTTCAATCTACGGATATAAAAAACGCTGAAATCTTACTTGGAATCTCTTCCAAATAAGACCTCAGCGCTTTTTATCATTCTTATTCTGCCTGTACTTCTACAGCATTTCCTACAACGAATTCAACTGCCTTGTCAATTAAAAGACTATTTTCAATTACTTCTTTTGTATTTGCTTCTTCGAACGCTTCTACAGATTCATAATTGTAGTTAGATGCTAATGTTTCTGCACCTGTCTGGTATTCTTCGTCTGTTAATGTAAGGTTTTCTAATTCAACGATCTTTTCTAATACATACTGCTGTTTTACAGCCTGTTCTGCTGCAGCAACGATTTCAGATTCGTACTGATCGGATGTCATACCAAAGTAGTAGTAGATGAAAGTTTCTAAATCAAGACCATAAGCAGATGCCATAGATTCATAGTAATCTCTCATCTTCTGTTCTGTTGCATCATACTCTTCCTGAGAAATGTTTGTGAAAGTTGCATTTTCAATGATTGCATCAATAACGTCTAATTCTTTCTGAGACTGTGCTGCAGATTCCTTAGAAGCCTTTAAGCTTGTTGCAATATATTCTTTATATTCATCAACTGTTGCATAATCTGTGTTTGCTGCTACTAATTCATCTGTTAATTCTGGTGTTACAGATTTTCCGATAGAGTTGATTGTAACTGTGAAAGTCGCTTCTTTTCCAGCTAAATCTTTACTTGTATAATTTTCTGGGAATGTTACGTTGATATCAATTGTTTCACCAACTGTCGCACCAACTAACTGTTCTTCGAATCCATCGATGAATGTGCCAGAACCGATTGTTAAATCTGTTCCTTCTGCGCTTCCGCCATCAAATGCTTCTCCGTCGATTTTTCCAACGTAGTCGATATTCGCTACATCGCCATCCTGTACGTCAGTTCTGTCTGTGATTTCCTCTACTGTTGCATTGCTTGCTACGAAGTTATCTAATCTTACCTGAATTTCCGCATCTGTTACATCCGTAGATTCCATTACAACTTCGATCCCTTTGTATTCGCCAAGTGTAACTTCTCCGTTAGACGCTACTGTTGTATTCTCTGTTGTGCTGTTATCGTCTGCAGTAGAGTCGTTTTTGCTACATCCTGTAAATGCCAGCATAAGGCATAAACATAAAGATAATAAAAATGTTTTCTTCTTCATCCTAAATCCCTCTCTCATCTTTTCCTATTTGGTATTACTTCCGTTCTCTTTTTACATCTATCATATCTCTACAGACAATCCCTGCCCATAGTAATACGCTTTCTACTATGTCATTTCCCTGTGCCAGGGGCACAAACTGACTACTTCTTTATAACATACTTGCCCAAAAAAAGAAAGGCTTTGCCTATAAAGTTCACATAATTTTTAAACTTTTCTAACTTTTTATGAAGCATATACAATAAAACTTTGAAAATATCCGGTTTCCGGCGCACTGCAATCCAAACAGTGCGCCGGGGTCTTTAAAGCGATTATTTCTGAAGACGTAATAATTCGGTATATGCTAATAAGAATGGACCAACGCCCTTTGCATCATCTTCTACAATCGGCTCTGACATATAATATTCATAGGTGCCGTCACGCATATCTTTTCCACCAAGACCTGCAACTAAGCAGATTCCGCCAAGGCTTAAGCTGCCATCTTTCTCGTGAAGGTACTTCTTGCAGATTCCGTCAAATGCCATCTTGCCGTTCTTTGCATACTCTTCTGGAAGGAATCCAAGACGAACACCTCTTAATAATGCATATGCCATAATAGCGCTTCCGCTTGTCTCTAAATAGTTCTTTTCTCTTCCGCCCATGTTCACAACCTGATACCACATACCGGATTCATCCTGGAACTTTAACATGGAATCCATTAATTCCTTAAAGATTCCCTTTAATTTTTCATAATCTTCTTCATAACCTTCTGGATCGCATTTATCTAATGTATCAAGAAGCGCCATGGAATACCAGCCAAGCGCACGAAGCCAGAAATTCTTAGAAAGCCCTGTCTCCTTATCGCACCAGAACATCTCACGAGAAGAATCATACGCATGATAATATAAACCAGTTTCTTTATCTCTTAACAGTTCATGCACGTTGAAGAACTGATTAAAGATGTCCTTATAATTCTTCTTATTATTGAAACGGGTTTCATATTCCATATAAAATGGCTGTCCCATGTAAAGTCCGTCAAGCCATACCTGGTTTGGATAGATTAATTTATGCCAGAAGTTCCCTTCTTTTGTTCTTGGCTGATTTAATACCTGAGAATATACTAAATCGATTGCTTTTCGATACTTTTCTTTTCCTGTCAGGTCATATAATTCGAATAATGTCTTTCCTGCATTCACATCATCAATATTATATTTTTCTACATGATAGCCATCAATTGTGCCATCTTCTTTTACACGGAAATCAATAAATTCATCCGCAAATTTTAAGTACTTATCATTCTTTGTGATTGCATACATCTCAAGTACTGCCTTGATCATGCATCCATCTATGTAATTCCAGTCTGATTTCTTTCCTGCTTTGATTTTTTCAATATTCCACATTGGGCGTTCTGGTGTACTTTTATCTAAAAGCTCGTCAATATATTTTACTATAATGTCCATGGATAATCCTCCTAAGTTTTGCTTGTCTAATAATTCGATACCTTCATTCCTTATTATACCATATCAAATTTAATATTGACAATATCCGTTAATTTATTTGTATTTCTAACCTTTTTCCTTATTTTCATTCCTTAATACGAAAAGAGGCGCTGCATTTAGTAGCGCCTCTTTTCTCTTAAAACTGCATTTTCTTTCTTGGTTTGCGGCTCCAGTTCAGAAAATGCTTATGCAAAGTATACAAAAATGTAATAATGTATACTATTTTCATTCGATTGCATGCTCGATTATACAATATTATGTATATCTTGTCAAGCATAACCATTTTTCGTTTTATTTTGTGGTGAACTGACTAAGCGCTTCATCTAACTCCTTAGACTGTGCTGTCAGCTTCACAATCGCCTCATTTAGCTGATATACCGAATCCACCTGACGAGAAGCTGCATTGTCCACTTCCTCACTGGATGCGGCCGTTTCCTCTGATACCGCAGATATGCTTTCTATCGCAGAAAGTGTCGTATTCTTAGCATCTGTTATGCCATCCACTTCTTCCTGAATGTTCTGAAGCTTCAATCCCATGTTTCCAACCGCTGCCTCGATCTGATCGAATACCTTTATGGTATCTTCTACGGATTTTGTCTGAGAAGCAACAACTTCTTCTGCCTTCTTTGCAGTTGCTACCGTATGTTTGGTCTTTCCCTGAATGCTTCCGATGATTGTCTGAATCTCACCTGAAGCCTTAACGGACTGATCCGCTAATTTACGAATCTCATCTGCTACAACCGCAAATCCCCGTCCTGCTTCTCCGGCTCTTGCCGCCTCGATGGTTGCATTTAGGGATAACAGGTTTGTCTGCTCTGCAATATCATTGATTACACTTACAATCTTTCCAATAGACTTAGATTCTTCTTCTAACTGTCCCATGTCCATGAAGATTGTCTGTGTGATCTGTGTCGTCTCTTCTGCCTTTTTACTAAGTGTATCAATGGCAATTAATCCGTCTTTGACAACATTCTTTGATTCATGTGCAATTCCCTGAATCGCTTCTGTGCTATCTGATACTAACTTTACCTTTTCGGATAGCTCGTCGGACTGTTTTAAGCACTGCTCAGAATCCTGTGCCTGCTGTACGATACCACTTCTAATTTCTTCAATGGAAGAAGAGATATTTTTTGTAGCTACTAATAAATCTTCTGAGATCGCCGCCACTGATTCCGTTGAAGCATTTACCGTATCTTTTACATCGGATGCTTTATCAATTAACGTCTTCATATTAAAGATCATATGATTCGCACTATCCGCTAACATCTTAAACTCATCGTTTCGATCACATGCGATCTGTACAGTCAAATCACCGCCTGCCGCCTGTTGTAATCCTTTTGTCATGGATACAATGGCTTTTCCAATACCAGTAGATAATACCGTTGCAATCAGCCCCGCACATGCTACCGCTACAAGCATAAAGATAATGGAGAATGACTTAATGCTGCTTACTTTTTGTGTTAATGTCTTATATGGAATGAAACCGCATATGGTGATGTTACTCTGTCCAATTTTGGAATACGTAAACAGGTACTTCTCTCCATTCACGTTCTCATAACTGTATCCGCTAGTCTCTGTTCCATTCTGCGCCGCTTTGATAAAATCCTGAGTTCCAAGCTGCTCTGCCCCTTCTACATTGCACACCTGATACCCATCTTCAGAAATCATCATAAAGATGGAATCCTCTCCAAGCTTATAGCTTTCTAGTTCCTCAAAAACAAGCTTATAGTTAAGATCCGCAATGATATATCCTAACTGCTTAAACCGACTGTCAAAGAAAGAACAGGATACCGCGAACGCATATGGATATTCCACAGTAGAAGTGATATTCTCATCAAGATACGCATGTCTTCCGCTCCAGGTATAGCTGCCTTTTCCATCCGTATCCCTTTTTCCTTCCTCCGTCTGCTGATATTCTAAAAACAGCTGTTCACCGGACTTTTCAAAAGAACCTCCTGTTGTAAGAGGATCTCCATACTTGCCTAAAAAAGTGATACTGGCAATCAGATTATCCGTAAAGGCTGTTTTAGAAAGATAGCTTTTCAGTTCCTTAAATGCAATCGCCTCTTCCACATCATTGCCTTCATATGCGCCATTATAATATTGTAAAATGCCATCGTGTGTCTTTAGCTGGGAAATACGAAGCTCAATCGTATTTAACGCCAACTCAAAATATGTACTGGATGTATCAATTGCCGTAACAGCCGCTTCCTCATAGCTCTTTACTAAAGCATTGGAAGCCTTCTGATAGGATGTCATCCCTAATATAATAATAAACAAAACCGGTATTAAGAATGCTATAATCAGTTTTCCTCGTATCCCAGCTAATCTCTCGACTTTGTTCAATCCCTTAAACTGCTTTCTTAACTGTTTTAAATAACTTAAAGCAGTTTTCTTACTTAAAGTGGATTTCTTATCCGAAGAAAATTTTTCCCTTTCCTTTTTCTTTTTGCCTTCATTATTCAAATCAAATTCTCTTGTATCCTTGATGTCTTCTTGATGATCGGCTTTATCCATAGTATATCTCCTATCTAAAAACAATGGTTTTGATAACTTCTTCTTAAGAGTTATCGGTTGCTTTAATGGTACTACTATACTTAATTATACATTAATTGCCACTATTTTCAACGTTTTTCTCCTATATTCAACCATCTTTATCACAATATTACATTATTCGATTCGTTTATTGTGCACTTTCACTAGTTTTGCTTTTTTATCTTGTTTATACATCACCGCATCGTTTGATTGCTTCTCACATAGAGATCTTCTTGTATAACCACCTCATCCTGTTTATAATGATCTTGAAACTACAATTTTTTACAAGAAAGGTGGAACTATTATGTCATCCAAACAAAATCACCCTGATCTATCCCTTAATGACACTCTGGACTGGGAGTATATGTCCGATTTCTATGAAGAAGAAAGCGCTTCCTCTGTCCGTTCCTTTGAAGAGATTTCCGCAGAGACCTCCTGCCTGTCAGAGTCCTCTTCGGTCATGGATGAAACACTAAAAAAGACTGTAGAAGATGTAAAAAATGTGCGCATCCTTTCCGAAAATGGTAAAACTGCATCTGAGATTACCTCTCAACTTAAACTAGATGCTGATTATGTGCTGACCATCCTAATGACCTTAGAAGGTTATACGGAGGATAATGATCTGGCAGTCGCTCATCTTGTCCTGTTCTCCTAAGCTAGATTACCGCTTTTTATTTTTAATTTACTTAAGAAGAATCCGAACTAAAAATGAGTTTCTCCGATTTCTTTGCAGATTACATAAATTCCTACTTTATTTTTAGAGCAAAAGGGATATTGACATTGGTAAGATTAGGAAATATAATCAACATATGCATAAAGTTAAGTCACTAAACTAAGTATGTATGAAAACACAAACGGAAAGGTACAGGTGTAGAACAATGATCAACATTCCTACAGTTAAACTTGGTATTGTTGCAGTAAGCAGAGACTGTTTTCCAATGAGTCTTTCAGAAAGCAGAAGACGCGCTGTCGTAAGCGCTTATGAAGCAAAAGGGTTATCGATTTTTGAATGTCAGACTACAATCGAGAATGAAGTACATATGAAAAAGGCATTAGCTGAAGTAAAAGAAGCCGGATGCAATGCGCTTGTTATCTACCTTGGCAACTTTGGTCCAGAATCCTCTGAGACACTGCTTGCAAAATATTTTGACGGTCCTGTTATGTTTGTCGCTGCCGCAGAAGAAGCAACCTCCTCTCTTGCAAATGATCGTGGAGATGCATACTGTGGTATGTTAAATGCAAGCTATAACTTAAAGCTTCGTAACATCAAAGCATACATTCCAGAATATCCTGTCGGCACTCCAGCAGAAGTAGCAGATATGATGGAAGAATTCGTTCCAATCGCAAGAACAATTCTTGGTCTTAACAACTTAAAGATCATTTCCTTTGGTCCACGTCCTCAGGATTTCCTTGCATGTAATGCACCAATCAAACAGCTTTACAATGTAGGTGTGGAAATTGAAGAAAACTCTGAATTAGACCTTTTTGCTGCTTTCAATGAGCATGCAAACGATCCTCGTATTCCTGACGTTATCAAAGAGATGGAAGAGGAATTAGGAGAAGGCAATAAAATGCCAGGTATCCTTCCAAAGCTTGCACAGTATGAGATCACACTTCTTGACTGGGCTGAATCCCACAAAGGAAGCCGTGAATATGTTGCATTTGCAAACAAATGCTGGCCATCCTTCCAGACACAGTTCGGTTTTGTTCCATGTTATGTAAACAGCCGTTTAACATCTCGTGGCATTCCAGTATCCTGTGAAGTTGATATCTATGGTGCATTAAGCGAGTTCATCGGTACCTGTGTATCCGATGATGCCGTAACTCTTCTTGACATCAACAACTCCGTTCCTTCTGATATGTATGAAGCAAACATCAAAGGAACTTATGATTATACATTAAAAGACACCTTCATGGGCTTCCACTGCGGCAACACACCAGCATGCAAGCTGACAACCCGTACAATGAAGAACCAGAAGATCATGGCTAGAAGCCTTGAGCCAAATCAGGAACCAAATATCACAAGAGGTACCTTAGAAGGCGACATCATTCCAGGAAAGATCACATTCTTCCGTCTGCAGAGCACAGCTGATGCAAAACTTCGTGCTTACATTGCACAGGGTGAAGTTCTTCCTGTATCCACCTGTTCCTTCGGTGGCATTGGTGTATTTGCGATCCCAGAGATGGGCCGTTTCTACCGTCACGTTCTTGTAGAGAAGAACTATCCTCATCACGGCGCTGTCGCATTTGGATCTTTCGGAAAGACTCTTTTCGAAGTCTTCAAATACCTCTCTGTAGAAGACATCGCTTTCAACCAGCCAAAATCCATGCTCTACAAGACAGAGAATCCTTTCGCATAGGAATCTAGCATAGGAATTTAGTAAAAAGAAGACCTAAAGCGGGAAAGTAAGTGGCGGCGGGAATCACCACGCTATCTTTTCCGAATTTTCGAACGCATGGGCAGACAAAAAGACGACTTGGTCTTTGCCTAGCAGACAGAAACTTCACTGTCTGTTATTCAAAGACCAAGCCGTCTTTTTGTTCGTCATGATCTAAGCATTCCGGAAAAATAGCGCAGTCATACCCTCATAAAAACTTTAGTAGCCGAGGGCACCATCCAGGGATTCATCATGGTCGATCCAGTCGGTGACGTGGATAATGCGGTAGTCCTCTTTGGTATCGCGTACGATGACACGTTCGATACCGGCATTGATCACCATACGTTTGCACATAGAACAGCAATTGCCATTCTTTACATACTCTAAAGTTGGCATCTCAAATCCTACTAAATATAAAGTTGCTCCTAACATCTTCTCACGAGGTGCACTGATAATTGCATTCGCTTCTGCATGCACGCTACGGCAGAGCTCATATCGTTCCCCTCTTGGTACATCTAACTTCTGTCTAACACAGTATTTTAAATCCGAACAGTTCTTACGGCCTCTTGGTGCGCCTACATATCCCGTTGCTATAATCTCATCATTATTCACGATTACTGCTCCGTAAATGCGTCGAATACAAGTGCTTCTCTTCGATACGGTCTCTGCAATATCAAGGTAATAATTAATCTTATCTCTTCTTTCCATGGCGGAATCCTTTCTGTTTCATCAAACGGATCCTGTCGGTCCTGTTTTCTTCTTACTTTTGGTGAATCTCCCTCCGCTAAATGCCCCGAATGAAACAAGAATGCATTTCTGCTAAATAGCCGCTAGAATACATAAGACATATCATGCGTCAGGTTTATAATTGTTTCCCATGTCTTATAGTCTACTACTCCTGTCGCTTTTAGTCCATAGCGTTTCTGCGCTTTCTTTACCGCATTCGCAGTTGCATTTCCATAAATACCATCTGCTGACACATTAAAGCCTAATTTTTTTAGTCTTTGCTGCAGATTCTTTACATCCTTTCCCGACATCGTCGTGCTTCCGGTCTTTAGCGTTCGAAACGGGCTGCTGTCCTGATAGGTTAAGAACTCAAGACCTAAATACTGAAAATGCATGGTATCTGAACAAATGCTGAAGTTTCCTCCCCAATACCATCCGTACTTTTCAAAAATTGCAATCACCTCATCTGGAATACAGTACGGATTACTCTTATCTCTTAAATCATTTCCAGCCCCTAGATAATAATCATTGTCATAATCCCCATAATTAATATCAATAGCGGCTCCGAAGGAATGAATGGACATCAGGGTGGAGTTTGATAGTCCCACTCCTCCTACCTTCCGGTAACGGTATCCGGTCAGTACTTTAATCGGAAATTTAATATCTAATTCATAGATTTCCTGAAAGATAGCCGCCACATTATCCGCTAACAGTTCATTGATGGTAAGAGAATAGGTAGACTTGTATTTTTTGCCGGATGCATTCATCTTCCACACAGGTACTGTTATTGTCTTCATGTGCTTTGCCGCCTTTGTGGCGGATTCATAGCCTGCTGGGGCGTCGTTCATTGTAAATGCTTTATAGTTGGTTCCAAACAGATACTGATATCTTGAATCATTGTTTCCTGTCGGAATGCCTGGATCAAAAGATGCTACTTCTTTCTTTGTAGTTTCCTTCTTACCCTCTTCTTTGGCTGAAGCTATTACATTCCCCTCTTTCTTTTTACTTGTACTGCTTTTCGTATATGTAACATCATTTTTGGTATCTGATTTGTGATTTGTCATTTCTTCTTTTGGATAAATAGCAATATCAACTGCTACGTCTGCTGCTGTTGCCGCTATCGTAAGCGGTTCAAGCGCATTTACGGATACGGTTGGCATCCCTCCTGCCAGAACCGATATTCCAAGCACTATAGTACCTACTTTTATAGAGGTTCTCTTTTGTAAGCACTGTTTTTTTTCGTTTCCCCTCATGCTTGTCCTCCCTGCCTTTTCGTAATATCTAAAGGCATCTAAAGAATAGCATATATTTTCCACATATACAAGTTTGTTTGGTGCATACTACACATTGCAGGGGTTTTCCTTTTGCATGATTTATGTTAGGATATAGCTTATGATTATGACCAGACAGGAGACTTTTTATGAGCAAAGAATATAGAGTGAAGTGCCGGAAGTTAGATACCAAAGGACGAGGCGTCGTTTCTTTTAATAATGTATCTTTTTCGGTTCCTTATTTAATGGAGGGAGAAACCGCCTTAATCTCCCTTCTCCATAAACCAGGTGAAAAAGTAGCAAAGCTTGTTTCCGTAGAAGAAAAGGCTGCCGACCGTATAAATCCAAAATGCCCTTACTTCTATCAGTGCGGCGGCTGTGATTTACAGCATATCAGCTACAAAAAGCAGCTTCAAATCAAAAAGACATGGATAGAAGATCTGTTTAAAGATAAACATCCGGTAGAAGATGTGATTGGAATGGATTCTCCTTATCACTACCGCAACAAGATTCACCAGACTCTTTCCAAAGACCGCAGAGGCAATATCATTTCCGGTATCTATGAAGAAGAAAGCCACCGTGTTATCGATGCCAAGCAGTGTCTGATTCAGGAAAGCTGCGCTGCGCCGATTATGGAATCCATTAAGAAAATCATGAAGGCACAGAGAATCGAACCATATGATGAAGACAGACGTCGCGGTGTTCTTCGCCATGTATTAATCAAGTATGGCTATCATACCGGTCAGATCATGGTCGTATTAGTGTCCGGAAGCGAGATCTTCCCTGGAAAGAAGAACTTCGTAAGTGCGCTGTTAAAGGCTCATCCAGAAATCACTACTATCGTTTTAAATATCAATACACGTAAGACAAGCATGGTTCTTGGTGACAAACAGTCTGTTGTCTATGGCACCGGACGCATTGATGATGTACTATGTGGCTATACATTCAGCATTTCTCCAAAATCCTTCTATCAGGTAAATCCTCTGCAGACAGCCCGCCTGTATGAAGCAGCCATCGCCTCTGCGAACCTTACCGGAAAGGAAACGGTTTTAGATGCCTACTCTGGAATCGGAACCATTTCCCTGATTGTAAGCAAAAATGCAAAAAGCGTTACTGGCGTGGAGATTAATAAGGATGCCGTTGCAGACGCCAAAGAAAATGCCAAGAAAAATGGTGTTAAGAATGTTTCCTTCATCTGCGAGGATGCCAGCTTGTATATGGTAAAGCAGGCCCAAAAAGGGATTCGTCCGGATGTCGCTTTTATCGATCCACCACGAAGCGGCTGTGATGAACGTTTCTTAACTTCTATCGTGAAACTCAAACCATCCCGCCTCATTTATATCTCCTGTAATCCGGAGACACAGAAACGAGATGTTGATTTCCTTTTAGAAAAGGGCTATAAAATCACAAAAATCCAGCCAGTTGATATGTTCCCATTTACAAAGCATGTAGAAAATATCGTTTCCCTTTCCTATAACTAAATATCGTTTCTCTTATTTGAATAAAGACGGTCATTGTAAAAAAGGGCAGTCCCTAAAAGAAGGATTTCTTAGAATACTTGACACCTCTTCTTTTAGGGACTGCCCTTTTTACCGCTCTTATTTACTTCTGTCTTACTTTATCATCTTTCTTATCCCGGTACATCAACTGATCAGCCCTTGCAATAAGAGACTCTAACGACTCGTTTTCTTTCATCCGGTCATAGCCAATGGCAAAAGAGATTTCTTTCCTTCGATACTGCTTTAAGCGTTTGATTCTGTTTTCCATAAAGGGATGGTCTTTACCCGAAACAAGAATAACAGTCAACTTCTATTCCTCTGCCATTAAAGGCAGAACCCAGTTTTACAAATTGCTATGTATATAATATAGTGAATATCGTCTGAAATCTCAAGATTTCCTATTAGTTTATTCTCATATTTCAAGTTTATTTTTCTTTTTTTATCTCAATTTGAGAAATTATAATTCCCATGAAAATTAGCACACATCCTGCTATTCCCCGAAGATCAAGACGCTCTCCTAATAAAAGCATTCCTCCTATGCAGCCAAAAACAGATTCCATACTTAGTAAGATTGCCGCATGAGATGGCTTTGCATGTTTCTGTGAGACTGCCTGCAACGTATAAGCAACACCGACCGATAAAAGTCCTCCATATAGAATTGGAATCCGTGCAGATTCAATTGCTGACACCTGAATCTCTTCCGCTACAACAGCAATTCCAAGGCTTAGCAGACCGCAGACAAAAAACTGCACACAAGACAGGCAGACCGGATCTGATTTCTTGGCTGCTGTATCAATCCAAAGGATATGGATTGCCCATAAAAAAGAACTGGATAATACAAAAAGATCCCCTTGCTCCATTGTAAATCCTTCTTTTACACTAAGCAGATATAAACCGATTACAGAAAGTACAATTCCGATCCAAGTATTTTTGCCTGTCTTTTGCTTTAAAAACAAGCCAAAAATCGGAACAAGCACAATATAAAGTCCAGTAATGAAGCCCCCTTTTCCGGCTGTGGTAGTGCTCATGCCAATCTGCTGCAGGGAAGATGCCGCAAATAAAAGGATTCCTGCTATCACACCGCTCTTTAAAACTTCCTTCCCCTTTATCTGCATCCCACTTTTCTTTAAGAAATATAAGAAAGGAAGCAGTGATATCGCTCCTAACAAAAACCGGATTCCATTAAATGTGAATGCTCCAATATACTGTGCTCCCACCCTTTGTGCCACAAAGGCAAATCCCCAGATTGCTGCCGTCATTAATAAGCCAATATTGGCTTTTACTTCTGTTTTTGACATCCTCTTTCCCCTTTTTCTCTACTTATTTTTGTTGTTCTCCCTTTAGACTATTAAAAAATCGACTATATTCTTCTTCATACAGACTATTCTTTAACATAACAAAATTAAACTCTCTGCTAATGTTCTGATTCTTCAATGAAATCTCAAATAATTCCCCTGCTTCTATCTCAGCCTTTACTGCCGACTCAAATAAAAATGTGATGCCACATCCACTCTTTACAAAGTGCTTAATTGCACTGATATTACCGATCTCAATCACACGCCGGAAATTATGAATGGTACGGTTATCTTCATTTAACACCCGTTCTAAAATCTCTCTTGTCCCGCTTCCTTCTTCCCTTGCTATAATCGTCTCCGAGAGCAATTCCTCTAATTCCATCTCCTTTTGAAAACGGCTTTTATCCGCCGTGACTGCGATAAAACGGTCCTTTTGAAACAGACGGTAGTCGTATTCTTCTTTATGAAAATGCCCTTCAATAAATGCAAAATCAATTTCTCCGTCCCTTATCTTCTTAAGCAGAACCGACGTATTATCAACAATCATGGATAAGGATACATCCTGATTTCTCCCTATGAAGGATGCTAACAGCTCTGGTAACACAAATTCCCCAATTGTAAGCGTGCTGCCAAAATGAAATTCTTTCTTCCCCTCTTCTGCCAAAAGAAGATGTTTTCTTATCTTCTCCTCATCTGCTGCCATCGTAAGCACAGCCTGATACAAAAGCTTCCCATTCCTGGTAAGTTCTATTCTTCGTCCTGCATATTCAAACAGCCTTCCTCCATAATACTGCTCTAAATACTTGATATGCTGCGTCACAGCTGGCTGGGTAATGCATAGTGCATCCGCTGCCTTTGTATAGCTTCTCTGTTTGCAGACTTCTAAAAACGTCTTAATCCTAAAATCTAGCATGTAAATTCTTCCCTCCATCTGTCTATTATAGCAATATCTTGTCGTAAAAAAAAGAGCGCAGGCCTGAATCTGTTTTTCCATGCCTTATCATACTGGCATTTAAAAATCCATGATTCAGTCCCCGCCCTCTTATTATGTGACCATTTCCTCTTAATTTTTTACAATTCTATAAAAACATTGGATTAGTTGCTTACGAATTCTTCTCCGCGTTCTGCAAGAACCTGAATATTCGTTACTTCTACAGCGAGATATTGATAACCGTCTGCTTCTATGGTTGTAAGAGTTCCTGTTACTTCGACCCAGTCATCAATAGCTGGTTTCTGATTTTCTGGCAACAGCACCTCAAACCCTGCCACACCATCATCTCCACAGCATCCCGGTGAGTATCGGATGACAGAGGAATACACCTCGCCAGTCTGTGTATCCGTATCTTCTACGTAGATTCCTTCCCATTTTAGCTGTTTTCCTAAGTAATCCTCTGTATTATAATAAACATCCATAATCTGTGTCACAAACATCCGCTCACGGATTTCGATAATTTCTCCACTTGCTTCTTGCGTCTCTTCCTCACTGACGGCTGATACGTCTTGTAAGGAAACCGTTCCTTCTTCCTGTTTTATACCAGACTCTGTCGTTTCTTCTGCCTTCACTGACTCCAATGCCAAAGACTCCTTTGGCTGTGATGTCTGATTGCTACATCCTGTTAAAAGCAGGACACCAAAAAGTAATATCGCATATTTTCTCATGATACTTTCCTCCTAATTACGCTTCATTATTCCTATTATAGAAAACAGAATAAATGTCACCAGATTTACCGCTACAATGCTAGCACCTGTCGGAATGGAGTAAGCAAATGAGATTACCAGACCGATAAAGTAGCAAACTACGGATAATACCGCAGAACTTATGATAACCCCAAAAAAGCTTTTAAATACACGCATCGAGGTCAATGCCGGGAAAATGATCAGACTAGAGATTAACATTGCACCCATCATTCTCATACCCACAACGATTGTTAACGCCGTTAAGAATGCTAACAGCATATTATAACGCTTCGCCTTGATTCCGGTCGCTGTTGCGAAATTCTGATCAAATGTAATGGCAAAAATCTTATTATAAAATAATACAAACATGATTAGCACAATCACAGCTACGATCACGCTGATCTTCACATCGCTTTTGCTCATGGCAAGGATACTTCCGAACATATAGTTACATACATCGGTATTCATTCCCGTCGTTAGCGATATCGTAATAATCCCGATTGCAAGAGAACTGCTCGATACAAGAGCAATGGCAGCATCCCCTTTAATCTTCGTATTCTCACTGATTCGCAACAAGAGAAACGCCGCGACCATAACAACCGGGATGGATACCTGAAGAGGCGCTGCATTGAATGCAGTTGCTACCGCGAGCGCTCCAAAACCGACATGAGATAGTCCATCTCCAATCATGGAGTAGCGTTTTAATACAAGGCTTACTCCAAGTAAAGCCGCACATAAAGATACGAAGATTCCTACAACAAAGGCACGCACAATAAATGTATAAGAGAATAATTCCTGTAGTACATCAAACATTTTTTTCGCCTCCTGCTAACTGCATTCCAATTTCAGAAGACGCATATTCTTCCTTGCTTCCGTAAAATAACGGCTCTGTCTTCATATGAAGGATCTTATTTGCGTACTGAAGTGCCGCCTTGATATCATGAGATATCATAATGATCGTCAGCTTTTCCTTCTGATTTAATTCCTCTAACAAATCATACAGTTCCTTTGCTACATAAGGATCTAATCCGGTCACCGGCTCATCTAATAAAAGCAGCTTTTCCGTAGCACATAATGCCCTTGCTAACAATACTCTCTGCTGCTGTCCTCCGGAAAGCTCACGGTAGGATTTTCGTTTCAACTCTTCGATGCGAAGACGTTTCATGGCCTGACTGACTCTTTCCTTCTGGGCCTTATTATAAAACGGAATCAGCCCGCTTTTATTAAGACATCCTGACAACACCACTTCATAAACACTTGCGGGGAAATCCTTCTGCACGACTGTCTGCTGTGGCAGATACCCAATTTCCGTACGCTTCACACCTTCATAAGATACCGTTCCCCCGCTTATTTTATTAAGACCAAGAATTGCTTTCATCAATGTACTTTTTCCAGAACCATTCTCTCCGACGATGCAAAAATAATCGCCTTCCTCTATTGTAAATGTAACATTTTTGGTAGCGACATATCCATCATAATCCACCATTACGTTATTGCAGCTTAATAATCCCATTAGTAGATTAACCCCTTTCTTAAAGCTTCCATGTTCTGCTTCATTAAGGAGACATAGGTTGCTTTTGATTCCAGCTCATCCTTTGTGACATTATGACAGGAATGAAGAAGCAACATTTCAGCCCCTGTTTCTTCTGCTACTGCTCTTGCAATATTCTGCGTGCTGAAATCTGCATAATAAATATAGGGAAGGGAATTCTCTTTTACGGTATCAATCAGATAGGCGATGGTTCCAGCGCTTGCTTCTGCTTCTGTGCTGCATCCGGCAAATGCTGCCCGGTAATCAAGCCCTAACTCTTCTGTTAAGTAACGGAATGGGAATCGGTCTGCTACTACAATCAGCTTATTGACTGCATTCGCAGCAATTTCCTGCATTTCTTCTTCTACTTCTTTGATTTCACCTTGATAAGAAGCTGCATTCTCATGATATGCCTGCGCATTTTCTAAATCGACCTCACATAACACATCTTCAATCGTTCCAACCATCTTTACTGCATTGCTTAAAGATGTCCAAATATGCTCATCATATTCGACTTCATCATCTGCATGATCATTTGTCTCTTCTGTTTCTGGAGTTTCCATATCATGTGCATGGTCGTCTTCTGCTTCTGCAGTCTCCGTATCATGTGCATGGTCGTCTTCTGCTTCTGCAGTCTCCGTATCGTGTGCATGGTCATCCTCTACTTCTACCATTTGCGTATCGTGCGCATGGTCACCTTCCTCGTGCTCGTGTTCCATGCCTTCTACGATTTCTTCTTCATATAAGGTGACGGAATCCATTAAACGGATGATTGTCTTTCCTTCGGTATCCATGGACTCTAAGATTGTCTCTACCCAGTCTTCACTTTCGCCGCCTATATAGATAAATACATCTGCGTCTTTGATTTTAATGATATCGGCTGGAGAAGGATCAAACGTATGAATCTCTGCTCCTGGCTTGATTAACATAGTAATCTCTGCCTTATCTCCTGCTACCGCTCTTGCAAAATCATAAGCTGGAAAAATCGTCGTTACAATGGACAATGAAGTATCCTCTGATACGGTGTCTGCCGTTTTGGCGCACCCAAACAAAGCTGTAACCATCATTACAACCGTACATAAAAATGCCATTCTCTTTTTCATCACAAATAGCCTCCTAAATTCATATTCAGTTTTTACATGCTATCTGTGTGATTCAACAATTCATTCGGATACTAAGAAGAACCAGCGTCTGTTCATCAAGCGCTGGATTTAGATATGCAGTCTGTTCCTGGGCGTTGTTATCTTTCAGCCAATTTTGCTGAAAGAACGATTCAACATGGATAGAGGAAAAACGATTCAGATAATCATTTCCTTCTTTGACCATCACACATGTGTTACAGTGACTTCCCGTACACTGATGGATCTCATGCCCTGAAACATAAAAGACGGTTCCGTAGATGGAGGCGATCATACAAACCAGCAGAATGACAGAGATTGCTCTTTTCTTTATTCTATTGCTCATAGGATCACCTCATTTTCTTTTTACTGACCTACATTGTAGCATTCCACCTTTTAGGTGTCAAATGCTTTACATTGGGAAATACTAACGTAGACTTGATAAAATCTATTATCAAAGAGGTAAACTTATGATACTAATTCAAAATGGCACGATCTTAACAATGACAGGCGAGAACTACGAACCTGGTGATCTTTTGATTGAAGGAACAAAGATAAAAAAGATTGCAAAACATATTAATCTTCCGGATGGAGATACGACTACCATTATTGATGCAACCGGCTGCATCGTGACCCCAGGGCTTATTGAAGCACACTGCCATGTTGGCATAACGGAGGCAAAGATGGGGAAAGAAGGGGATGACTGCAACGAATGTACGAAACCACTTACTCCGTGGCTTCGGGCATTAGATGCCATTAACCCGATGGATGCCGCCTTTGACGATGCCGTGCAGGCAGGTATTACTTCCGTTATGGTTGGCCCCGGAAGCTCTAATGTAGTGGGCGGACAATTTCTATTTATGAAGACAAAAGGTGATCGGGTGATCGACCATCTAACCGTCTTAGAACCTGCTGCCATGAAAGTTGCCTTTGGAGAAAATCCAAAAGCAGCTTTTGGAGAACAGAATGTCATGCCTATGACTCGCATGGCCATTGCAGGAATGCTTCGCCAGGAACTATTCCATGCAAAAGAATACTTAAAAAAGAAAAAACAAGCAGAAAAAAAGCATGAAGACTTTGAACCGGATTTCTCCTATGAAAGCTGGATTCCCGTTTTGGAACAGAAAATCCCTCTAAAAGTACATGCCCACCGTACCGATGATATCCTGACCGCTATCCGGATTGCAAAAGATTTTGATTTAAAGATTACACTAGACCATTGCACCGAAGGTCACCTGATTGCAAAAGAGATTGCAGCGTCTGGATTCCCTGCCATTGTGGGACCCGACCTTGCAAGCCGTGATAAGATTGAGGTGCAGAATATGGCATTTAAAACCGCCGGTATCCTCAACAAGGAAGGTGTCTTAGTTGCCATCACCACGGATCATCCGGTATCCCTTATTCAGTGCCTTCCTGTCTGTGCCGGTCTTGCAGCAAAATACGGTCTTGGAAAGGAAGAGGCATTAAAAGCTATTACGATTAATGCGGCAAAAATCTGCCAGGTAGATAAGCTGGTTGGCTCTCTAGAGGAAGGAAAAGATGCGGACATCGCCATCTTTGACGGTTTTCCTCTTGAACTCTCAACAACCTGTCTCTATACCTTTATCAACGGTCGCCTTGAATTCAATCTGCAGGATAGCTCTAATTCCTAAAATGCAAAAATAGCGAGAGCCTTTTCCTATCACACAAATGCTATCTGATAGGGAAGGATTCCCGCCATTTACTTATTTATTAATCCATTCATTCTAAAACGAATATTCCAACCGCTTTATTATGCGGACTGCTCTTCTATTACAACATCCTTTGTTTTACCGAGCAGTTTGCTGATACCCTGGACTGCCACCATAATGCCAAGACCTAATAACAGAATAGCAAATACAAGCTGAAGACCATCTTTCATAATAATAAAGTCAGCTGGGCTATTTACTAAGATCTTAACGATTGACCAGATTTTCTGGATCAATGCGGTAAAAGTAACACCAAGCATAATTACCATTGGTCCCCATAACATGAATCCCTGACGTTTGGTGCGTTTTAAGAATACTGCACAGGCAATTAAAGCAAGGGCAGATAATAACTGGTTTGCAGATCCAAATAATGGCCAGATATTTGCATATCCCACTTTTGCTAACGCAAATCCTAATAATAATGTTGCGGCAGTTGCAACGAATTTGTTCGTGCAGATTTTTCTTACCGGTCCCATATCCTCATCTTTAATGGATGCATCTAAGAAAAATTCCTGGAAGCTTAACCGTCCTACTCTGGCAACGGAATCAAGGCTTGTTAATGCAAATGCAGATACGGCAAGATTGATTAAGGTATAGCAGATGCCGGTTGGCAGACCTGTTTTACCAAGAAAACTTGATATTGCATTGGCAAAGATGTTAGCTGGAGTATTGGCTACACCGTCTGGAAGAGCGATTGCAGCACCAACTGCGATCAATGCGATTACCGCTAATAAGCTTTCCAATAACATGGCACCAAATGATACCGGAAGCATATCTTTTTCATTCTTAATCTGCTTGGATGCCGTTCCGGAAGAGACTAAAGAGTGGAATCCGGATACCGCGCCACAAGCGATCGTTACGAATAATGTCGGGAACAGATAACTGCCATCTACCTTAAAGGATGTAAAAGCATCTAAGTTCATGCTTGGATTATATACAAAGATGCCCACTACCGAACCAATCATCATTGCGATTAAAAGAAAACTGTTTAAATAGTCTCTTGGCTGTAACAGTGCCCATACTGGCATTACGGATGCAATGAAAATATAGATGAATACAAAATACAGCCAGAAATCAAGGCCGAAATAAATTGGTACATTCACACCGATTACAATGGATGCAACCAAGATGGCGATTGCCACAATCGTATTTACCGTTGTGGAGCATTTGGATTTCTTTAAAAAGATACCAAGCCCTACCGCTCCTAAAATGAATAAAATGGATGTGGTTGCGACGGAACCATTGGCAGCCACCTTAACCGTCTCACCATCTACCACATTCAATCCGTTAAATGTCTTTGCCACAATATCTGCAAATGCTGCCACTACTAAAATGGAGAACAGCCAGCAGAATAATAAAAATAACTTCTTTCCAAGCTTTCCAATATAAACTTCAATTATGTACCCAATGGAACGGCCTTTATTCTTTACGGATGCATACATACTCGAAAAATCCTGTACCGCACCAAAGAAAATACCGCCTAACAGCACCCATAAAAGCACTGGCACCCATCCAAACACAGCCGCCTGAATTGGTCCATTGATTGGTCCTGCACCGGCAATGGATGCAAACTGATGTCCAAACACAACTCCTTTATTGGCCGGTGCATAGTCCACACCATCCTGCATCTCATATGCAGGTGTTTTTGCATTTGGATTGATTCCCCATTTTTTCGCTAAATATCTTCCGTATACAAGATATGCGGCAGATAATGCGACAAGCGCAATTACCATTATTGTGATACCTGTCATACTCAGACCCTCCCTGTTTATCTCCTCATTTCAGCCATTCTTTACAGCTGTTTTAATTTCTCTCACTATAGCACTTTAGTGCAGAAAACTCAATATTTCTCCCTATGCTGATTTTTCATGTCTGATATAACTTGAAGTTATAAAATAAGTAATTTTGTCGTATTATAATTGCAGGGATAGGCAGATTCCTAAGATATTTTCTAGATAAACAGAACATTCATGCATCGTTTTCGGTTCATAAAAAAGGCTATCGTCCGTTATGTACTACAATAATGCAGTCAGCCGGACAATAGCCTTTTTTCTATCTATTTTAAAATCATTCTTTTTATGTATCAATACGTTTTTATAAACAACGTTTCTGTGCATTTGCAAGTACAACCACCGCATCTAATACCTCATTTAAAAACGCTTTCATTCTTTCTTTTCCTGATTTTTTATTGCTTTCATTCTTCATCATTTTTATCTCTCCCCCTATCATTTTCATTTCCAGTATCCTAGGATACCTTAATTTTGGGGGATTCGCAAGACTAAAAATGAGAACTGTGATTTTTACCAAACAGTTCTCATTGTCTCCCTTTTTCCTTTTATCTACTATAGCAGAAAAAGGGCATATTTCTTAAATTCTTTGTGCTTTTTTATCATACCTTACTCTTCACTAAGAGGCATACTGTTTCTACATGAACAGAGTGTGGGAACTGATCCACCGGACGGATTCTCTTCACCTCATAACCATGCTCGCATAGATATTTCGCATCTCTTGCTAACGTAGCAGGATCGCAGGATACATATACCACACGTTCTGGTGTCATCTTGATAATCGTATCAAGCAGGCTTTCCTCACATCCCTTTCTTGGCGGATCCACGACAATCACATCGGCACGCATGCTGTCATTGCTTTCGGTATACTTTCTTGGCATGACCTCTTCTGCTGCACCAACAAAGAATTCTGCATTCTCAATCTGATTTAAAATAGCATTATGTTTGGCATCTTCAATCGCTTCTGGCACGATTTCCACCCCATACACCTGTTTTGCCTGTTTTGCTAAGAATAAGGAAATCGTACCGATTCCGCAGTAAAGATCCCATACGGTTTCATTTCCATGAAGGTCGGCATATTCTAACGCAAGATCGTATAGCTTCTTTGTCTGAACCGGATTTACCTGGAAGAAAGACAGCGGAGAAATCTGATACTTGATATCACCGATATAATCGGTAATATAAGCCTCTCCATATACCGGAATCACTTTCTTTCCTAAGATTACATTCGTCTTTTCAGTATTCACATTTAAGCATACACTTGTCAGATGATACTTTTCATCTGCTTTGCTTAAATCCTTTAATGCTTCTACTAACTGATCCTTATATGGAAGATCCTTTCCATTGATAATGACGCAGACCATTACTTCGCCGGTTGTAGCTCCGACTCTTGTCAAAATATGACGTACGAGTCCGGTATGGCTCTCCTCATCATATGGCTTCACATCATACTTTGCCAAGAACTCTTTTACGGTCTGAATCATAAATGCGTTTAACGTATCTCCGATATAACAGTGGCTTGTATCAATAATGGTATGGGTTCTTCCTGCGTAAAATCCCATTACTGGTTTTCCATCCTTATCAGCACCTACTGGGAACTGGGACTTATTACGGTAATGGAATGGTTCTTCCATCCCTACGATTGGTTCTAGCTCTGGATTTTCAAATCCGCCGATTCGCTTAAAGCAGTTATATACCTTCTGCTGCTTGTACGCAAGTTGCTTTTCATAAGAAATCTGCTGAATCTGACATCCTCCACACTTTGCGGCAAGCTCGCATTTTGGTGTGACACGGTATGGGGAAGGACTTATGATTTCCTCCACTTTTGCATAGCCGAATGCTTTCTTTGTCTTTAATACTTTGGCGCGCACCACATCACCGGCAACGGCATCTTTAATAAATAGTGTATAACCATTATATTTGCCAATGCCTTCGCCATCATTTCCGATATCATCTATTGTTACTTCTACAATCTGGTTCTTCTCCACGATATGAGAAGAGTCATTTCCGTTCTTCTTACTCATCCTGTATCATCCTTAATCTTAATATTCCGATGTTCTTCTGATATTGGAATCGAATAAACGCTGGAATCCTAACCAGTCCGTTTTATCCTCGGTTCCAAGTAAAAGCTCGGTCATTGTCTGCATCTTTGCATCCAGATTATCGATCATGGATAAAGCAAGCGCTTCTGCAAGAGCTGGCTTCTTCGGAGAACCATACTCTAATTCACCATGATGCGCTAAGATACAGTGCATGATTTCATTCGCCATCTTTGGAGGGAATCCTGGAATGGTCTTGATTCGTTCGTTCACTTTTGCAGTTCCGATATAGATATGACCAAGAAGATTTCCTTCATCTGTATAGTCGTTCTCAGGGAAAGAAGAAATCTCCTCTAACTTTCCGATGTCATGGAATAATGCAGATGTCACTAAAAGGTCACGCTGTAAAATTGGATAATTGTCGCACATATAATTACATAAACGCACGATTCCAAGTGTATGCTCTAACAGGCCTCCGATAAATCCATGATGCACGCTCTTTGCGGCAGAATGATTCTTAAACTTCTTAATAAATTCTTTGTCATCTACGAAGAAACTATTCACAAGTGCCTTTACATGCGACTCTTTAATCTTAGCGATATAAGAAAGTAGTTCTTTATACATCTCTTCTACATTCTTTGTCGTAGTCGGCATGAAATCAGCTGGATTGTATTCTCCTTCCTGACTTCTGCGGACGCGCTTAATATTTAACTGTAACGTACCTTGGAAGCTTGTTACCTGCCCCTCGATATGTATATAGTCCATTGTTTCAAAATGATCGATGCCTGCTCCTAAATCCCATACTTTTGCATCCATGGTTCCGGTCTTGTCTTGTAACAGCATGGAGTAGTAGCTTTTTCCTGCCTTTGTCTTTAATGTCTGAAGCTGCTTGCAAAGGTATGTTTCTTTTATCATTTCTCCTTCGCGCAATTCGTTTAAAAATCTCATTTTTATCCCTGACCTTTCTAAATTTACCTTCTCTTATTATACCCTACCTCCCCCAATATATAAAGCACCAAATTTTGAGGCGAAATATGGACTCCTCAGGAGGGGAGGAGACAAAGGCAGAAGCGATTCGTTTCCGAAATGTCCGGCTCATGACGAATAAAAAACGTTCGTGTCTTTGCCTATCAGACAGCGTTTTTCTGTCTGATAGGCAAAAACACGAACGTTTTTTGTCCGCTCATGCGTCCGAACATTTGGAAACGAATCGCTTCTGCCTCCTCCCCTCCTGGGGCTCCTACACTAAACCTGCCTCTTCTTCTATTTTTTATTTTCTTCCGTCTACACTAATTTTCCTTAGATGGATTTTTTCATGATTCATGATAAGTGAGGAAAGGGCTTCTTTGACGAAGTGGAAAGCTTAGATTACCTCTCCTTTTTTGTGAGCTAGTCTTCCTCAAGAGCGATCACTACGTTTGGGGTGATGATTTGAGGAATGGAAACTAGTGGGGTGGAGAAGATGACGACTAGGTTCTGGCAGGACAGAGAGTCACAGGTTCTGATGCCTAGTTCGTTGATTGTCCAGGTGTTGTTTGTGATGGATAGGGTTACTGTGGAATCTGGTGTGGTCAGATAGTAATTGAAATAATCGGCGATGATGTAACGGCCTGCTAAATTCACAGCTAGGACGCGGATTGGATACTGCGGTGGATAGATCATTGGGATTGGTGCATCTGCTCTATAATATCCGGTTACTTCTGTGCCAACTTCAATTGGGATACAGTCTATAAATAGCGTGTTTTTGCTGACTCTGAATGTGACAATCTCATTGGAGTCATTCATAACCGTAAGAAGACAGAAATCTCTCCTGTCTGATCTTGATTCGGCAATACACTGGATATCCGTTACTGTTCCGGAAAAGAATTCAAATGCTGGTGTGGTGATTTTAATCTCAACACCGTTTTCCACAGTGGTACGGTCACAGTCTACCGCATCTGACGCAATGTCTGCCTGGTCATAGGAAACGGCATAGCGTGGATATCTTTCATAGCCGTAGGAAAAGGGATAAGGTTCCATAACTGCTCCTTAAAATATTTCGTATTCCCTTTATACTATGACGGCTCAACAAAAGAGTGCGGTTACTTCTTTTGCAGTGTTACCTGGAAGGTCATTTCCTTTAATTCATTTTTGGAAATGCGGCTTACCTGCACTTTGATAATCTGCTTTGGCTCAAATGTGCTTAACATATTTGAGAAATTCGTGATTGACACTACACTATTATCATTGATGGAGGTAATGATATCTCCCTGCTTGATACCTGCCTTAAATGCTGGGGAGTCTGCAAGCACTTCGGTTACATAGATGCCATTTTCTAATCCCTGTTCGTTTAATACACTCATTGGAACATCTTCCCCGCGGATTCCAAAGTATACTCTTTCTTCCTTATTGGCAAGCTTCTCGATCAGTCCTTTTAAACGGGATATGCCGATTGCTGTGCTTAAGGTTTCATTGCCTTCTTCCTTAAGCGTTCTTGTGATAAGACCAATAATCTCGCCTTTCATATTCACAATAATGCCATCACTATTCTCAGTAGTTATGATATCCATATTGAAAAGCTCTAACTTATTATCCGTCGTATAAATCATGCTTCCTTTGCTTGTCACTATTCCGATTTCCATAGAGCCTGCATATCCATTCGGACTTCCAAGCGCAATGATCGGTGTCCCCACTGATATGGAATAGGACTCCCCTAACACCGCTGTCTTAATCTGCGAAAGCTGCTGCTGAGGAATATCTTTTAACGGTACTGACACGACTGCCAGATTGCAATCCTCATCATAATCCCAAAGTTCCCCGGATACAATTGTGGCCGTACCAAATGTGACTTCAATGTCATCTGCACTCTGAATCCGGTCGAAGCTCGTTAAGATTAATAAATCCACATTATTCTCACCAATTACAATACCGCTGGTGGACTTTCTTGTCTCATAAGTCTCATTAAACCAGTCCACGCCACTTTCTACCGCTGTTACCGTTACTAAGGAATATCCGACTGAAGTTGCTATTTTCTTCATCTCTCCAAGCACTTTCTCATAATCTGCAATGGTTGCATCCAATCTCTGCTCGATTACGGTTACTTCTTCTACTTTCTCTTCTGGCTCCGGCTTTGGTGTCGCGCTCAATGTTGGCAACACTTCCTGCTCTTCTTCATCCGGTGTTATACTTGCTTCAATTTCTTCTGGCCCCTTAGAAGGTATGGTAATCTGCTGCCGTTCCTCCATATCCATTCCCAGTAGCCTTAACACCCAGGATTCTGATTTGATAAACACGACCCGTGCGATAATGCCAAATAAAACAGCAAGCACAATTGTCATCGCAACTGCACTTGCTAATCGCTTCATTCGGTTTTTACGCCGCGGCACTACCTTCTCCTGTATAAACTGGAATTCTTTTTCTGGCTCATGATGATCCTTAACCATATGTGTTCTCCTTATGCTTCTTTCTATACGAGCATTCCTTTTACACCCTATGTTGTTTTCTGTACATTTCTTTGCATCCCGTCAACATAATGTCTGCTTGTTTCTTCTGTTTTCTGTCTTGCATTCTTATTTTTTATACTAGCATGGACATATGAACAGACTATGAAGTTTCTGTAAACATTGAACGACTATTATAGGTAACTCTTTGACAGCGTGAAAATAAATTCTGTCCCCACGCCTTCTGTACTGACGACATTGATATTCTCGTTATGAGCAGTAATGATATCTTTCGTAATAGAAAGACCAAGTCCTGTCCCTTTCTTGTCTTTCCCTCTTGATGCATCTGTTTTATAAAAACGTTCCCAGATCCGCTTAATGCTCTCTTTCGGTATTCCGATTCCATAATCTTTTACGCCAATAAAGACTTTGCTTCCTTTTTCCTCGGTGGTCACTTTAATGACCGAATCCGGATTGCTGAACTTGATCGCATTATCGATCAGATTATAAAGCACCTGCTGAATCTTATCCACATCCGCATCCACATACATCTCTTTAGCTCCAAATAATAGGTTCAGCTGAATCTTCTTCTTTTTGCATAGCCCTTCAAAAGTCGCCGCTGTTCTGCGTATCACCTCATTGATATCAAAGGTGGTGATATCTAACATCGATCCATTATTCTCAAAACTATTTAACGCTAACAGATTGGTCGTAAGCTTTGTCAGACGTTCGGATTCAAACAGAATAATATCCAGATACTTATTCTGCATCTCATACGGAATCGTCCCGTCAATAATGGCTTCTGCATATCCCTTGATGGAAGTTAAAGGGCTTCTGAAATCATGGGATATGTTCCCTACGAATTTCTTCTGATAATCATCCAGATTCTTTAACTCACCGGACATATAGGTGATCAGATTTGCTAAATCCCGATATTCATCGTGGGAATAAATTTTCATCTTTGTCTCAAAGTTTCCCTTTGTATACTCTTTTGTGGTATAAATCATTTTTCTTACCGGTCTTACGGTAATCGCGTAAATGTAAGCGAATACAGCAAGCAAGATTAGAAGGAAAATCAGATAACAGATATTGATGAAATCCAGATAATATACACTTTCATTCCGAATTCCTTCCATTGAAGTGTGAATGCATACATATCCTTTCACTGAATAGTTGAATGGAATCGGTACATTCACGCTTAACATTGGTTCTGTAAAGATTCCTTTAAAATACACATCCTTTACACATCCCTGATCTAAGAAATTCTCATCTAACTCATTTACATTATAGCCTTTGGCCCTGCTTTTTGTATCCGCGATAATAACACCGCTGTTGTCCACAATCCAGATTCTTGTATCTAGAAATGTGTCGATGGTCCGAAGCTGAATAATCATATCATTTAAGGACAGCTGGGATTTATAATAGCTCGTCGCATACTCGGTTACGATTAAAGATGCTTCGTTATATAAAATATCCTCTTTTTTCTCGATTAATTTACTTTCTAGCCTGTTAACTCCATATGTATTTAAAAGTACAAACATCGAAACTGCAGCAAATAGGTAACAGACTGCTAATTTAATCAATACCCTTCTTTTCATGGCTGCATCCTAACTTTTCTTCCAGTCAAATTTATAACCAATCCCCCACACCGTTGATAACTTCCATGCTGGATGGTCTTTGATCTTCTCTCTCAGACGTTTAATATGTACATCAACCGTTCTTGTATCTCCGATATACTCATAGCCCCACAGCTTATCTAACAGCTGTTCTCTTGTAAATACCTGATTTGGGTGAGACGCTAAGAAATAAAACAATTCCAATTCTTTTGGAGGCATATCGATATTCTTTCCATAGTATACAACAGAATAATTGGACTGATTGATTACCAGATCCGGATAGGCTACAAACTCACCTTTTTCCTCTATCTCCTCTGTAGCTGCTACCGTCGGCTGGAATCTTCTTAACACGGCTTTTACCCTTGCCACTAGCTCTTTTGAATCAAACGGCTTGATCATATAGTCGTCTGCCCCAAGTTCAAGCCCTAATACCTTATCAAAAATCTCTCCCTTTGCTGATAACATAATGATTGGTACCGAAGAAGTCTTTCTGATCTGACGACATACCTCATATCCGTCAATTCCCGGAAGCATCAGATCGAGAAGGATTAGATTCGGACGGTACGTCTCAAACTGACGCACCGCCTCCTCTCCATCATCCACGATTAACGTATCATAGCACTCCTTCATCAAATAAAGAGAAATCAGCTCTGCGATATTCGCATCATCATCTACTATCATAATCTTCTGCTTTACTGCCATACCTTCTCCTCATCTTTCCTAAATTCGAAGTACTACTTAAACTCTACAATCGTAACTCCGTGATCGCCTTCCCCAAATCCGCCGACACGGTAGCTCTTTACATAATTCGTTCGCTTTAATTGTGCGTGTACCGCTTCTTTAAGCGCTCCTGTTCCTCTTCCGTGGATGATTGTCACCTTTGGAAGATGTGCTAAATAAGCATCATCTAAATATTTATCTACAAGCGGAAGCGCTTCATCTACACGCTTTCCAATAATATTTAATTCTGGGCTGATTGCCATAGACTTTGACATACGGATCTTCCCGCTCTGTGTCTTTGTCATATTCGGTGCTGTGATTGTTTCTTCATCCACAAGCTCTAAATCCTTGATATTAACTAACGAACGAAGAATACCCATCTGCACATATAAGTCTCCCTTTGCATTTGGAAGGGTGCTTACGGTTCCCTTTAAGTTCAGACTTAATACGTTAACAGTATCCCCAAGCTTAAAGTCGCCAACATCATGTTTCTTCTTATTCTTTTTGGCCTTAACCGCAAGCTTCTGATCCTTCTCACCAAGCCTTTCACGAAGGGCATGGCGTTCATTTTCCATATCCTTGCCGATTCCGCCTTCTTTGCTCCACTTATTGTACTTGCGGATCGTCTCGTCAGCATAATCCTTAGCTTCCTGTAAAATCTCTCTTGCACGCTCATTGGCGTCACGTAAGATGCGGTCCTTTGCAGAATCGATTTTATCATTCTTCTGCTCTAATTTCTTCTTAAGCTCTTCTACTTCTTTCTTATAAGCGGCAGTGATTTCTTTTTCCCTCTCAATTTCAATACGGGTTGCTTCTAAGTTAGAGATCACATCTTCAAAGCTTTCATCCTTCGTTCCGATGAATTCTCTTGCCTGATCAATAATAAAGTCTGGAAGTCCAAGTTTTGAGGAAATGGCAAATGCATTACTCTTTCCCGGAATACCGATTAATAAACGGTAAGTCGGGCGAAGTGTCTCTAGGCTAAACTCACAGCATGCATTGGATACGCCTTCTGTCGACAGCGCATAAACCTTAAGCTCACTATAATGAGTGGTAGCCATGGTACGGATTTTACGCTTATGCAGATAAGATAAGATGGACGTCGCTAACGCCGCGCCTTCGGTCGGGTCAGTACCTGCTCCAAGCTCATCGAACAGCACTAAGCAGTTTTCATTTACATGTTTTAAAATAGAAACGGTATTCGTCATATGAGAAGAGAATGTACTAAGACTCTGCTCAATGCTCTGCTCATCCCCGATATCCGCGAATACTTCATCAAAGATACCAAGTTCTGAACCGTCAAATGCCGGAATATGAAGACCTGCCTGACCCATTAAAGTAAATAATCCTACCGTCTTTAAGGATACGGTCTTACCACCTGTATTCGGACCGGTGATTACAAGCTGATCGAACTCATCCCCCAGATAAATATCAATTGGAACCACCACCTTTGGATCAATAAGCGGATGACGTCCCTTTTTAATATTGATATAGCGACGGTCATTGAATTTCGGCTCACTTGCCTTCATCACTTTACTTAACTGTGCTCTTGCAAAAATAAAGTCAAATTCTGCGAGAGTCTGTAAGTTGAATTTCAGATTCTCGGTTTCTGCGGCTACAAGGTTACTAAGTGCCTGCAGAACCTTCTCAATTTCTTCCCGTTCCTTAATTGCTAACTCTGCTAATTCATTGTTTAACTTCACAACAGCCATTGGTTCAATGAATGCAGTCGAACCGGTGGATGACTGGTCATGGATCATACCGCCGAAGGAATTCTTATATTCCTGTTTTACTGGCAGACAATAACGTCCGTTTCTCATGGTGACGATTGCATCCTGTAACATCGTTCTTGAAGCAGAGCTTGTTACAATGGCATTTAACTGTTCATGCACCTTGTCATTGGTGATTTTAATCTGTCTTCTAACGCTCTTTAAACCGGCGCTTGCACCGTCAGCGATCTCTTCTTCTGAAATAATACATCTTAAAATCTCATTGTTAATTGGAGAAAGCGGCTCTAATAAGGAGAAACGTTCTGTTAAGCTGTCTCCTTCTTCCTCTCCATCTTCCTCCTCTGCTTTTTTGCTGCTGTTTCCGTAATTCTTTGCGCGAAGTGTTGCTGTTAATACCGAACTGATTTTTAGTAATTCCCCAGCGCCAAGTGTTGCTCCTACTTCTAAACGAATGATGGATGCCCGGATATCCGGAATCCCGCTAAAAGATAGACTCCCTTTTGCAAAGATTCTTGCAAGCGCATCGGACGTCTCTTTCTGCATCGCTTTGATTGCTTCTATGTTGTTAAGCGGAAGCAGATGAGCGCACTTTTCCTTACCTAACACGGAACCTGCCATTCCTGCTAGTCTTTCGATGATTTTATTATACTCTAATGTCTTTAACGCTTTTTCATTCATGCTTTTACCCTCTTATATTTGGACAGTCCACAGTGGCTGTTCCTCCGATTTGCTGATCTCCCTCTATTTTACATGATTTCCCCAAAAAATAAAATACTTATCGCAAATTATGTAGGGGCAGATACGAAAGAGTGAACAAAAGTAAAGGCTAGGGAGAACATGTGAGAGGCCGTGGCTGGATTTTAAGATAGTAAAATGCAAAAAGCACCTGCCACTGCATCTTTCTCCTTGTAGTTAACTAGGTTAGACGAGGAAGAAACATGTAGTCGCAAGTGCAGTATTAGTTTATCCGAGATGGTGTTTTTTATGCATGATATTCTCTATACATGGATTTTTTACACCAAAAGTTCTTTTTGACGGATGATAATGTTTTATTTTGCTTCGGACCAGGAGTGGTGGTGAAGTTCGCCCTGAAGACGCATGTGGTCGAAATTATTCTGGCGGAGGGCTTCGTATAGAACGATGGCTACGGAATTGCCCAGGTTAAGGGAACGGATATCTCCGATCATTGGGATTCGGATGGCGGTTTCTTTATGTTCTAATAGAATTTCCTCTGGAATACCGGCGCTTTCTTTACCAAACATGATGTAGGCATTTGGCTCATAGCTGACTTCTGTGTATACATTAGGCGCTTTGGTTGTCGCCATGTAAATCTTCGCATCTGGATTCTTGTCTAAGAAATCCTGCCAGTTATCATATACGGTTACGTCAAGATCTTTCCAGTAATCAAGACCTGCTCTTCTAATTTCTTTTTCATTTAGGCGGAATCCTAATGGTTCAATTAAATGCAGTCTTGTTCCTGTTGCTACACAGGTACGTCCAATATTTCCTGTATTCGCTGGAATCTCTGGCTCAAATAATACAATGTTCATCATAATCCATATTTCCTTTCAAAAATAAATACTCTTTCTCTATTTTAGACCTTTTTTCAAGATTTCGCACTATATTTATATAAAAAACCGACATTCTCTTATGGTTCTATCCTATTTTTTATCTGCTTCCAGATGAAGCGTCCATCTACATAAAAATGCCCTCCGGTTTTGATCGGAGGGCGTTTTGATTAGCTTGCAAGAGCAATATTAATTTCAATTACTTTATCTTCGTCATATACCAGTGGAACGCAGATGTTGGTTGCAAAACTATTAGAGAAATTTACTGGGCCTCTACACAGTGTTGGTGGTGTAATATCAATTACGATTCCGCTATTAGAAAATACCGTTGCTGTATTTCCAAGGATCATATTACATAATTCACTGATCGCGCTCTGTGACAACTCGTTTAACTCCTCCATCTGCATCATGCACATCTTAGATGCAATATCTAATGCTACCCCATTTTTGAATTCTAAGATAACCTGTCCTTTGATCTCACCTGTAACTCCAAGCATGATTAATAAAAGATCTTCTCCAAACTCTGTTGTCTTTAAATACGGTTTTCCTACCTTTGCATCAATCATTACAAAATCCTTTAATACTTTGGTCGATGCCATTAGGAATGGATTGATATATTCTGCGTTCATACCCGCCATCTTACTTCCTCCTATGTATATTACCTGTACAATCCGCCATTCGGCCTGTGTGTCTTATTTTTTCTGCTATTTGTATACTCTCTAAATGCCATGACAGCATTCTTTCACTTATATAAAATTGTATCATACTCTGTCATTCTATTTCAACCCATTTTCACATTTTCTGTACCTTTTGGTAATCTATTTCATACTTTATTGATGAAAAACAGTGATTTAAAATAATCGATCTGACCAGGCAATACGAAAGGAAGTTAGAAAGAGAGTATTTTTCATAAAATATCTCTTTCTAACTCCCTATTTTTCTTATAACACTTTATAAATCTCGTCAAAACGAAATGGCTCGATAAAACGGATTTCATCTTCATTCTTTACAATACGGTCGTTGCCCTCTGTCAGATGTCCGATTACAGATGCTTTGATTCCTGCCTGTTCTAACTTATCCATCAGCCTTCCTGCTGCTTTGGTCACGATCAGCATGCTTCCACCACTCTGCAGCATATAAGGATTTAGATCAAAGAAATCACATACTTCTACGGTTTCCTGCTTCATTGGAATATTCTTTAGATTCACTTCCATCCCGGCATGCAGATATTCTCCAATCTCCCATAATGCGCCGAAGATGCCGCCTTCCGCTACATCGTGAAGGAATAAATACGGTTCCTCTTTAATAGCCTCCATCTCTGGCTTTAAGGAGAGCTGTTCATACAATCTGCTTCCGCCATCTAAGAATGTTTTTGTATAGCGTGTCTTAAGTTCTTCCATCTTTGCATTCGTCAGTAAAACGGTTGCTTCCATGCCAACCCATTTTGTAAGCACGATTTCGGCATCCTTCATCTGGCTTCGATCGATCTTATATTCCTCATTACAAAGGATTGCTTCACCGATCGCACTTACCGTGATGACCATTTCCTTCACGGCTTTTAAAACCGTCGTATGTCCGCCTATAATATCAATGCCTAACTGACCGCAAACAATATTCGCTCTCTCCATTACTTCCTTTAATCTTGCTTCTTCTGCAAATTCCGGAAATGTAATGGCAAGGCTGACACCAATCGGCTTTGCTCCCTTTACATAGATATTATTCACAGCACGATGGATGGCTAAATCCATTACAAACCTGTCTTTCCCGGCAACTGTCGCAATCGCGGTTACGGCAGTATTCGTGCCTCCTAATTGGATTCTAGCCGCATCCACGCCTACTCCCGGTTTTTCCATGACTTCCTTGCGGGTATGCTTTAAATTTTTCACAATGCTTCTATCTACAATCGTATGTTTTACTTTCCCTAGCTTCATATATCCTCCCAAAAAGCAGATGCTTTTTGCCTTTTCATTTTCCCGCTATTATACCGCATTCTTTTACTTCTTTCAACCTCCGGTTCCTACCGTGATATACGCTGGAGATGCGGTATAGATACTAGAATTGATTCGAATCCGGTCCACTTCCTGTCCATTTTTATAAATGACTTTATAAAGTTCTGCCTCATATCCCTTGTGGGCTTTCTGGGTCATCTTTGCAAATCCTCTAGGCCTTGACTGGTCATACGTGATTATAGCATCTCCCGGTTCTGTAGAAGATACTCTTACCGTCTCAAACTTAATGGTACGCGTCTCTTTATCCCTTGTCTCAATCCCTAGAATCTGAAACGTTAGGTAGTCCCCATAAACGATAGCACGAATAGCAATCGGATGTCTGGAATCATTCGTAAAGCAAAAATCTTTATAAGTTCCTGAAATGGCAGCATCTCTTGCCAAGTCCACGTAATTAACTGTCATAGAATGTGCATGTCTCTCCACGATCTCTAGTTCCGCACCAAGCACTGCATTATAAAGAGTGGAGGATATCTGGCACACCCCGCCTCCCACGCTGCTTACAATCCGCCCATTCTGATAGGCACCAGCCGTCTCATATCCGTTCTCTGACGTAAAAGGTGCAAGCGCATCATAACAGGAAAACGTCTCTCCTGGAAGAAGTGTGGTCCCATCAAGCTTCATCGCTCCATTTTTTATATTCTTCTTCCTTCCCGGTGAAGACGTACCAAAACTGGTGGTATACTCTCCAAGCACCGAGTCCGTTTTCATATGAAGCTCTCCTGCTGGATTCGGCATCTTTATCTCCTGGTCCCCCACCTCCCTATATGCACCCGATAATACCGGCAGACTCTTCTCCATTTCCGGTGCTTTTAGCATAAAACTACCCCCTATGCTTTGCACTGCCATCCATATGCTAAAAAAGATAACTGACCACTGCCGTTTCATACGCCCTCCAGTTCCTTCATTGACATTTATGTTTATTTTATGTATATTCATCATATCTATTCACGATATGAATTAGCATATACATAGCACAAAAGATTACAGAACAATCCCGTTCACTCACTTTCATAAAAGAAAGGCTTCTCAGAATATGATTCCATAATCTGAAAAGCCCTACTTTGTTAGAATATTCTGTTTCATCTGATTCCTTGTCTTATAGTGCGCTAAGTACTAATGGTAATACCATGGCTGCCACTAAAATGACAACAATTACGATAGAAATCATTCTTCTTGTCTTGTTATTTCTAAAATTCATATCTTTCACCTCATTTTCATTATAACACGAAAGGTTGTGCATAAAAATGCCTGTAATTATTGGCTGTACCCTCATATTCCTGATCTGGTTTTCCTTAAAGAAATCCCAGGCGGACAAACTAGAAAAGAAAACCTCGGAAGCATTCTGGCAACAAGAACGCCGTTCCAACACTACAAAAAAGCAGGATATAGACGGTCTTGACTACATTCAGATTCCAATTAACACTCTTCCATTTCGTGATGACTGCACGGAATCTGTCAAACGTTTACAGGACCAGATACTATCCTTATCGGAGAAAAAGATTTTAAACTTAACCGGCCTTACCAATACGGAACTAAAACTCCAGTACGGAACCGCCAATCTCCCACTCCTCTCGGAATACGATGTAAACTTCATGACCTTATGCCGCACCCTAAACCAGTGGGGAAACCTTCTTTATGAAGACGGTTTTATAAAAGAAGCAGAAGCAGTCCTTTCCTATGCCGTCTCCATTGGTTCCGACATACGGCCAACATTCCTTCTTCTTGGCACCCTCTACAAAGAGAGCTCCAATACAAGTGCTCTTGCTTCTCTCCAGGAGAAGGCTTCTTGTCTTTCTTCCATGATGAAGGATTCCATCCTCGCAAGTCTTAAAGAAATGGAATCTGTGAATTAAGAGTGGGCAGGCAGGACGCAACCGCAATATGTTTGGGCTGCGTCCCGCCTGCCGGCTTTTAATCCACAGGTCCATTTTCCAGTGTGTGCCCACACTCCTATCTTTTAATCATCCCGTTTTCGAGTATAATCTTGTCAATCATGCGGGATGCATCACTTTTGGTCATCGTATCCATATCTATCTCGTCCTCTATTCTATGATATGTGCGCAGATCCATCAAGTATTTTCTCTGCTTTGCCGTAATCGGCTCCTGCTTCTTTGGCTTATAAAAAAGAAGTTCTGGTTCAAACGCCTTCGCATCCTTTTCTTCAAACTGCTCTGCCATCTTAAATAAAATCCCAGCACTTGCCTGTGCATCATGATAAGCCCGGTGGCTTCTTTCATTCACAATCTGATAATGAGCACACATGCTTTCTAAGTTCTTGCTGCTAAGATCGGCATGAAATCTTCTGGCTAACTTTAATGTGTCGATTGCTTCCTTCTCAAATGTCTCTCCATGACGGACTGCCGCTGTCTTTAAAAAGCTAAAATCAAATCCCACATTATGCCCTACAATCACATCGGTATCTACAAATGCAAGAAAATTAAGAATTGCTTCCTTTTCCTTCACCGCTTCTTTCAGCATTTCCCCGGTAATACCGGTAAGCGATGTGATCTTCTCTGGAATCGGGATGCCCGGATTAATTAACACCGAAAAGGTATCCACGACCTTTCCGTTCTGATACTTCACAGCACCTATCTCGATTAATTTATCTTTCTCCGGGCTTAAGCCCGTTGTTTCCACATCTAGCGCCGTAAACGTAAGATTCAACTTGTTATTCCCCCTTCTTCGTTGCCGCTTTCATCCGTTTCTTTTCTTTCGCAAGATTATCTTTGCATAAATCCTTTAAGAAACATTCCTCACACTGCGGACTTCTTGCCGTGCATAAGCTTCTTCCATGAGCAATGATCTGGATATTATATAAAATCCAGTGATCCTTTGGTATCACCTGCATCAGCTCATATTCAATCTTTTCCGGATCGTCTTCCTTGGCAAATCCAAGCTTATTGGAAATGCGTTTGACATGAGTATCCACCACAATGCTTGGTTCATGAAAGATATTCCCTCGTATCACATTCGCGGTCTTTCTTCCAACGCCCGCAAGTGCGGTCAGTGCATCAATGTCGTTCGGAACCTCTCCATTATATTTATATAAAATATCCTTCATACAGGAAATAATATTTTTTGCCTTATTATGATAAAAACCAGTGGAATGAATGTCTTTCTCTAGTTCCTTTAAATCTGCGTTTGCAAATGCCTCAACGCTTGTATATTTCTGAAATAAATCCTTGGTTACAAGATTCACTCTCTCATCTGTACACTGCGCGCTTAACATTGTAGCAACAAGAAGCTGCCATGCATTGTCGTGATTCAGATAACATTTATATTCGGTTGTATAATGCTCATCCAACCGATTTAATACTTCCTGAATACGCTCTCTTTCTGCCTTGGTAATTCTTCTTTTCACTGCTGCCATTTGGTACTCCTTCCTTTATTCCAGCATGTTATGCAATCGAGTCGAACTCTTTTGCATACGCCTGCCCATGGAGCGGCTCTCTTCTGCTGTAATCAAACAATATAAAGTAATCTCTCTTTACAGCTTTCCCAGTTTTTGCACTTTCCTTCACATCTATCGTAAAATGTTCCAAATGAAGCGGCTCACCATAGCCCTTTAAGCGTTCTTTATCAAAGAAGAACTCTTTATAAAGCTTCTTATACTCATCTGCACTTTTAGCAAACTTCGGACGCGTCTTCATCTTCTCTCTGATATATAAATCATACATCATCACTTCATCTAAAACAGTCATCATGTCTTCCCCGACATGAAGCTCCTCTAGTAAAAACTCACGTAAAATCTCATATCTTCTGATTCGAGCATGATTCACTAAGAAATAGCCCTTACGCTCATAAAACGCACCAAGCGCTTCATATAGTGCAAATGGCGTCTCATAAAAATGCTCTAAGAACTTAATCGTATTCATAAACTGGCCGCTGTTATAATAAACCTCAACCATATCTTCTAGCGCCTTTAACTTAAGAACGTCATCATAAGATAAATACTTGGTATATAATACTTCGTAAGGTGCCTTGCTCTTATAAACGATTCCATGCTCTTCACACACTTCCTTCATATAAGAACCTTTTAACACCTTAAGAAATCCTAACTGAAGCTGATCCGGTTCCATCACGTACACATCATTAAATGATTTCGCAAAAGAATCATAATCCTCATAAGGAAGACCTGCGATCAGATCCAGATGCTGATGGATATTATGTCCACTCTTTACCCTTGCCACATTCCTTGCAACCTTCTCTAAATTCATTGCGCGGTTGATTGCCTTAATTGTCTGTGGATTCGTAGACTGCACACCGATCTCTAACTGAATTAATCCCGGACGCATTGTCTTAATTAACTCCATCTCTTCTTCTGTTAAAATATCCGCTGCAATCTCAAAATGGAAATTCGTGATGCCATTATCATGCTCCTTAATAAACTGCCAGATTGCCATTGCATGTTCCTTATTACAGTTAAAAGTACGGTCGATGAATTTAACCTGCGCCACCTTTTTATCTAAGAATAATGTAAGCTCTTCCTTTACAAGATCCATATCACGCAGTCTTACGCGCTTATCAATGGAACTTAAACAGTACGAACAGGAAAATGGACACCCTCTGCTTGTCTCATAATAAATGATGCGGTTCTCAAACGCATCGAGCCCTTTTATCTCTTCATACATAAATGGAAGACGGCTAAAATCAAGTGGCATTCTGCAAGATGTCTCCACAATGCTTCCGTCCTCATCTCGATAGCATAAGCCCTTAATGTCCTTAAGTGACATCATCTGATCCACATAGTGTCCGGCAAGCTCTAAGAATGTCTCTTCGCCTTCGCCGATCATTACGCCGTCAAGTTCCGGAATCCGTTCCATGCATGCCTTTGCATCATAGCTTACTTCCGGTCCTCCAACCCAGATCTTCACGTCTTTATCTAATTTTCTGTATTCTTTAATGACTTCTTCAATAATGCCAATATTCCAAATATAGCAGGAAAATGCCAGCACATCGGGTTTTTGTTTATATAAACTTTGTAAAATCTGATCGGGATAATGATTGATTGTATATTCAGAAAGAAAAATGTGATCCCGGTAACAATCTGCATAGCGTTTTAAGCTGTAAATTGCCGGGTTAGAATGAATGTATTTTGCATTAACTGCGGTAAGTAAAATCTTCATGTTAAACCTCCTGGAGCATTGGCGAACCTGAATTTTGGGTACACAAAAAGCGGGTGATGGGAATCGAACCCACGTATCTAGCTTGGAAGGCTAGTGTTCTACCATTGAACTACACCCGCATGTTAATTATATGATTATTTTACTTGTTTTGCAGTAATATACTGCCGGCGACCGGAATCGAACCGGTACGGGAGATTAGTCCCGCAGGATTTTAAGTCCTGTGCGTCTGCCAGTTCCGCCACGCCGGCAAAGTGGATGGAGAAGGATTCGAACCTTCGAAAGCGTTGCTAACAGATTTACAGTCTGCCCCCTTTGGCCACTCGGGAACCCATCCATATTTGTTACTGACAAGAATGAATTATAGCAGATAATATTTTAAATTACAAGCCTATTTTTTAATTTTTTTTATTTTTTTTAATTTTTCCCAATAAACTATCTTTTGTACCTTATTCTTCTTTTATCGTCATCATCGATTTCGGCATATTTTTAAACACAACCGACGAATACGGATTCACCTTTAAATACAGCACTCCATTCTCCGTCCATATGATCGTAGAATCCACTCCAAAGCCCTGTTCATTCGTATAAGCCATCCGTACAAGCGGCAGGTCATCAATCACGCCAATCTGCCATGCAGGAATCTCCACATTCACATCATACGGATTATTATTCACAATAATAATGAACTGATCCTTCTTATCAAACCGTCCGTAGCTTACAACACCATGCATGCCACCCAAGAACTTGATAGAACCCACTTTAAGGGCATCATAAGACTTATGAATCCGAATCATTTCCTTATGAAGCCTGATTAACTCCTTATCTTCTCTTCCCCATGGATAGCTTCTTCGATTATCTGGATCGGTCCAGCCACATACTCCGGCTTCATCTCCATAATAAATCGTCGGTGCTCCCGGCCAGGTCATCTGCATCACAACTGCCTCCCTCATAATCGCCGGGTTAATATCATAATTAGCCGCCTCTGCACCCAGTGAGGTGGTTCTGCCCACTTTATGATTTGTCCTTGTCATAAACCGGGAATGATCATGATTCGAAAGCTCATTCATCGCTACCTGTAATGATAATGTCTGAAACTTTGTCATAAAATGAGCCATTGCTCCAAAAAATGCATCCTGATTTGACAACATATCTCCTCGATAATTGTCCGAATGTTTCTCCACACCAGTTAAAAACCAGGTGATCGGCTCCATAAATGCATCGTAATTCATAACTGAATCCCACTCATCTCCCTTTAACCATGGGGATGGATCCCCATAATGTTCGGCTAAAATCAGAGCATTGGGGTTCGCCTTCTTCACCACTTCCCGAAACTTTCTCCAGAACTTATGATTATAATTCGCAGAATGTCCTAAATCTGCGGCAACGTCAAGTCTCCAACCATCTACATTATATGGCGGTGAAACCCACTTGCGTGCAATATTCATAATATACGCGGTTAACTTCTCCGATTCCTCATAATTCAGTTTTGGAAGGGTATCATGCCCCCACCATCCATCATACGTCTTATTATATGGCCATTCTTCCCGATAGAACTTAAAGAAGGAATGATATGGGCTATTCCGGTCCACATAAGCTCCCTTCTCATAACCAGTCGCATGTTCATAAATGCCCTCACGGTCCAGCCATTTGTTAAAGGAGCCACAGTGATTAAACACTCCATCTAAGATGATCTTCATGCCTCGCTTATGAATCTCATTCACAAGCCGGATAAACAGCTCATTGCTTGCCTTTAGGTTCTCCTTATCCGTCACTCGGCATATATACCTGCTCGCCTCTCGATTCGTCGTCTGATATGGCTGCAGACATTCTCCCACATCCTTTACAATCGTGCCATAATGTGGGTCCACATAATCATAATCCTGAATATCATATTTATGGTTAGACGGAGATACGAAAATCGGATTTAAATACAGCACTTCAACACCAAGATCTTTAAGATAATCAAGACGCTTTAATACGCCTGCTAAATCCCCGCCATAAAATTCTCTTACTCCCATTGCCGCCGGATACTTATACCAATCCTTGACCCGCACGGTTCCCTCTCCAATATAAACATATTCCCGGTCTAAGACATCATTGGATGCATCTCCGTTGCAAAACCGGTCTACAAAAATCTGATAAAAGATCGCACCTCTGGCCCACTTCGGTGTATGGAAGCCAGGAGTGATCACAAAATTATATTCGCTCCTTAAATATTCAGTAAGTCCAATTCGATTATAATAATAATTAGAGCCTGCGCAGGTCAGCAAAAAGTAATATTCCGCCTTTTCTTCTTTTAGAGTAATAACTCCTTCGTAATAATCAAACAGTTCGTCGTGTTCCACAACCTTCGTTGGTTTCGCTACATCTCCCTGCATCAGCACAACCTGATCTACATTATCTCTGGCCGTTCGAAGCCGCACCCGCACTTCATCGCCGACCTCTGCTTCGATCGGATCTCGAAACATATTTGTGCCGTCGCTAAAAACAGCTCCATGATTAAGCTCTTTCTTTACAATGGAACTGGCCTTTATATCACGTTCCATTGAAGAAAGGGTGTTCACGTCGCCTCTATATTCAAATTGCTTTCTGATCTCACCACAATAATTATTTATCTCCATAACGCAGCCGCTCCTAGTCAAATTTTTCCTGCTATTCCATTTTATGATGTTTTCCCACCAAATACAATAATAACATGACGCAATATAGTACAGATTCTTTTAAAAAATGTTACGAGGTTGATTGATCGTGCTTCATAACTAGTACGTACTTAATACCGAGTACTTAATGCTTTATACTTTATATTAGATGTTCGATGTCTATTATAATATATACAAAAGAATAGAAGTATATTAATGGAATAGCTATTTCGACTAATTACATTGTCACATGATAAGTTAGAGACTTAGACATTTAAACTCTTTACTCTTAATATTTTTTCTTAGACCTACGGGCTTAAGAATGTTATCTAGAAGCCCTTTTTATGCCACTTAAGAATTATTATGAAGTACTGCCTTGAATGGAATATAAACCGATTCCTCTTGATATTCTTCTTATTTATACCCTCTGCTAATCTCTATAACTTTCTTTCCACTATCATCTCTTCCATCCCCTTTTAATCTTGCACCAAACCTCAACAATCCCATTCTGCTCAACTCCCCATCTATCTATTTATCTATCCATCCATTCATCCGCCTCTCCAGCCAGCACTTCAGTGCCTGGCCCGTCTGTCTTCCTTCTTTTTCACCAGACCGGTGTATCCACGATGCGTTTCCATAGGAAACGCGTCGTGATGCCGAAGGAACCCCCGTGTAGGAGCCGGCTGAAAGCTCGGCGGGGGTGGCGGCGCAAGGAGAGGCGTTGAGGCCGACAATCAGCAAGGACCGGGGCAGGACACGGGGAGAACGGGGTAATATATTTCCGGAATGTCCGGCTCATGACGAACAAAAAATGTATGCGTCTTTGAATAGCAGATAGCGCTTTCCTGTCTGATAGTCGAAGATGCAGACGTTTTTTGTCCGCTCATGCGTCCGAACATTCGGAAATATATTGCCCCGTTCTCCCCGCGTCCTGCCCCGGCCCTTACTGATCGTCGGCCTCAGCGCCTCTCCTTGCGCCGTCACCCCCGCCGAGCTTTCAGCCGGCTCCTACAC
>CALZIE010000006.1 GCA_945787565.1 uncultured Lachnospiraceae bacterium
TCGATACCTCACCATGCACCCGGGGCCTCTCTTGCCATTCCCTAAATCTAAGACAAAACAGCAGCGAGCAGTTTCTTGGTGTAAGGGTGCTGAGGGGTTTGGTAAATGGTGGTGGTGTCGCCGGATTCGACGATGTGGCCGTCGTACATTACAAGGACACGGTCGCATAGTTTGCGCACAACGGATAAATCATGTGAAATAAATACGTAAGAAAGGCGGTATTCCTTTCGAAGTCTTAAAAGGAGTTCCAGAATCTGTGCCTGCACTGTCACGTCAAGCGCTGACACCGGCTCATCCAGCACAATCAGCTTCTGATTCAGAATCACAGCCAATGCGATTGCAATTCTCTGTCTCTGTCCTCCGCTTAACTCATTCGGATAACGGTCTGCATACTCTGTCGGAAGTCCTACATCCTTTAAGATCTTCTCAACCTTCTTCACGCGTTCCTCCTTTGCAACCTTCTTTAATCGAAGCGGCTCCTCTAACAGCCATCCGATCTTCTTCGAAGGATTTAAGCTTCCATACGGATCCTGAAACACCATCTGCGGCTGCTTCACCGATGTATGGATACTTCCTTCAACCTCTTTCTGCAAATTCACTAGCGCCTTTGCAAGACTCGATTTTCCGCATCCACTTTCTCCAACAATGCCTAAGATCTCGCCTTCATACAGCTGAAATGATACGCCTTTTACCGCTTCCTTTTTCTTTCTCTTTTCAAAAATACGTTTCTTCTTCTCCTCATAATAAACGCGAAGATCCTTAACCGTTAAGATTTCTTCCGTCTCAATAGCTGCCGCGGTCAAGGTCTGCCCCTCTTCCTTTGTAAACTCCGTCTCAATAGCTGCCGTTCCGGATGCCGCGGATAAAAGCTTCTTCGTATATTCTTTTTGCGGATTTGCAAATAAAGAAGCCGTATCCTGTTCTTCCACGATCTCCCCCTGATACATTACAACTGCACGGCTGCAGATGCTCTTTATGACACCTAAATCATGAGAAATTAAAATAATGGTCGTTCCATATGTTTCATTCATTTTCTTAAGAAGGGATAGTATTTTCGCCTGAATGGTCACATCAAGTGCGGTGGTTGGCTCATCTGCAATTAAAAGCTTTGGCTTTAGAATCATAGCCATCGCAATCATAACACGCTGTCTCATGCCGCCTGAAAGCTCATGCGGATACTTCGAAAGAAGTCCTGCCGCATCCGGAAGCCCGGCTTCCGTTAAAATTTGAATCATGGCCTCTTCTCTTTCCTTCTTCGTCATCTCGGTATGAAGAAGAAGCATTTCTTCCACCTGATAGCCGATTGTAAGAACCGGATTTAGAGAAGTCATCGGCTCCTGAAATACCATGGACATCTCCTTGCCCCTGATATTCTGATACTGTTTATCTGTAAAATGCGTGATTTCCTTTCCATCAAAGAAGACACTGCCTCCCGTAATGGCTCCATTTGCTGCAAGAAGGCCCATAATCGAAAGAGAAGTAACACTCTTTCCGGAACCGCTTTCTCCGACAATACCTACAATCTCGCCTTCCATCACATCGAAAGAAATCCCTTTTACGGCCTTTATGCCATCTTTTCTATCCTTCCCCTGAAAGAAGGAAATACTCATATCTTTTATCTGCAAGAGGGGCGTTTTCTTATTTTCCATTCTTAATTCCCCTTTCATTAATCAGACTGAATCCTAATACGGTTATCACAATAATAAATCCCGGTGCTAACGCAAACCATGGCGCATTAAATAAATATGTCTGCGCCTCCGATAACATTCTGCCAAGAGATGCATCCGGCGGCTGTACCCCAAGACTTAAGTAACTCATTCCCGCTTCTGCCAATACTGCATTATTAAATCCTACCGTTACCGCTGAAAGTATAATCGATTTGGTGTTCGGAAGGATATGTACGAACATAATCCGAAGATCACCAGCTCCCATTAACTTTGCATTCCGCACATAATCTAACTGCTTCTGCGCAATGAACTCACTTCTTACTACACGGGCAAAGCTTGGAATAAAGATAATACCGAGCGCCAGAATGATATTGTATTTTCCGGTCCCTAAAATGCTTACCATCACAAGCGCTAATAAAATGCTTGGAAAGGAAGCAACACCATCATTGATGCGCATCAACACTTCATCTAAGATTCCCCCATAGTATCCTGTCACCGCACCAACTAAGGTTCCAACTACTGCACCAATTGCTACGGTGGCGATACCGATAAAGAAGGTGGTCTTCGCTCCTTCCATAACACGGCTTAAAATATCACGCCCCATATAATCCGTTCCAAATAAATGGTTAAGACTTGGGGGGAGGTTTTTCGATGTGATGTCCATCGCATTGGGATCATATGGTGTATAAAATAACCCTACCAGCACTAAAAGCAGGACAAAGGATATCAGCACGATTCCTAAGATAAAATTAAAATCCAACTGTCTTTTTCTCATGTTGTTTGCTCCTTCCTCCTACGAAATCTTTACTCTCGGGTCAACTTTCTGATACAGCAGATCCACAATGAAATTAATAATAATCACGACTGCAGCGATATAAAGAACGACTGCCTGCACCACATTAAAATCACGGTTTGAGATTGCCACGACTAAAAGACGTCCCATTCCCGGCAGATTGAATACCTGCTCAATAACGATTGAACCGGCAAGCACATCTGCAATAACCATACCCATAAAGGTAATAACCGGCATCAGTGCATTTTTTAACACATGCTTGTAAAGGATGCGCCTTTCCTTATTTCCCTTGCTCTTTGCCGTACGCACATAATCAAGCTGAAGCTCTCGAATCACAGAGTTTCTTAAAAACTTCACCATCATTGCAATCTTTGGAACGCTTACCGCAACCGCCGGAAAAATAATATAATGGATAAACTGGCCGAAATCCTGACTCGGTCCTACATACTTGCCTGGAATAAACCATTTTAGCATAACCCCAAAAACAAGGGTGATTAAAATCCCTAAAAAGAAAGACGGCACTGCCATACAGGTCTGTGTCAATAATGTAATCAAACGATCTACCATTCCGTTCTGCTTTCTGGAACAGAGAATCCCAAGGGGGATTGAAACCACGATAATGATTACAATGGACAGCCCGGCAAGCCATATCGTAACCGGAAGACGCTCCTTTACTAAGGATGTGACACTTACACTATACTGACTGGAGTTCCCGAAATCTCCTTTTACAGCACCTCCTAAAAATCTTGTGAATCTTACTACCATGCTGTCATTTAAACCCAGTGATTCTCTGAGTGCTTCTACCTGCTCTTCTGTCGCATCCATTCCAAGCTTTGATAATGCTCCGTCTCCGGGAATTACCTGAAAAGCAACGAATGTCAAAAGAGAGACCAACAATAGCGTCAGCACAAGCGTAATGATTTTCTTGACATAAAATCGCATTGCTTTTACTCCTTTAGCCTGATCTATTCATAGTTTTTATCGTTTCCTAAAACCTATACAAGCTTATGCCAATTTTTCATTAGCATAAGCTTGTATGGTGTTGTACCTACTGATGATTTTCTGGTGTTCCTGTATAAGCAACAACAGACATATCCTGAACATAAACGGGATAGAAGGTATAACCGGTCAGTTTCTTATTTACAGCCACTAAAAGTGCTGGATCCTGGATATAAACACTTGCTGCGTCATTTGTCAGAATTTCCTGAAGTTCTTTGTACTTCTGAATCTTAATATCCTGATCAATCGTACCAATTGCTTCTGCAAAAATCGTATCGAATTCTGCATTCTCATAGTTTAAGAAGTTATTACTTGCAGTGGAACGATAGCGCTTTAATACATCACTTGGCGCTAATTTCGCATCCAGACCTACAATCGTTGCTTCATAATCTCTTGCCTTATATACATCGGAAAGCCAGCTTGCCCATTCAATTAACTGAATCTTCGCATCGATTCCGACTGCTTTTAACTGTTCCACGATTACCTGTGCGGTATCCACATGGAACTGATAGTTCGATGGCACTTTAATGGTAAAGCTAAATCCATCTGCATAACCAGCCTCAGCTAATAATTCTTTTGCTTTTTCTGGATTATACGCATATACATCTTCTAATGTGTCATTGTAGTAAATGGAGAAACCATGGAACATATTGCTACCGATGATCTGTCCCTTTCCACCTGCTACCATATCAAGGATGCCCTGACGATCGATTGCATAGCAAAGAGCCTGTCTTACTAGCATATTGTCAAATGGAGCCGCCTGATTGTTTAAGAATAATCCCTGTACTAAGTTCATATTTCCTACTTCGATATCATAAGTAGAAGAAAGCTGATTTGCCTGTTCTTCTGTCAGATATGGGAAGATATCGATGGCTCCTGCCATTAATTCCATAAATGCAGAATCCGTATTGGCTGAAATCTTAAAGGTTACCTGATCTAAATAAGGTACGCCTTCCACATAGTAATCTTCATTCTTTTCCATAACAATGGACTGTAATGGTGTGTAGGAAACGAACTTAAATGGTCCGGTTCCAACTGGTGTTTCTGCCTGTCCGTCATAATCTTTCGGAATGATTGGAGTGGTTAAATAACCGATCAACTCCGTATTTGGCTCGCTTAAAAGAATCTGAATCTGTGTCTTACCCTCTTCTGTTACCATAGAAGTAATATCCGCAATAACAGAAAGCGCCGATTCTACTTTCACTTCTGGATCAGAAGTCTCAAGCATACCGGCGCTGCGTTTGATTGAATATATAACATCATCCGCTGTAACAAGATTTCCATTATGGAACTGCACACCATCTCTTAATGTGAATGTGTAAGTCATTCCATCTTCTGAGATGCTGTAATCACTTGCTACTGCTGGAACTAAATTTCCATCTTTGTCAGGCTTCACTAAGCCCTCAAATATGTTATAAAGTACCTCATTAGTTCCTGCCGCAACTGCTTTGTGTGGGTCAAGACTATCCAAATCCTGTGTAATTCCTACAATAACTGAGCCACCATATACTGGTTCATCGGCATCGGCTGTCATATCGCTGCTGCTTTCACCATTCTGGTCTTCCGAAAGATTGTTCTCATTAGCAGAATTCGTGCTGCCTCCATCCTCTTTATTTCCGCCACTACATCCGTAGAGTGCAGTTAAAGCAAACATCGACAGTAAGAGAAGAATTCCTATCCTCTTTTTCATAACTCTTTCCTCCTAAAATAAACGTTCTTTCTTATTATGAAATTGTAGTGCCAAGATTATTCTCAGCCTTTCCATCATACCCTCATTATCCCAATTTTTCAAGTATTATTTTGGAAAATATATTCTCCGTTTTTTAGTTGTAATCCTTGCCTTTTTTGTATTGCTTCTATAAACGACTTTTGGCAGAGAACCGGTTGTCTATCGCAAGTTCTCTGCCAAATAAAGATGTTGCATTACCGTATATTATCCGAATACTCCATGGCAAATGCCACGTAAAGCATCACGGAATTGATAACCGCCCGTTCATCGATATTAAAATGTTCATGATGATTTGGATATGCACGTCCTAATGCCTTATTCCCCGCACCGACAAAAGCAAACACCCCTGGCACCTGCTGCTGATAGGTCGAAAAATCTTCCCCAAGCATCATCTTCGGAACCGGAATGATATCCTCTGCCTCAAATAACTTTGATGCCCCAATCATGCAAAGATCGGTTAAAACCGGATCATTGTTTACCTCCGGATGAAGACTTCTCTTATAATTCACATGACAGGATGCTCCGTAACAAGTCGCAGTGGACAAGGCAATCCGTTTGATGGACTGCTCAATATGATGCTGTGCCTCATAAGAGAAATGACGTGCCGTCCCCTCTAATCTTGCCTCACCGGATATAATGTTATGAGCCGACCCGGATGTGAATTTTCCAATTGTCACTACTGCTGTATCCACCGGATCAATCTCCCTGCTTATAATCGACTGGAGGTTCATTACAAGTGCAGCACCTGCCAAAGTGGCATCCACACACTGCTGTGGTTTTCCGGCATGCCCCGGTTTTCCGGTCATATTAATCGTGAAATAATCCGATGCCGCCATTCTTGGTCCTGCTTCAATATTGATTTTCCCACATGGAATATCGGTAAACACATGAAGCCCAAAGATTGCTACCACATCATCTAAATTACCGCTTTCACACATCAGCTTAGCTCCCTGACTAATCTCCTCTCCCGGCTGAAAAATCAGTTTTACGGTGCAATTTAAATTCTCTTCGTATTTTTTCAAAACCAGGGCTGCTCCTAAAAGCGCTGCTGTATGGGCATCATGTCCACAAGCATGCATGATTCCAGGATTCTTTGATTTATATGCCACTTCATTCTTCTCTTCAATTGGAAGCGCATCCATATCTGCTCTTAAAGCAATTACTTTCTCGCCCGTTCCAACCATTCCGATTACACCTGTTTCCCCTACCGTAGTAAACGGAATACCCATATTCGTTAATTCTTCCTGAATGCGTTTTGAAGTCTCATATTCTTTCATACTAAGTTCCGGAAACTGATGAAAATGTTTTCTCATCCGAATCACATAGTTGCTGATAAGTTCCGTTTCTCTTCTAATATCCATATGTACCACCTGTTATTTCTTTTGACGAACCCCTGCACGGCATTTCCGTCAACTCTTTTCTTCCATAGTCTACCATGAAACTTTCATAAATTCCACATCATTTTCCGAATCATTCCTGATTTTAGGCATTTTCCTTCCTCTCGTTGCTTCTATAGAAAGGACCCGACAGACTATAAATACAGACACCTTGTAAGAAAACAAAGTGGCTTCGCCACTCTAGGCCCCGCTCATCTTTCTCAGGGCGATGTCACTTTGTCGCGCCGTAGCGTAATCAGAGTGCGCATCCCTCGGAGAGTTTTTGATTCATAGGAAATTGCTCTGCAATTCCCTATGAATCAAAAAAGCTTTGGAAGTCTGCTTGTTGCATCAGACTTCCAAAGCTTTCTCCCACATTCCCTTACTATTTTTGTTTTTATATAAGTCTTAAGACTCTAGCACCTTTCGGTCACAGCACATTATAATACTGCCTCTACCACATGAGTCTGCCCGTCATGGAAGGATGGAATAATATTTCCTTCAACTCGTACCCCATCCACAACTAAAGAAGTGATGCCAGATGACTTATGATCCGGATTCTTTACTGTAATCTTGAACGTATCACCACGGAACACTCTTACTACTTCATACTGATCCCATTCAGCTGGTATAGAAGGATCGATCATTAAACCATCAAACTCCGGCTTGATTCCTAAGATATACTGAGAGATTGCAACAAAGTTCCAGGATGCGGTTCCGGTAAGCCAGGAGTTCTTTGCCTCACCAAATCTCCTTGCATCCTTTCCTGCAACCATCTGTGCATATACATATGGCTCCAGTCTGTGTACCTCTGAGTATTCCTCTGTATAAGCAGGTGCGATTCTTGTATAGTAATCAAATGCCTTATCGCCATGGCCCATTGCTGCCTCCGCACAGATAATCCATGCATTATTATGACAGAAGATACCTGCGTTTTCTTTATAGCCTGCAGGATACGTGGAGATTTCACCGTATTCCACATAATATCTTGTAAATGCCGGATTATTCAAAACAAGGCCATACTTGGTTCCTAAATACTTATCAACCGATTCCAGTGCCTTCGCAGCCTTTCCATCTTCTATCCCGCACTTTCCAAGTACACAAAAGCCCTGGCTTTCAATGAAGATTTTGCCTTCCTCGCATTCCTTGCTTCCAATCTTTTTGCCATAGTCATCATAAGCACGAAGGAACCATTCTCCGTCATAACCGTCACGCATAATGACTTCACGCATCTTCTCTACTTCGTCAAATGCTCGTTTTGCTTCTTCTTCCTTGCCCATCTTTTCCATCAGTCTTGCATATTCTTCGCCAATAAAGGTGAACATACCTGCAATCATAACGGATTCTGCTACCTTTCCGTCCTTGCTGGTTACCGTCTGGAAGGATTCTCCCGATTCCGTTGAGAAGCAGTTTAAATTCAGACAGTCATTCCAGTCTGCACGACCGATTAAAGGAAGTCCATGCGGTCCTACATTATTGATCACATGATCGAATGCTCTCTTTAAATGATCGCTCAATGGCATTGCAAGCTCTTCCTTATTGTCATATGGTGTATTCACAGAAAGAATATCATAATCACCGGTCTCTTTAATATAAGCTACTACTGCTAAGATAAGCCATAATGGGTCATCATTAAAGTTTCCGCCAATCTCGTCATTGCCCTTTTTCGTAAGAGGCTGATACTGATGATATGCTCCGCCGTCCGGCAACTGAGTGGATGCAAGATCAATAATTCTCTCTCTTGCACGGTCTGGAATCTGATGAACAAATCCTAAAAGATCCTGGTTGGAATCTCTAAATCCCATTCCTCTTCCGATACCGGATTCAAAATAGGAAGCACTTCTGGAAAGATTGAAGGTTACCATGCATTGATACTGATTCCAGATATTCACCATACGATTAAGCTTATCATCTGCAGAAGAAAGCGTGTACTTAGAAAGAAGCTGATTCCAGTTATCTTTTAATCTTGCAAGTTCTCTGTCTGCATCTGCAGCAGTCTTAAACTTAGCAATCATCTCTTCTGCTTTTTTCTTGTTGATTACGTTGCTTCCGTTCGGTGCCCAGGTGGACTGCAATAATCCTTCGGTATCTACTTTCCCCACCTGATACTCCCATTTCTGATCATGCTCATTCTCCACATATCCAAGCACAAATACAAAATCCTTTGTCTCACCTGGTTTTAATCTCATCTCAATAGAGTGAGAAGCAATTGGAGACCATCCATCTGCTACGGAATTCTTACTCCTTCCTTCCTTTACGACTTTCGGACTTTCAAATCCGCCATATGTTCCAAGGAACGTTTCCCTGTCAGAATCGAATCCGGTAATCGGCGTGTTTACGGAATAAAAAGCATAGTGGTCTCTTCTTTCTTTATACTCGGTCTTATGATAAATAACAGAACCCTTTACTTCTACTTCACCGGTACTAAAATTCCTCTGAAAGTTTGTGCTGTCATCCTGTGCGTTCCATAAGCACCATTCAATAAAGGAAAACAGCGTAACTTTCTTTTCCTTATCACTTTCATTAGTAATGCTTACTTTATGTACTTCCCCATTATAATCAAGCGGCACAAAGAATGTCACCTTCGCTTTCAGTCCTTTTCTCTTGCCGGTAATTGTCGTATATCCCATGCCGTGACGACATTCATAAAAATCAAGCTCTCTTTTTGCCGGTGCATAGCCTGGTGACCAGAAATCATCCTCTTCTTTCAGATAGAAATAACGGCCTCCGCCCAAATCAAGCGGAACATTATTATAACGGAAACGAGTGATTCTTCTTAGTTTGGCATCCTTAAAAAAGCTGTAACCACCCGCTGTATTTGAAATAAGTGAGAAAAATTCCTGTGAGCCTAAATAGTTAATCCAAGGGTATGGTGTTTCCGGTGTTGTAATCACGTACTCTTTGTTGTCATCATCAAAATAACCGAATTTCATGCTTCTTTCTCCTCTTTTCTCTTATTCTAATCTCTGCTAAAACGTTTGCGTTATAACCACATGGGCGTTTTTTTACTTCTACTTCCCTTCCCTATCGCTAAACCCATTATATAGCACTTGTAATTTTTTTACAACCCAACTTATTACCAAAAACAGAATTAGACCCTTGTGAAAAATATACGAAGATTTTTAACGAAACTTTCGTAAATATCCTCTTTAATACTGTAAATATATAACGAAAAAGTTTCGTTGTTTCTCCCTCTATATTCTTTGATTTTCCTCATTGCTTTGGCTTTATTATTTTAAAGCAGAAAGTAAAGAATAATATCAACTGATTTCTGCCCGACTTTTTCTTTCTCCCGTTCTTAGTCTGTCCACTCTGCATATAATAAAATAGTCCAAACTCAAATCACTTCCAATTAATTACATTGACTTTTTGTTTATTATACTGTATCATAAAACGATTTGTCCAAAAGCAAGATAATAGTATTGTATCCAATCGAAGTTTTCTTCGATTGAAATATATTTTTTCACACAATGGAGGTTAATCATGAGTAAAGAAAAGATCGCAATGGGCGAAGAAGGTATCTTTGATGCCACATCGCTCGGTATCCCAAAACTAATTCTGTTAGGGCTTCAGCATACATTTGCAATGTTTGGCGCTACCGTATTAGTACCGCTTCTAACCGGGCTTAGTGTCTCAACCACCCTCTTTATGGCTGGTATCGGAACGCTTCTGTTCCATATTATTACCAAAAGTAAGGTTCCTGCATTCCTTGGTTCCTCTTTTGCCTTCCTTGGCGGTTATGCAGCAGTTGCCCCTCTTCTTGGCGAAGAAGGCAATATTCCAAATGTGGAAATGCTTCCATATGCCTGTGGTGGTGTATTTGTAGCCGGACTTGTTTACGTTCTTCTTTCTGCACTGATCAAATTATTTGGTGCGAAGAGAGTTATGCGTTTCTTCCCGCCGGTTGTAACTGGTCCAATTATCATTTCCATTGGTCTGATCTTAGCGCCTTCCGCAATCACAAACTGTACCCAGAACTGGACATTAGCTCTGATTGCACTTGCCGTTATTATTATCTGTAACATATGGGGAAAGGGCATGGTAAAGATCGTTCCTATCATGCTTGGCATCATCGTTTCTTATATTGTTGCCATCTTTATGCATGAAATTGACTTTACAACAGTAGCAGAAGCAAAATGGTTCGCTCTTCCTCTTGCAAAAAGCTCTTTTGCAAAATTTGATTTCTCTGCTATTATTACAATCGTCCCAATCGCGCTTGCCACTATGATGGAACATATCGGTGACATCTCTGCTATTGGTGCTACTACAGGAAAAAATTATATTGCAAATCCAGGACTTCATCGTACGTTAATCGGTGACGGTATCGCTACCAGCATCTCTTCTCTATTCGGTGGTCCTGCCAATACTACTTATGGTGAAAACACAGGTGTTCTTGCTTTGACAAAAGTGTACGATCCAAAGGTAATGCAGATTGCTGCCTGCTTCGCAATCCTGCTTTCCTTCTCTCCAAAGGTAGCTGCTATCATCAGCACAATTCCAGGTGCGATCATCGGCGGTGTTTCCTTAATTTTATACGGAATGATTTCTTCCATCGGTATCCGTAACGTAGTAGAAAATCGTATCGACTACACAAAGAGCCGTAACTTAATCATCTCCGCTGTCATCTTAGTATCTGCACTTGGATTTAATGGCATCGGTGGCATCACATTCCATGCATTCGGTACCGATATTACTCTTTCCGGACTTGCAATCGCAGCTTTATCAGGTATCCTATTAAATGCCATCCTGCCAGGCAACGATTACAAATTCGATATTGACGAACCAAAAGATGAACTTACATTTAAAGTATAATTAGTTTTTTAAGAGAGTGGCGACAGGGGGCTGCTTTTGTAGAACAACAGATTGCACTTTAAATTAACGCTTCCGGCTACGATACCATGACCATCAGCGGACGTTTTAAAGCAGATGAGTATTAGGAACTCTCCCTTCCCGATGTAAGTTCTTCTGTTACTTACAGTATGTCGGAATACTTAAACCTTTATGAAAATGAGATTGACTTAGATGCTTTCTTAATCGAACTTTATAAGAAATTAGGCATCCGTCTGTCTAATACTTCCTATGGTTTTTAATATTTGGTTATTTTTCACAGTTTGGACAGACCATCATTTTTTGATTCTATCCGATTCGTAAAAAGTTAATTTTTTCTAAAATTATGTTTGACTTTAAAATCCGATGCGGTATAATAAACACATAAAAAGCGACGGCGTTTCTTAGATTCCTAAGAGACGCCTTTTTTATTTTATAGCACCGATGTATAAAATAAAATCTATCTCCTTACCATCCGGATTTTTAGGGGGAGGCAGATACAAGCAATTACTAAATATAGAGGAGGTAGTTCATATGAAAAAGCTCGAAATCATCATCCGTCCAGAGAAGCTCGAAGACTTAAAATCGATCTTAGAATGCTGTAAGGCAAATGGTATCATGATCACCAATATCATGGGGTACGGCAACCAAAAAGGCTTTAAAGAAGTATACCGAGGTTCTGAATATAATGTAAACCTGCTTCCAAAGATCAAAGTAGAAACCGTAGTGGCTAATGAGATTTCAGAAGTAATTGTCGACAAGGTCGTAAAAGAGATTAATTCCGGTTCTTATGGCGATGGAAAAATCTTTATCTACGATGTAGAGGATGCCATTCGTATTCGTACCGGCGAACGTGGTTCCGATGCTTTGTAGACATAGGTACGTAAGACTATATTATAATACGTAGCTAAGATTGAATTATCATATGTAAATACGACTAAATTATCATGTGTAAATGCGACTAAATTATCGTATGTAAATAAGACTGGATTATCAATGGAGATAACAGCCTAAGCTAGTTATCTCTTTTTTTATTATTAAAATAGGAGGACACAATATGCTATCATTTCTAACAACAACTGAGGACATCGCGGCTTCGTTAGCAGATGCAGAGATGTACCGAAATATTATCTGGACTATGTTTGGAGCCGCTCTTGTATATTTTATGCAGGCTGGATTCGCAATGGTGGAAGCAGGTTTTACCCGCGCCAAAAACTCTTGTAACATTGTAATGAAGAACTTAATGGACTTTGTCCTTGGTTCTATTTTCTTTTTCCTTTTTGGTTATGGCATCATGTTTGGAACAGACTTAGGTGGCATCATAGGAACAAGTGAATTTTTCGGATGCTTTGAAGAATCCTATGCAGGACTTCCTGCCGGAGTATTTTTAATCTTTCAGACTGTTTTCTGTGCAACAAGCGCAACAATCGTATCTGGTGCCATGGCGGAACGTACCAAATTCCTTGCTTACTTAATCTACAGTGCATGTATCAGTATCTTTATCTATCCAGTAACCGGTCACTGGGCTTGGGGCGGATTAGTTGGAAATGATGGCTGGCTTGGAAGTCTTGGTTTCCATGACTTCGCTGGTTCTACTGTTGTTCATATGGTTGGTGGCACCTGTGCCTTTATTGGTGCTAAAATCTTAGGACCTCGTATTGGCAAATACAATGCAGATGGCACTTCAAACGCAATTCCTGGTCATAACATTCCAATTGGTGCACTCGGCGTATTTATCCTCTGGTTTGGCTGGTTCGGATTTAACTGTGGATCTACTACTGCTGCTACTTCGAATATCGGCGATATCGCAATGACAACTAACTTAGCAGCTGCCGCTGCTACATTAGTTACCTTAATCGTAACATGGGTTCGCTACGGCAAGCCTGATGTATCAATGACCTTAAATGGTTCTTTAGCCGGACTCGTTGCCATCACCGCAGGATGTGATGCAGTTTCTAACTGGGGTGCTCTTGCAATCGGTGCCATCGCAGGTGTAGTAGTTGTATTTGCAATTGAAATCATTGATAAGAAAATAAAAGTAGATGACCCGGTTGGTGCGGTCAGCGTACACGGTATCTGCGGTTTTCTTGGTACGATCTTAACTGGCTTCTTTGCCATCGATGGCGGCTTACTCTATGGCGGCGGCTTTAGATTCCTTGGCGTACAGCTTCTTGGTGTAATTTCTGTATTAGCCTATGTTATCGTTGTAGCAACCATTATGTTTGTTATCATCAATAAGACAGTTGGCCTTCGTGTCAGTGAAAAAGAAGAAATCGAAGGTCTTGATATTCATGAACACGGCTCCACTGCATATCCTGACTTCTCCATCAAACTTTAATTTGCTCTCCTTAACCATACTGCCTTGTACCCTATGCAAGGCAGTATGATATCCTATAATCACTATATAAAAGAAAATGACATCGTCCTAGTAAGGAAAAGCCTTACGTTCCAGATGGTGTCATTTTTCTGTTCAAGAGATTTCTATTATTACCCCTGATATCATATCGAATTTAGCAATTTTTTATAATTAATTTCTTTTATTTGTCCCTATCGTGTGCTAAGATATTCATAATAAAAGCTACTCAGAAAGAAGGTAACAGAATACTATGGCAAAAGAAACCGTATTAGACGATGGTGCGGATATCTACCAAAGACGCATCCAAAAGTCGGAAAAACAAAAATTTAGTGAACTACATGGCCGTGACAAGTGGCAGTATTTTAAAGACTACTATTTCACCAAGTTAGTTGTCATTATTATCGCTATCGCATTCATTGGTTACTTTTTTTACACTATTCTCGCTCCAAAGCCTGAGACCGTATTGCATGTAGCCGTTGCGAATTTTGCATTTCCAGAAAGTCAGGTCACAAAAGTGCAGGATGAATTCGGAGAATACCTTAATATCGACACAGAAAATGAAGAAATCTATTTCGATACAAGCTATACCTTAAGCGAATCCGATTACACATCCGCAGAACGTATTGCAACTTACATCTATGCCGGTGAGCTTGATGTATTTATTGCACCAGAATCTCAGTTTAGAAACTATGCGGTATCTGGTATGTTTAGCCCGCTATCCGATCAGCTTCCAACAGATTTATATAGTTTTCTTTCCGATTCCTTCTTCTCTTCTGCTCTTCGTGTAGAAGATGAAGAAACCGCAGATAATGCTACCGGACCAGTATCCGTATATGGCATCTATCTGGATGAGATTCCTCTTTTCAGTCAGTATGGCACATTTGAAGACCGCCCAGTGCTTGGTATTGTAGCAAGCAGTACTCATAATGAAAATGCAGTGGAATTTATTAGATATCTATTTGAACAATAATATGAAATGATTGCATTATAAAAAAGAAGATGATACCGTAACTAATGTGGTTTTTCCCATCAGTTACGGTATCATCTTCTTTTTATTTTATTATGTTTCTTTTTATTTCTTTATGCTTCCTTCGCTGTAATATAGCCAAGTGCTTTTAATAACTCTGCATTTAACACTGCACCGCCTGCTGCTCCACGGACTGTATTATGGGAAAGACCAACAAATTTATAATCATAAACGTTATCTTCTCTTAATCTTCCCACACAGATTCCCATTCCATTTTCATAATCACGGTCTAGGTTAGTCTGTGGCCTGTTATCTTCTTCAAAATATTTGATGAACTGCTTTGGTGCGCTTGGAAGGTTCATCTCTTGAGGAAGTCCTTTAAATTCTGCCCATGCTTTGATCATCTCATCTTTGGTTGGCTTCTTTTCAAAGCTTACAAATACAGCTGCCGTATGTCCATCACTGACTGGAACACGAATACACTGTGTTGTGATAAGAGGTGCCGTTGCTTTTACAATCTTTCCGTCTTCTACTTTGCCCCAGATCTTAAGTGGTTCCTGTTCGCTCTTTTCCTCTTCTCCCCCGATATAAGGAATCACGTTATCAATCATCTCCGGCCAATCCTTAAATGTCTTTCCTGCTCCTGAGATTGCCTGATATGTGGTTGCTACTACTACCTTTGGTCCAAATTCACGTAATGCGTGAAGTACTGGAGTATAGCTCTGGATGGAACAATTTGGTTTCACTACAATAAATCCTCTCTTTGTTCCAAGACGCTTTTTCTGACTTGCAATTACTTCAAAATGTTCTGCATTTAATTCCGGAATTACCATTGGAACATCTTCTGTCCAGCGATGTGCACTATTATTGGATACTACAGGAGTTTCTGCCTTGGCATATGCTTCTTCTATCGCTCTGATCTCATCCTTTGACATATCCACTGCGCTAAATACAAAATCAACGCTTGTTGCAACTGCTTCGACTTCACTTACATTCTTTACAACCAGTTTCTTTACAGCTTCTGGCATTGGCGTTTTCATCTTCCAGCGATCCCCAACCGCTTCTTCATATGTTTTCCCTGCACTTCTTTCACTTGCTGCTACTGTAACGACTTCGAACCATGGATGATTCTCGAGAAGTGAGATAAATCTCTGGCCTACCATGCCAGTTGCGCCTAAAATGCCTACTCTTAACTTGTTCATGTTTCTCCTCCTAGTATCCCTTTTTTATTTACACATTTTATTCCCATTTTCAAAATGTGTGTTTGTCTACAGCGAACATTTGTCTGTTTGCTATGTATACTAATATGTTTCCCCCGAAAAATCAATACTTTTCTCATTTTTTTCCAGTAGTTTGTTAGTAATGACAAAGCTTATTGCTTCCCCATTACTAACATTGGTTACTATTACCACATTTTTACTCTGCCCCTACCATCTCTGTCTTTCCAGCGAGATACTCTTCATACTCTCCTAGCAGCGCCACTAAGCTGTCATATGTTTCAATCTCATTAACACGGCTTCTTAATTTTGCAGACTTCGGATACCCCGTTGTATACCAAGCTACATGCTTACGCATCTCATGCATACCTGTGAATTCTCCTTTATGCTCGATCTGTAGCTTTGCATGGCGTAGAATCATTGCAATCACCTCATCGACAGTCGGCTTTTCAATCAGCCTTCCAGTCTCTAAGTATTCCTTCACCTGTCCAAAAAACCATGGATTTCCTCTTACGCCTCTCGCCATCATAATGGCATCACATCCGGTTTCTTCTAGCATTCGTTTTGCATCCTGTGGTGTGAAGATATCACCATTTCCGATAACCGGAATGGAAACAGCTTCTTTTACCTTGCGAATAATATCCCACTCGGCCTTTCCACTATAATATTGCTCCCTGCTTCTTCCGTGGATGGCAACTGCTGCACCGCCGCTTTGTTCAATCACTTTTGCGACTTCTACCGCATTGATCGTATCCTCAGTGAAACCTTTTCTGATCTTAACAGTAACAGGCTTATCAATCGCCTTGCTGATTGCAGATACGATTTCGCCAATTCTCTTTGGATTCTTAAGAAGGGCGGATCCCTCCCCATTATTTACAACCTTAGGCACCGGACATCCCATATTGATATCCAGAATATCAAAATTACGATGCTCGATGCGTTTTGCCATCTCGCTCATAATAACCGGATCTTCTCCAAATAACTGAAGCGCCACCGGACGTTCTTCCTCTTCTACTACAAGAAGGCTTTCTGTATTCTTATTCTGATACATGATTCCCTTCGCACTGACCATCTCTGTATAAATAAGATCTGCTCCGCATTCCTTGCATAGAATACGGAATGGCAGGTCAGTAACCCCTGCCATCGGTCCAAGTGCCAATCTTCCCGGTATCTGAACATTTCCTATCGTAAAGCTCATACTTACCTCTTTCTATTCCTAAACCTTGCAACAACTTTTATCCTATCCCCAATTGATGCATATTCTCTTATTTTCCTTTACACTTTAAGTAAATCAGACGAAGTCCTTTCAGTGTCAGATACGGATCATATTCTTTGATCATCGGTGTCGCATCCGATATTACTTTTCCAAGTCCTCCGGTAGCAACCACGATCAGGTCATCAAAACCACTTTCCTCTTTCACTTTCTTAATGATATATTCCGTCTGTCCGATGCAGCCATATAAAAGTCCAACCTGCATGCTAGATACCGTATCTTTTGCCAGTACGGAATCCGGCATCTTGATTTCAATCTCCGGCAATCTTGCTGTATCGTTCCATAATGCATTCGCTGCCATACGAATTCCAGGACTTGTGATACCAGCAACAAAAGCACCGTCTTTTGTAATCAAATCATACGTTGTTGCTGTCCCAAAGTCAATAACAAGAACCGGACCACCATAAATTTCATATGCGCCTACTGCATCTACCACACGGTCAGGTCCAATCTCTTTTGGATTCGCCACCGCTAAACGGATTCCCGTCTTTGTTCCGGTTCCAATTACAATCGGTGTACGGTTTAAATATTTGATAATGCCACTTGTTAAAGAATGCATAATTCCTGGTACAACACTTGCGATAATGACATCTGCAATTTCCGTCTTGTCCGTTCCTCTTGATTTTAACAGATCACAGATTAAAAGTCCGTACTCATCCGATGTACGGATTGTTTTTGTCATCAGCCTAAAGTTTGCTACGATTTCATCCTTTTCAAAAAGTCCCAGTGTAATATTGGTATTGCCTACGTCAATTACTAATAACATCCTTGGTTCTCCTTCCTGTCATCTCTTTATTCTTCATCCAATAAAGAAGAGGCATCCTGCTTTAAGAAAAATACTTTATAGTACATCTCAACTGACTCTAACAGTTCTTTCTTTTTTAGCTGCATATCCTTAATCTTTAATACGCTTCCGATTTCATCAAACAGAAGGTCTCCTTCATCACAGGATACCTCAAAGAGCAGTTCGCCTTGCTCATTAAACTCAAGACGGATTTCTCCCCCTACTTCTTCTGTATACATAACACACATAATCTGAAGCTCGTCCCTAATTGCCTGTGGAAGTCCTGCGAACTTCTCACTGAGATAAAACTTTCTATCATAAGCGCTGCTTGCGCATAAAACCATCTTTTCTAAACTCATTTTCTTAACTGCCTTTCTTCTTTCATTGTCTGCTTATACATGGATGATACGTGGATTTCTCCACAGACAACAAAATGAGCTGTCACACATTGTGGCAGCCCATCTTACTTTCCATCGTCCCAGTGCTATCTGATTTTATTTTACATCGATACCACCTAAAACACAAGTTGCATTCAGAAAAATAGTCGGAGTATGTTCATTTGCTCCAGTCGGTGTTCTTGTAGAGTTATCAACGCCTCCAAGAATCGGAGTGCAGTTTATTGCAACTCTTACATTTCCCGGAACCATAATATCAATTCCACCAAGGACCGCTCTTGCTTCAATCACTACATTCTCCTGAATGATAGCATTTCTAAGATCCAGTTCAATTCCACCAAGCACACTTGAAAGCACGGCACCCTGGAACAGCTCATTATTGAAACAAATCTCCTTTGCACTTAACACAGCCGTGCATACCGCATGACCATTGCTAAATCCACTATACGTATTATTACGTGTTCCTCCCTGAGTGTTTGACTGATACGCATATTCTGAACTTCCTGCATCGGCGTTAGAATACGTATGATCTCCATGTTTTAAATCGATTGCATCCGTGTACATACTCTGACTCTTTGTATTATCACTGCTGCTTGTATTATTGGTATAATTTCCGCTTTCATACGTATTGTCTTTGTAATCATAGCTCTGATATGTTGTATATTTATCCTGACCGATCTTATGTTCTTTTCCAAATGCCATCTTAATTCCGATGTAAACAAAAATTGCAGCTAGACATAACGGGAACATCATTCTCCAGCGAATGATATCCTGTGCGGATAATAGCAAAAGAATACCAATGATTAAGCCTACTATATTGCTGCTTTTGCCTTCCCTGTTATTAAACAGCCCGATAAAACAAGGAACAATAATAAACAGTGTCCACCAGCCATCAAAGAAGATATTGAACGTAAATAAATTAAACGCTTTGCCTGCAATAAAAAGCCCTGCTAAAATAAACACAGCTCCCCATATTAGATTGGACATATTTCTCTTCATTCTAAATCACTCCTTTTCTTTCAATCTGTTCTTCGCTTCTCTTTACCTAGTATCTATGATACCTTCCTTTCCGAAGAATTACAAATTAAAGTTTGATTAGAGTAATTGGGGTTTTATTAAGAAATCTGCAGGTAAAAGAACATCCCTAAAATCATAATCACTGCCCCGATTAAAATCATGGACATTCCCATATTCTTCTTTCCACGGTTTGTGCTTCTTACATGTTTAAGACCATTTAACATATTCATAAATCCACCCAGTAACACAGTACCAAGCATATAAAACGCATTGGATGGATTTAAAAAAATCAAGATAATAAAGATAAGCAATAAAACGCCGATTGCAATATTAAGCACATCTAGCACTAACTTCTTATCCTTTAAAAATTTTATTACTTTATTCATTCTTTCCTCATGTTATTTTCCAAGTGTTGCAACCATGACTGCCTTGATTGTATGCATCCGGTTCTCTGCTTCATCAAAGACCACATCTGCAAACTTTTCAAATATTTCTTCTGTTACTTCATTTTCTTTTACTGCAGGAAGACAGTGCATAAAAATCGTACTATCCTTTCCTGTCATGCTCATCAGGTCTTTATTCACCTGGTAAGGCTTTAATAAGGCGATTCGCTCAGCTGCCTTCGACTCTTCTCCCATGGAGCACCATACATCCGTATAGATTACATCCGCACCTTTTACTGCCTCTTTATCATCTGTCACCGTAATAATAGCACCAGACTCTTTTGCATAGTCTTTGCACTGCTCACACAGTTCCTTGGATGGCCAAAGTTCCTTTGGTGCTAAGATGGTAAAGTGAAGACCAAGTTTTGCGGATCCAATCATTAGGCTGTTTGCCATATTGTTTCGTCCATCTCCTGCGAATACAAGATGAATTCCTTTTAACTGTCCGAACTGTTCCTTAATCGTAAGGAAATCTGCAAGAATCTGCGTCGGATGATACAAATCCGTTAAACCATTCCATACAGGAACTCCTGAATAAGCAGCCAGTTTCTCCACTGTTTCCTGTTTAAAGCCACGGAATTCAATTCCATCAAACATTCTTCCAAGCACTCTTGCTGTATCTTCCACGCTCTCCTTATGTCCTAACTGGATATCATCTTTTCCTAAATACTCCGGATGGCCCCCTTCATCGATGCATCCGATTGTAAATGCACATCTCGTACGGGTAGATGGTTTTTCGAAAATCAGAGCAATATTCTTCCCTTTTAAGCTCTCTCCTGTTATCCCCTGTTTCTTCTTCGCTTTTAATTCTGCTGCCAGATCAATGAGATACAAAATCTCCTCCGGTGTGAAATCCTTTAGTGTTAAAAATGAACGTCCTTTCAAATTCATACAAGCCCCTCCTTCGAAAAACAGTTGTTTTACGCTCGTTCCACAATCATATGTAAGTTTATGCATGTATATTGTTTATTTATTCATTATACTGCATAACCTGAATTTGTCAAGGATTGCTTTTCTTCTTTTTTCCAATTATTCTCCCATCACAAGCAGATTAAGAACAAGCTCCACTAGAAGCGGCACCTTATAATCCTCCCGCTTGGCCCTCTGATACTTCTCCCGGATATTTTCTAGCAGCTCTTCTTCAGTATATACCTGATACTTTTGCACACGCATATATTTTGCACACATCTCAATAAGAGCCAGATAAAGACCTTTATAAGTCCAAGCTTTTCCTAGCTTTAATTCCTGTGCAAGACCTGGAGCTACTGCCTCTAGCATCCCTCTTGTATATAATGCAGTATTGGTATAATCCTGTTTATAATATTCTAATAGTGCCATCTGTACGATTTCATGACTGTGAATAAACTTTAAAAGACACTCTTCTTCCGTCCATTTACTATCAATGTAATAAATCGTTCCTTCTAAGGAGCGAAAACATCGAAGACCATCATAATAACCAATCTTCATATTGCGTCTGCTTTTCTTGCTATCAAACTCAAGCAGATTTCCTAGATCCACCCTCGGTGCAATTTGTACTACATTCACACCATCCGGGATCTTCACTCTCTTTTCCAGGCCGATTCCAAAAATACGGATTACAAGAATGTCCTCATAGCCACGGTTTAATAACATATCAATCGGTACATTATTAATAACGCCGCCATCCATATACTTCTTACCATGCAGCTTCTCATTCTTAAAAGCTGGAAAATAAGCACTCGCTAGTAAATAATCCTTTAGATATCCTTCCTCCACCTCATTCGCAACAATTTCCTTTTCCTTAAAGCCATCTAATGAAAAAGTACCGAGCACGAACTCGATTGGGGATGTCTTAATCTTCTCCTCATCTACTAATTTCTCAATCAAGTTACGAAGAGGTGTTACATCGATTCCTTTATCACTAAGTACTTTCATCCCTGTTTTCGTTATTTTCCTAAGGTCCAAGTCTTTTAAGTTGCGCTTTAGCAGATAGTCCATCTGCTCATTATCTACATCCATGACCTGCGAATAGGATATATTCTCCCAAAGCTGTTCTGCCTGTGAAAGATTCTGCATACACATCAGTGCACCATTTAACGCTCCCACTGATACTCCGGAAACTCCTTTGATCTTAACGCCGCACTCAATCATGGCTTTCCATACGCCAATCTGATATGCCCCCTTTGCACCTCCGCCTTCTAAGACCACGCCATATTCCTTTGATAGATCGAATGTGCTCATTATACGTTCCTTTCCTCCTAGCTTTTTCGTTCTATTTCATTCCATTTTTACTAGTCTTTTATATTCTATCCTACGGTCTGTTAAAATACAAGCATACCTCCAAAAATTCCTTATGGCGCCAGATTTTCCTGCTCCTTTCCTCTTTTTCCCCCTATTCTTTTACTCTACTTTTGCTCTCCCTTTGCTCTTTCTTTCCTCGGACCATATAGAAAAAGCGTAAAGCATATTGAATACACAGGTTTTCCTGCTAACTCTCTATGTTTTACGCTTTTTCTTCCAAAATTCCTTATTTTCCATCTCTTATTTTGCATTCTTCTATCTGTCCTGACTTCTTACATGAACTTGAGTTTCCATATGAACCTGGGGTTCTGCATGAACTTGGATTCCCATATAAACTTAAGTTTCTATATTGATTTACCTGACCAATTCTCTAGTATTGTCAAAGACTGTTCTTTTTATTATGCACAATGTCCCTTTAAGATACTCTTTAATGCATTTGCACTGCTACTATGAGAACGTTCAATACGAATCTGGTTTCTATTTGCCTCTGTTACAGCACAATGCACCATCTTATGCGATACGGTTGATGTAAACAGAATAATTAAATCTGGACTCCCAATCTGATCACGTAAATTAGATGCCATCTTTGTAAATACTTTCGCCCTGCATGCATGCTGCTTGCAAATCTCCTTATACTGACTCTCCATCCTTTCATTTCCTCCAATAATCACTACACTCATGGTTTATTCTCCTATTCCTCTACTTTGTCTTATAAAACTTCCTTGCCGCAAGTTAGCATATGCTAACCATTTGCTATAAAAACACAGAAACTCACTTCTGTATTTTTCACACATCCTACGATTTATGCCAGGCTTATTCCTGGATAAATCGCTTCATCCCTTGATAGACTTCTTCTCCGAGAATGTGTTCCATCTTACAGGCATCGGTTTCTGCCACCTCACGGCTTACATTTGTTGTCTTCATTAAAAAGCTTGTAATGACTTGATGTCTTTCATAAATTGCATTCGCTTTTTCTAATCCTAAGTTTGTAAGCTGTATTTCTCCATTTGTATCTATCTCAATATGTCCAGATTCTCTTAATAATCCCATTGCTCTGCTAACACTTGGCTTGCTAAACTCCAATTCTCTTGCAATGTCAATGGAACGAACAGATCCATTCTTTTTTTGTAACACAAGGATTGTCTCTAAATAATTTTCACCGGATTCGTACATAAATTTCCCTCCTTTATCATTGTATCTTTATGATATATGATACAAGAGTTTTCGTCCAGTTTTTTATGTGGATTTCTTCCTATCCTCATGACACTGACCTTTTGACGGGCAGCCACTACACCCGCATCCGCAGGATGACTTTCCACTCTTTATACTCTTGATTCCCCGATATATTGCTGTTCCAACAATTGTGACTGCTAAAACTGCAATGATGATATCTGCCATACAAATCCTCCCTTAGTATATGACATTCTTCTTTAAATACTCTATCCTTTTTCTTGTCGGATTATTTTTTAAGAATTCACATTTACAACAATTGAAATATTAGGATGGCTAATATAGCCTTCCTTCTTTAACTTTGTTACGATATCTTCAAAGAGGGATAATTCTCTGACTTCCATTACCTTGTTCTTCTCAACAACAACCATTTTTCCTGATTCTTCTGTCATATCATAGCTGATCTGATACTGATTCTTACGGTCAAGCGCCCCTATCTCCTCCAGCTTTTTTAGCATTCGATATACAGTTGCAATTCCGATGGAAGGATCTTTATGGGCTGCCTGATAATAGATTTCCTTGCAGCAAGAGCATTCATTTTCCAGAATAATATCAATGATTAGTTTTCTTTGTTCTGTAATTCGACAACCATTCTTTCTTAGCTCACTTATAATAAAATCACTTTTTTTATTGATTGTCTGAAAGGATTCGTTCTTATAAAACTTCATACTTTTCCTCCTATCTATTTAGCATATGATAATTCCTTTCGAACCTGGATTCGAAAGGAATTATAAGGTACCGATTTGGTCTGCCCTTTAGAAGATCAGTCCGCCAATAACATTGATTAAGCATGCTACGATATAGGCAACTAACATCTGGAACCCAACTGCTTTAAATGTCCATTTCCAAGTTCCCATTTCCTTACGTAATGCACCAACTGCCGCAAAGCAAGGCATACATAATAAGTTAAATGCCATATAAGCATATGCTGTTACCTGAGTAAATACGACTTCGATTCCTGGAAGAGCTGCTGCACCTTCTGCTGCCGCATCGGCAACACCTTCTCCTGCATTGAATAAAACACCGAATGTAGACACGATATTCTCTTTTGCAATAAATCCAGTAATCGTACCAACAACTGGTCTCCAGTCTCCACCAAATCCAAGCGGAATGAAAATGAAACGAATGGCATTACCGATCTTTGCAATGATGCTAGATGCTAACTGATCCTCTTCTAAGTACTGAAGACGGAAGTTAAATCTAGATAAGAACCAGATTAATACCGTAGATGCTAAAATAACGGTTCCTGCTTTCACTACGAATCCTTTTACTTTTTCCCATCCATGAATTAAAACGCTCTTAAGTGTTGGAACTCGATACTGTGGAAGTTCCATAATAAAGTTAGATACTTCGCCTTTAAACATTGTCTTGCTTAAGATAATACCGCCAAGTACTGCTACTGCCATGCCTAAGAAGTAGATAGAGAATAAAAGAAGCGTACGATTTCCATTTGGAAATAATGTTGCGGCAAACATCAGATAAATTGGAAGTTTCGCACCACATGACATAAATGGTGTTAACATCATAGTCATTCTACGGTCTTTATCATTCTCTAATGTTCTGCTGGCCATCATGGCTGGTACGGAACATCCGAATCCCATTAATAATGGAATAAAGGATTTACCGGATAAACCAAACTTACGGAATAATTTATCCATAACAAAGGCTACTCTGGCCATATAACCGCTATCCTCTAAGAAGGACATTAATAAGAACAGAATCAAAATCTGTGGAAGGAAAGATACAACGCCGCCAAGACCTGCTAAAATACCATCTCCAACTAATGACAATGCCCATCCAGAAGCGCCTGCACTTTCTAATCCATTCATAATGACGTCTGTTAGAGGTCCTTCCCAGAAGTCACATACAACGCCCTGAAGCCATGTTCCGATTCCCGGTATTACACCAAAGATGGTTTCTCCAAACGTAATACTGAACATCAGATACATAATACCTGCGAAAATTGGAAGCGCTAAGATTCGGTTAGTCAAAATCTTATCTAATTTATCGGATTTTGTCTCAACATGTCCCTGCTGCTTTTTCTTTACGGACGCTTTTACTAATTTTGCAATATGCTTATATTTGCAGTCTGCAATCAACGCTTCTAAATCTGCTTCGGTTTTCTCTTCTGTCTGACTTACAATACCATCAAACTTTTCTCGTAATTTAGAATCCAGATCACGAAGCACAATTTCGTCGCCTTCTAAGATTTTAATTGCTTTCCAGTTTCGATCCTCCACTGTGCCGTCTAATGTTGCTGCAATCTCCTCGATTCCATCTAACAATCCTTGTGGATATGTTACAGCCTTCGCTATCTTATCCTTTTTCTTACCTTCTTCCACTGCAGCGTTCATTAACTCGGTCATTCCTTTTCCGCTTCTCGCTACAATTGGGATGACTGGTATTCCAAGAAGTTTCTCTAATTCCTTTTCATTGATCTTATCGCCACGAGCTTCCACTTCATCCATCATATTTAAAGCAACAACCATTGGAATTCCTGTTTCTGCAATCTGCATAGTCAGATATAGGTTACGTTCAATATTGGTAGCATCCACGATATTGATTACAACATCCGGCTTTTCCTTTACAATATAATCTCTTGCAATAATTTCTTCCTGGGAATAAGGTGATAACGAATATGTACCTGGAAGATCTAAGATTACTACCTCTTTATTCTTACGGTATATCCCCTCTTTTTTATCTACCGTAACACCTGGCCAGTTACCTACATGCTGTTTTGAACCTGTTAATTCATTGAACAGAGTGGTCTTTCCACAATTTGGATTCCCTGCTAGTGCAATTCTAATGCTCATTGTCTTCCTCCCTTTTTTGTGTTAGCCAAAGCTAACTCTTGCGCGTCTTTCAACCTTTCTTCGCTTCCTGGATGCAAGAATCACGCTTTCCCTTTTTCGTATTTTCTTAATGTAAATCTGTTTGTTAACCAGCCGTAAGCACTTTTCTTAACGATTGCCTACTATACTGATAAAAACTTACGCAATCGTGATCTGAAGCGCTTCTGTCTTGCGTAGGCTTAACTCATATCCTCTGATATTTACCTCGATCGGATCTCCAAGCGGTGCTACCTTAATTATCTTGATCTCAGTCCCCGGTGTCACACCCATATCCATGATTCGTCTCTTTAATGGTCCCTTTGTTCCAATTCCTTTTACAATTCCGGACTGACCTGGCTTTAACTCATCTAATGTCATCATTCTTCCTCCTATGCAACCATAATCTTGGAAGCCAGACTCTTATTCACTGCCACTCTGACACCCTTAACTAATATGATCAGACCACTTTCATTCTCAGAAAGAACTTTAACTTCTTCCCCTTTAACAAATCCAATATCCTGTAAATGTCTTTTTACATCTTCTTTACCACGAAACTCCTGAATCACCTTAATTTCTCCAAGTTCAGCAAATGATAATGGCATTCTGTCTTCCCCCTTTTATTCAATAACGCTCACTTTGTTGATAGTGATTATCAAATTCAAACATATCTTACACCCATACTCATCATTTGTCAATAATGCAATTGATATTTATTATCAATTAAATTCTTTCCGTCTTCCTCCAAACATGCCCCTGGCTCAGAACGGCAAAAAGAGGCTGACCAAGTCTCCTACTTAGTCAGCCTCTTTTTGCCGAACCTCCGTCTGCACATTATAATCGTGACATCAGTTCTTCGCGAAGTTCTTCATAGCCTGGTTTGCCAAGAAGAGCAAACATATTCTTCTTGTAGCTTTCTACTCCTGGCTGATCAAATGGGTTTACTCCAAGCAGATAACCACTGATGGCACAAGCAAATTCAAAGAAATAGAATAACTCACCAAGATAGAACTCATTCTGCTCTGGAATATGAACAAGAAGGTTTGGTACATCTCCGTCTGTATGTGCAAGAATCGTTCCTTTCATTGCACTCTTATTGATAAAATCAACTGATTTACCAGCAAGATAGTTAAGACCATCTAAATCTACTTCTTCCTCTTCTAATACAACTTCACAGCTTGGCTTATCTAACGATAATACGGTCTCAAACATTGTTCTCTGTCCGTCCTGAATAAACTGTCCCATAGAATGAAGGTCAGTTGTCAGATCGACAGCTGCTGGGAAAATACCCTTATGATCCTTTCCTTCACTCTCTCCGTAAAGCTGTTTCCACCATTCATTCACATAGTGGAAGGATGGCTCATAGTTTGCTAATACTTCAATGCTCTTACCTTTTCTTAATAACAGGTTACGAACAGCTGCATACTGCATGGAGTCATTCTCGGAAAAATCATTATTCAGACAACGCTCTCTCATGCTTGCTGCACCTTCCATTAACTTTGTGATATCCGCACCGCTAACAGCGATTGGAAGAAGACCTACTGCTGTTAAAACAGAGTAACGTCCACCAACATCATCTGGAACAACAAAAGTCTCATAGCCTTCTTCTGTTGCTAACTTCTTTAATGCTCCTCTTGCCTTATCTGTTGTGGCATAGATTCTCTTTGCTGCTTCCTCTTTGCCATACTTTTCTGTTAACAGTTTTTTAAATACACGGAAAGCGATTGCTGGTTCTGTTGTTGTTCCAGACTTGCTGATGATATTAATGGAGAAATCTTTTCCTTCTAACACCTGCATTAAGTGTGTGATATAAGTACTGCTGATATTGTTGCCTACATAATAGATCTCCGGTGTCTTGCGAACTTCCTTTGATACTGAATTATAGAAATTATGGCGTAAAAATTCAATGGCTGCTCTGGCACCTAAGTAGGAACCGCCAATACCGATTACTAATAATACATCGGAGTCACTCTGAATCTTTGTTGCTGCCTCCTTGATTCGTCCAAACTCTTCCTTGTCATAGTTAACCGGCAAATCGATCCACCCCAGAAAATCATTACCTGCACCATCTCTGCCTAATAATACTTCCTTTGCTAGATTTGCTGATTTTTCGATGTAACTTACTTCTTCAGAACGGATAAATTTCTTTGCTAAAGAATAGTCAAACGTCACCTTGTCCATATGATAACTCTCCTTCTTCATGTCTGTATGGCATGTATTTATTAATGTTTTTTATTTGATTCTTTTTCTTTCTTTATTTTACCAAAATAGCCCCTATTTATCAATACTCCAGCAGCATTCCCGCCACCAGCCGTATAGGTTATATCAATTGGTTACTGCCTGTGTTTGTCTCTATGCCAAGAATTCCTTTAACACTTCTTCAATCAGCTTGTCCTCGGCCGCTTTCTCTTTTTCTTTGACTTCTGGCTGTCCTTTGCTGACTGGTATGTTATCATCCTTTAAAATAGACATATCTTTCTTTTCTACACTGGCTGCTGTATCTGCTGTATGCTCCGGTGCAAAACTAGATACCGAAATAGATTCTTCCTCTTGCTCTAATCCCTTGTCGGTCATGGTTTCTGATTCTGCTGCTTTCCTCATCTGGCTATAGCGCTCATTCTCTTCTGCTCTCTTAAGACGTTCTAACTCCATCTCCTGTCTTAAGCGCATCTTCTTTTCTAATACTTCCTGATTGGTGATGCCATCACGTGATGCACGCTTTGCATCATTCTTCTTTTCTCTTTGTGCGCGCTTTTGTTCCAGTTTTGCCTCTTCTTCTTTTCTCTTTGACTGAATCCGCTCAAGTTTTGCAGCTTCTTTTTGTTCCAAACGCTCCTGCTTTGCAATCCGCTTCTCTTCTTTTTTATCGAACTTATTCTTCTTTACATTTTCTTTTGCCATTACTTTCTCGTCTTTCTTTCTCTGGCGGTTCATTGCTTCCTGCATCTTTAGTTCTTCTTCCTGTCTTTGTTTCTCTTCTTTTAGCCTTCTTTTATCTTCCTGTGCCACTCTTCTTCCCGAACCATAAGTAGCATCTTTAAAATTTCTGGTTTCTGAGTCATTGGTCTTAAAATCAATCTCTGAGCTAGTCCTGTATCTCCTCTGACTGCTCTGAATTGGAATCCTCTCTAATGGCACCTCGTCTAACTGTACTGGCTCTACACGAAGCTCTCCAGTCTTCTTAACCTTAGAATCATTCTTAGCTCCTTCTGTGCTGCATGCGGTATGTATGGATGGGTTTCCATCTGCAAAATATTCCTGATTATATCTTGCTAACTGCTCTGGATAAAAATGCTCCCTTTCAAGTCTGACCTTCAAGTAATTTTCAAAGTAATCATTCAGATTTAAGTGGAGCAATGTGCGATGATCCTTAATATTCACAATGTTATCCACAATAATAACAATTAAGCTTGTCCATAAGCCAGTGAAGAATGTGAATAAAGTCTGTTTCCATCCACAGTCATAGAGAATGCCTAGAACACCTGCAATAGAGCCTGTTAAGAGACATGCTGAAACAGTCTGTCCACTTATCCTCTCCCATGTGGATAACAGGATTCCACAGAATTTCCTCCTATTCACATACTTATCCACAAAAACATCCACATTATTAACACCAATCTTTAGCTGATAGCAGGTCTCAAACTTTAGTTTCATCTGCTTCATCCATCGTTTTTTGGTGTTGCTCATAGAATCTGATGCCTTTATCATTCGGGAATATGCAATTAACAAGAATAATTTAATGATTACCCCAAATGCACACAGACCACCCATAATGTACAAAAACACGTACCTGTCAAATAATTCTTGCACCACAACCCACGCCTTCCTTTCCAGAAATTTACTTTTATTATACCGTATATTCCTTTATTTGGAAAGTCAAAATACATGCTTTTCATTGACAAATTACTGCACCTGCAACTTTTATACTAAAAAAAAGCATTACAAAATAGTCATTCTGACACTTAGCTAACTATTTTGTAATGCTTTTTCTTTTATTTTTCGATTTATTACCGGTTTCTATTCTGACGATATACTTCATACATCAAAACTGCTGCTGCAATTCCGGCATTCAAAGATTCCACATTTCCTTCCATCGGAATCTTAATATAAGAAGTCGCAGCATCGGCTGCCTCCCTTGTGAGACCATTCCCCTCATTTCCAATCATGATGGCTGTCTTCTTTTCATAGGATACTTCATCATAATACACAGCGCCCTCTAAATGAGCTGCATAAACAGAAATGCCTGACTGCTTCATTTTCTCAAGTGTTCCTAAGAAGTCTTCTGCATAGACAAATGGCATACGATAAATTGCTCCCATTGTGGAGCGGATTACTTTCGGATTGAAGATATCCACGCATCCTTTGCTTAAAATCACGCCTTTTACTCCGGCACCTTCTGCTGTACGAACGATGGTACCTAGATTTCCAGGATCGCGTACATCTTCTAACACCACATAAGTACCGACATCCCCTTTGATCATTTCTTCTAGTGAATGCTGTGGTTTTGTCACCACCGCTAATACTCCCTGAGGGGTCATCGTCTCTGCAATCTGCTTAAAGACTGCATCTGATACAATCTCATATTCCACGCCGTCAAAGTAATCTGACGCTTTCGCAGTCATTTCCTCATAAAAGCTTTCGGAAACATAAGTCTTCTGAACTGTCACATTCTTAGCCTGTCTGGCTTCTTCAAACATCTTGCGGCCTTCACAGATAAAGACCCCCTGCTCATTACGTTCTTTTGCCTTTGCCTGAAGTTTTATAATATTTTTAATCTGTGCATTGCTAACACTACTAATCATAATTACACCTTATATTTTCTCTTACTTATTGGCAAGTCGATTCAACTGTTCGTTCTTTCCGATCACCACAAGAACATCGTTACGGTTAATCGGCATGTCTGCATCCGGGTTAATATCAAGCACATCTGAACGCTTGATTGCAATTACATTGATTTTATCTTTTGCACGCAGATTCAGCTCACGAAGGCTCTTTCCAATCCATTCATCTGGTGCGTCTAACTCCATCATGCTAAATGTAGAAGAAAGCTCTACTGCATCAAAGAAATTGCCCATAATCAGATTGTTAGCGATTCGGATTCCGGTTTCCTTTTCTGGGAATACAACCATATCCGCGCCAACTTTCTTTAATACTTTAGAATGGATCTCATTCTGCGCTTTTGCTAATACATAAGGAACACCTAATTCCTTTACTAAGATAGTAGCCATTACACTTGCTTCTAAATTCTTACCAATTGCCACGATTGCTCCATCGAAATTGCCAATTCCTAAAGAAGCTAATGCATCACCGTCTGTAATATCTGCTTTTACCGCATAGGTTACAAAATCCGCGATTTCATGTACTTTATCTTCATCCGCATCTACTGCTAATACTTCGCAGCCACTCTCTGCTAATGTAGTTGCCACGCTTGTTCCAAAACGGCCTAATCCAAATACTACAAATTCTTTCTTCGCCATACTTACCTCCACTTGCTCTGCTTTTTCCAGACTATCTGTATTTTCATCCTTCTATCCAACTAAGAATTTGCCTTCTGGCAATGTTCTCTCTGCTCTGTGCTTATTTGTATTGAAGGCTAACGCCATGGTAATCGGACCAATACGTCCTAAGAACATGCTTACCATGATTACAATCTTTCCAGCCGTCGTGAGCGTTCCTGTCATTGCTCTAGAAAGACCTACTGTAGCGATTGCAGATGTTGTCTCATATACCGTATCTAAGAAACTGCTATCCTGAATGGCAGTTAACATAACTGTTGTCACAACCATGACGGAAAAACTTACTACAATGACTGCCATTGCCTTTCTAATATAGTGATCCGCCACTTTCCGTTTGAATACTTCGGCATCCTTCTTTCCTTGAATCAGAGAAACCGTAGATATTAATACAAATGCTACCGTTACCGTTTTCACACCACCTGCGGTACCAGATGGAGATCCTCCGATAAACATAAGTACCAAATACACAACGCTTGTCGCATGCTCAAAATTCTCCTGTGGAATCATCGCAAATCCCGCTGTTCTCGTAGTCACAGACTGGAATAGAGATGCTAAAATCTTATTTTTCATTGGAAGGTTACCAATTGTCTCAGGATTGTTGAACTCTAAAATAAAGGTAAGTACCGTTCCTCCTACAATTAAAACTGCAGTCACTAAAAATACCACTTTTGAGTGTACCGTTAATTTCTGAAAAAAGTCTCGACATCTGTTCTCTTTTCTTTTAATAGAGCTTACCACTTTTCCGATATCCCACCATACCGGAAAGCCGATACCACCTACAATAATCAACAGCATCGTGACAATATTCATCAAAACATTATCCCGATAAGGAACAAAACTGCTGTCTCCCACTAAGTCAATCCCGGCATTACAGAATGCGGAAATGGAGTGGAAGATGGAAAACCACATTCCTTTGATAAAACCATACTGAGGAACAAACTGAAAAGAATATAAGAAAGCACCGATTCCTTCCACGATTAAAGTCCAACGTATTATCTTCTTAGTCATTTTTACCAGACCGCTTAATGTATCTAGATTATAAGAATCCTGAATTAACAGACGGTCTGATAGTGTTACCCTCTTTCCTAACAATAAAAGGATTGTAGTCGTAAAGGTAACAACTCCAAGCCCTCCAAACTGAATCAAAAAAAGGATAACGAACTGCCCAAATAAACTCCAGTGTTCAGCTGTCGTAACAGTCGTAAGACCAGTCACACATAAGGATGTCGTTGCTGTAAAAAAAGAATCCACAAGCGGGGTCACGCTTCCATCCCTTGTTGCAATTGGAAGAGATAACAAGATTGTCCCTAATATAATTCCTCCAAGAAACCCCATCACTATTAATCTGGTAGTAGAAAACTTTCGTTTTTTATGAAGCATTCCTTTGCCTCCTTATATTCTAAAACAGGGGGGTGCCGCCTAAGCAGACACCCCCATATTCTTAATTTTCTTCCTGCATGTTGCTTAATTTTGCTGCCTGGTCTGCCGCTGTTAAGCTATCAATGATTTCTTGTAAATCACCATTCATGATATCATCAAGACGGTGAGTTGTTAACTTGATTCTATGATCGGTACAACGTCCCTGTGGGAAGTTATAAGTACGGATCTTTTCAGAACGGTCACCAGTACCAACCTGTGACTTTCTTGCTGCCGCTTCCGCACTCTTCGCTTTTTCTAATTCTAATTCATATAACTTGCTTCGAAGTACTTTTAAAGCCTTATCTCTGTTCTTTAACTGAGATTTTTCATCCTGACAGGAGATTACAATACCTGTTGGGATATGTGTTAAACGAACTGCGGAGTCAGTTGTATTAACGCACTGTCCACCGTTACCGGAAGAACGGAATACGTCGAAACGACAATCGTTCATATCGATGTAAACATCTACTTCTTCTGCTTCTGGCATGATTGCTACGGTTACTGTAGATGTATGGATACGTCCACCAGACTCTGTTGCAGGAATACGCTGTACACGATGTACACCGCTTTCATATTTTAACTTGGAATAAGCGCCCTGACCTGTGATCATGAATACCGCTTCCTTGAAACCACCGATTCCATTTTCATTGATATTCATAAGCTCTGTCTTCCAACGCATGGTTTCTGCATACTTAGTATACATTCTGTATAATTCCGCTGCGAATAACGCTGCTTCATCACCGCCTGCGCCGGCTCTGATTTCCACGATAACGTTCTTGTCATCGTTAGGGTCCTTTGGAATTAATAAGATCTTTAATTCATTTTCAATGACTTCAAGGTTAGCCTTGCTTCCATTTAACTCTTCTTTCGCAAGTTCTCTTAATTCCTCATCGCTTTCTTCTTCTAACATCTCTAAGCTGTCTTCGATGTTTTTCTTTGTTTCTTTGTATTCTAAGTATTTATCTACGATTGGGCTTAGATCATTCTGTTCCTTCATTAACTTACGAAATCTCGCCTGATCGTTTGTTACCGTTGGTTCACTTAATTCATTCTGAATTTCCTGAAAACGGATCAGTAAATCTTCTAACTTGTCAAACATGATATTTCCTCCATAAAACAATTCCTAGGATCTGAGCTGTGCCGTTACCACTCGGTCAAGTCCTGCATAGTCTTTTACGACACGTATATTCTCAAATCCATTTTCCGCAAGCAGTTCTGAAACATCTTTTGCCTGCTCACATCCGATCTCTAAGAACAGCATTCCATTCTGAGTCAGATGATTCTTGGATTCCTTCGCAAGAATCCGATAAAACTTCAATCCGTCTTCATCCCCGTCAAGTGCACCTAACGGTTCGAAGTCCCTTACTTCAGGCATGAGACCTTTGATCACTTCCGTTTCAATATAAGGCGGATTCGATACAATAATATCATACTTTTCTTCAATATGCGTAAACATATTGCTATGAATAAACGAAATGTCTGCTTCGTTTTTTGCTGCATTTATCTTTGCAACTGCAAGTGCCTCTTCTGAAATATCGGCTGCTGCTGCGCTCTTAATCTGCCCTCTTTTTTTCAGGCTAATGATAATGCATCCAGAACCGGTACACATATCGAGCACACTTTTTCCGGCACAGACTTTCTCTACTTCTTCTACTAAAATCTCGGTGTCCTGTCTTGGTATTAAAACCGCAGGACTTACCATAAAGTCAAGCCCCATGAATTCCTGATGTCCGGTAATATACTGAAGCGGCACATGGGTAGCACGCTTATCAATCAGTTCCATATACTTCTCATATAAGGAGGCATCCATTTGCTCTCCTCCTCGAAAGAAGAATTCACTTCTTGTCAGTCCAGTTATCTCTTCTAACAGATACCAGGCATCTAATCTAGCATTCAAAACGCCTGCCTGATGTAAAATAAGATCTCCTTTATCAAGGGCTTCCTTATATGTGCTTGCATTGCTTTCCATTATGCCGTTTCCTGTCCTTCTTTACTTTTAGAGTCAGAATGCTTCTTCTTCTGATTTCGAATGATTTCTTCTAACTCTTCCAATTCCGCATCTTCTTCAATCTCTTTATTAGTTTTTACCGCTTTCTCATTTTTACTACCAGCATCTGCGTTTTGTGAATCATTTTCAGCAGTCTTTGTATCTGAGAAATTATCCGCTATATACTGTTTCCAGTCAAATACGGATTCCACGGAACGGATTGCAACTTCAATCATCTGATCATCCGGCTCTTTTGTCGTAAGACCCTGTAACCATAGACCAGGACGGCTGATGATTCTTACAAATAAAGAATCGCTGCTTCCCGCAAGACGGATGAATTCATAGGATACCCCTGCCACAACTGGAACTAATAAAATACGGTAAACAATTCGAAGCACCGGTGATTCTACATGGATAAACATAAAGAAGATGATGCTGATAAACATAACTAAGAACATAAAGCTTGTTCCGCATCGTTTGTGTTCTTTGCTAGAACGTCTTACATTCTCTACCGTTAGTTCAAGACCATGTTCAATACAGTTAATGGATTTATGCTCTGCTCCATGATACATAAAAAAGCGTTTAATATCAGGCATAAGGGATATCGCTAAAATATATCCGACAAACATTACGATACGAATTGCACCTTCAATCAGATTAAGCACCACCTGGGATTCAATGTGTTTCCCTAAAAACCGGGATGCAAAATAAGGGACAATCATAAAAATCCCAACCGCAAGTGCGACAGAAGTAAAGATCAATAAAAAGGTAGATAAAAATTCCTGTTTCTTTGTCTTTTCTTTCACTTCCCCTTCTTCTTCAAAAAAGCTGGAAGAATAGGTGAGGGTCTTGATTCCGATTGTCATGGATTCGATGAAAGCAGCAACTCCTCTTATAATCGGAAACTTAAGTACCGGATACCGTTTCTGCAGACTGACATATTCATTCACCTGCACTTCAATTTCTTGGTCTGGCTTACGAACTGCAACAGCGTATTTATCGCCATTCTTCATCATAACGCCTTCCATTACAGCCTGGCCGCCTATTCCTGAAGACTTCATCTCTTACCCCTCTTTTCTTTCGGTGACGAAATACATATATAGAATTCATCCTGTAAGGATGTCATTTTTTAATTAATCGAGAAATCACTCCGTGTTTTCCCGGAATTTAAAAATAGGTTGAGATTATATAACCTCAACCTGATTTTTATACTTTATTATCAATAAAACTACTTATTACCTAAACCGTACTTACGATTGAATTTATCAATTGCACCACGAGCCTGAGCAGCTTTCTGCTGACCTGTGTAGAAAGAATGACACTTTGAACAAACTTCAACGTGGATTTCTTCCTTTGTGGAACCAGTTACGAATTCATTACCGCAGTTGCAGCTAACTTTTGCCTGGTAATATTTTGGCTGAATTGCTTCTTGCATGTTTTTCACCTCTCTATATCCCATTTCTATGATAGTTCATCGAACAATTCCGATGAAACTTTTTCATTCAAATAAACAGCTTTCTCAGTATAACATATTATTTTCAAAAATGCAATACCCTTAAACAATTTTTGTCTTTTTAATAATCTCAATAAATTCCTTATTATTCTTAGTCTGTAAAAATAAATTGATGATTCGCTCTACTGCTTCTTCACTCTTTGCACCATTGAATGCTTTTCTCATCAAATAATTCGCTTCCATCTCTTCTGGCGTTAACAGTAAATCATCTCTTCTTGTGCTGGACTTTGGAAGATCAATGGCCGGGAAGATTCTCTTTTCCGATAAACTTCGGTCAAGAACTAATTCCATATTACCGGTCCCTTTGAATTCTTCGAATACTACATCATCCATACGGCTTCCGGTCTCTACTAATGCAGTTGCAAGAATGGTTAAGCTTCCGCCTTCTCTCATATTTCTTGCCGCACCAAAGAACTTCTTCGGCATATGGAGAGCTGCCGGGTCAAGACCACCGGAAAGCGTACGTCCACTAGCCTGTACGGTTAAGTTATACGCTCTTGCTAATCGTGTAATGCTGTCTAATAAGATTACCACTTCCTTTTTGTGCTCCACAAGACGTTTTGCACGTTCAATTACCATCTCAGATACTCGTTTATGATTTTCTGGAAGCTCATCAAACGTAGAATAGATGACTTCCACATTATTTCCTTCAATTGATTCCTTGATATCCGTCACTTCTTCTGGACGTTCGTCTATTAATAAAATGATCAGATGCATATCCGGATGATTCATTGTCATCGCCTTTGCAACCTGCTTTAATAATGTTGTCTTACCTGCCTTTGGCTGGGATACAATCATACCCCTCTGCCCTTTTCCGATTGGAGAAAAGATATCGACCATACGCATTGCCACACCGCATCCCGGTGTTTCTAAATGAATACGCTCATTTGGAAAGATTGGTGTTAAATCTTCAAACTTCTTACGCTTTAATGCTTCAGAAGGGTGCATGCCATTAATACTCTTTACATATAAAAGAGCACTGAACTTCTCATTCTGATTCCGCACCTTTGTATTTCCAACAATAATATCGCCGGTTTTTAAATTCAGTCGTCGAATCTGTGCTGGAGATACATAAACATCGTTTTCTCCCGGAAGGAAATTGTCACAGCGAATAAATCCATAACCTTCACCTAATACTTCTAAGATTCCTTCTTTGGTTTCCCCGCTGTCAAGCTGTCCCATATCATTAGAACTTACATTGCTTCTATTATTATTTTCATCTCGATTAAAATTATCCCCACGATTATTGTCTATCTTTGTTTCCATTCTATTCATCTCATTCTTTACTGTATCTGGCGTATTGTATTCCGTCCTCATTCTCTGAATTCTCGGACGATTTCCTTTGTCTGCAGACGTATTCCCCGATGGGTCATATTGACGTGGTCTAAAACCTTGATTTGTATTCAGATTAACATTTCCATTGATATTTGAATGTGAATTAGCATTAAAATTTGGATTGCTGTTAAAATTACTATTTAAATTTAAATTACTATTTGAATTTGGATTGCTATTTAAGCTTGAATTTATATTTGAATTAGTATTACTACTGTTATTTGTATTTGTATTTAAATTAGTATTTGATCTAAAATCTTTATTATTCTCTTTTAATTGTTTCTCTTTTGAGAGACTTTCTCTTGATTGGTTTTCTGTGGACGGCATCTCCGCTTGGACTGGCGGCATGACTTTTATGTCCTCTTTTTTCTTTTCCTTCGGAACGTTTTTCACATCCTCGGATTCCACCTTATCGTGTTGCAGCAAGACTTCGATTAGTTCCTGTTTTCTAAGTGCTGATACACTTTTGATTCCCCTCTCTTTTGCAAGCTCCTTTAACGCTGCTAATGACATCTTCTCATATTGGGATCCTTAACCCACTGAGCAAGGCCAGGGATCGAATCTACCCTATTCTTTTAGACTCTGAGGATTTTTAATCGGAAATGATTTAGACTTTTTTATTTTTATTTTAATTTAAGACTGTCTATGATTTTATATGTTCTTTTTTGTTGTAATTCCGAATATGTAAGACAATTTCATCCTTTTTATTATACACTATTCCATTTAGAAAAAAAAGCATTTTCTTAATTTCACACTTCATGTACCGGGGAAAGTCTCCATTTTGCGTTTGCTACTTTTCAATCCTTCCTTATTTTCCATCATCTTACTTGATTTCACTCCAGTACGGTGTTATGATATTTCATGATTATTAGGTACACAATAATAGTACTTACGCGAACTAGGAAATAACTTTATTTTTTGGAAACATGATACTTTGTTTACATAAGCAAAACATCCAAACACAACTTTAAGGAGGACATCATGACACTGAATGAAAAAGCATTACAACTACACGAAGAGTGGAACGGCAAATTAGAGACCGTTGCAAAATGCCATGTCAAATCAAGAGAGGATTTAGCACTTGCCTACACACCCGGCGTTGCAGAACCTTGTAAGGTCATCGCAAAGGATCCGGATGCCGCTTACCGCTATACGATTAAATCCAACACGGTTGCAGTAATCAGCGACGGAAGCGCAGTCCTAGGACTTGGCAATATCGGAGCAAAAGCTGCCATGCCAGTTATGGAAGGTAAATGTGTCCTCTTCAAAGAATTTGGCAATGTGAATGCATTTCCAATCTGCCTAGATACTCAGGATACCGAAGAAATCATTAAGACAATCGTTAATATCGCTCCTGCATTTGGTGGCATTAACTTAGAAGACATCTCCGCACCAAGATGCTTTGAAATCGAATCAAGATTAAAAGAGCTTTTAGATATCCCAGTCTTTCATGATGACCAGCACGGTACTGCAATCGTTGTTCTTGCCGGCATTATCAATGCTTTAAAAGTAACCGGAAAGAAAAAAGAAGAATGTAAGATTGTTGTAAATGGCGCTGGTTCTGCAGGAATTGCAATCAGCAAGCTCCTATTAAATTATGGCTTTAAACACCTGACCTTATGCGACCGTTCCGGTATTTTATCAAAAGAAACACCTGATTTAAACTGGATGCAGAAAGAAATGATGGAAATTACGAACTTAGAAGGTACGAATGGAACTCTTGCAGACGCATTAAAGGGCGCTGATATCTTTGTTGGTGTTTCCGCACCAAATATTGTGACAAAGGAAATGGTTGCTTCCATGAATAAGGACTCCATTCTATTTGCAATGGCGAACCCAGTTCCTGAGATCATGCCAGACGTTGCAAAAGAAGCAGGAGCCAAAGTAGTCGGTACCGGAAGAAGCGACTTCCCAAATCAGGTAAACAATGTAGTCGCATTCCCTGGTATCTTCAAAGGTGCCTTAGAAGGACGTGCCACTCAGATCACCGAAGAAATGAAGCTTGCTGCTGCAAAAGCGATTGCAGCTCTAGTAAGCGATGAAGAATTAAATGAGAACTTCATTATGCCAGAAGCATTCGACCCAAGAGTATGTGAAGTTGTAAGCAATGCAGTTAAGGAGCTTATCTAAGTAAATGATGAAATGGAATGACAAACGGTATCACTCACTGGATTATGATTTAAAAAAACGATTCGGGCAAAAAGTATATAAAGTTTCCCTGGATGCAGGATTTACCTGTCCAAACCGAGACGGCAAGATTGGAACGGGTGGCTGTATCTTCTGTTCCGAAGGAGGAAGCGGCGATTTCGCCTCTTCCCATATGCAGTCTATTACAGAGCAGATTGAAGAAGGCAAGAAACGGGTACGAAAAAAAACAAATGAAAATGCCTTTATTGCTTATTTTCAGGCATTTACCAACACTTATGGTCCTGTTTCCTATCTTCGGGAGATTTTTACCGAAGCCATCAAACATCCGGATATTGTGGCAATATCCATCGCCACCCGCCCTGACTGCCTTCCGGATGATGTAATTGATCTGCTTACGGAATTAAATCAGATTAAGCCAGTCTTTATTGAACTTGGCTTTCAGACTTCCAACGAAAAAACGGCACTACTCATTCGTCGCGGCTATGATAACGCCGTATTAGAAGAGGCCGTGAAGAAGCTAAATGCCGCTTCGATACCAGTCATCCTCCATATCATCTTAGGACTTCCTTACGAAACAAAAGAGGACATTCGAAATACCATTCAGTACGTGTGCAACTTAAACATTTCTGGATTAAAATTGCAGCTGATGCACATATTAAAAAATACAGAACTGGCAGATCTTTACGAAAGCCACCCCGAGATTTTTCATATGATGGATTTCGAAACTTATATTGATATGCTGATCGAATGCATAAGCATAATCCCGGAACACATTGTGTTGCACCGGATTACCGGTGACGGGCCGAAGAACTTGCTTATCGCCCCTCTATGGAGCGGTGATAAAAAACGTGTCTTTAACACGATACAAATGGAATTAGCCAGACGAGACATCTGGCAAGGAAAGGGGATTTTGCATGCAGTCAGAAACACTGATGCTTTATAAACTGATTATACTCTATATCTTAGACCGTGTAGACTTTCCAATCACAAACGGACAGCTCACGAACTTTATCTTAGAAAAAGAGTATACAAATTATTTTAATATACAGCAGGCCATCTCAGAGCTAGTAGATGATCAATTCATTACTGGTGAGACCATACGTAATAGCTCTCTTTATCAGATTACCGATGCCGGTCACGAGACACTCTCTTTCTTCACTACCACGATTTCTGCTGCTATCCGTGAAGAGATCGATACGTACTTAAAAGACCACAAATACAGTCTTCGAGAAGAAGTATCCACACTTGCGGATTACTACGAAAAGAAGAAAGATGAATATGTGGCCAGACTTCGTGTCATGGAACGTGACAGCGCCATCATTGACTTAAGCCTTTCTGTTCCAACAGAAACCGAAGCCAATGTTGTGTGTAACAACTGGAAGAAGAAAAGTTCTGATATCTACGCTTATGTCGTATCCACGTTAATGTCGGACGAATAGGAGCACTTACTTTTGCTCCTATTTTTAATTTTTTAGTTTCACTAACGCACAAATCCATTTTTACTACCGCATAAAATATGATTCGCAGATTATATCATTTTCTGCGAGATGCTGCCGAGTACCAACAGATGCAGTTCATATTTTATATAGATTAAAAGACAACTTAAGGAGGCAACCATATGTTTGACCCAAATTGCGCATACTGTGCAGAAGGCGAATTAGTCGCTAAATTCGGTATTAAAATCTGTGAATTACCAGCTACAAAAGTATACTTATTTAAGGAACAGAGCCACAAAGGAAGAGTGATCTTAGCAAGCAAATTCCATGTAAGCGAGATGACAGCTCTTTCTGACGAAGAGAGAAATGCTTTCTTTGCAGATGTGAATCATGTAGCGAATGCGCTTCATGCCGCATTCCATCCAGATAAAATCAACTACGGTGCTTACGGTGACACTGGATGTCATCTTCACTTCCACCTTGTTCCAAAATACAAGGACGAATTCGAATGGGGCGGCACTTTCGCTATGGACCCTAAGCAGAAAACCCTCACCGACGCCGAGTATTCCGAACTCATCGAAGCGATCAAGAAGCATCTGTAGGAGATAGAGAGGCATAGAGAGAATGCCAAAGGAAGGGCCGGAGGACAGGCGGGATTTTATTATTCCAATGTTCGGACGCGAAACGGACACCAGAGAGGACAAGTTTTTGCCTATCAGACAGGAAACCACTGCCTGCTATTCAAAAACTTGTCCTCTCCGCTGTTCGTTTCGAGCCGGACATTCGGAATAATAAAATCCCGCCTGCCCTCCGGCCCTTCCTTCGGCATTACCATGCGTTTCAAACCCAGAAACGCATGGTGTAGACGGATGCGTACGACGAGACTTGCGTCCGTCTGGATGGGGATGCGGGGATGGAATGGTGATGGAACAAGGAGCAGCATTGTAGCTAGCAACAATATGCTAAAAACTGTGCTATCCTGTTTCAATTGCCTTACGTCCTCTGGGGCAACTTTCTCTTTCTTTTCTTCAAGGTCTCCTTTTACTAATACGTCAGGAGAGACATCAAAAAAGGAACTGAGCAATAATAAACTTTTAATATCAGGATGATTTTTATTGTTCTCCCAATTCGAAATCCTCTGCCGGGATACACAAACTTTAACCTTCTCCACTAACACTTCCTGTTACTTTCCTGCCGCCCTTTCGTCACCTCAGTCGCTACATACGTTAGCTCTTTCCGTCACTCTCTTGCTGCCCTTTTATCACCTCAGCCACTCCATCCACCAGCTCTTTCCGTCACTTTCCTGCCGCCCTATATCAACCACCATGCGCTGGT